>RXJK01000402.1 GCA_003963125.1 Hyphomicrobiales bacterium
TGAGACGGTTTGGTAAGGGCAGCAGCAAGTGACACCGCGTGTAGGAGCCTATCCGGTCTGCAGCTGGACGCGGTTGACCAGAACGCCGATCTTCTGCACCTCGAGTTCGATCTCGTCGCCGTCCTCGAGGAATCGGCCCGTCTCCAGGCCACAGCCGTTTCCGACGGTGCCCGAGCCGACGCGGCGTATAACGTCGAGAGGCGGTCAACTTCTGGGCGCAGGTCGGCGCCGTCCAGTGGCCGAGGGGGGCGGACGTTCAGGTCATCCGCTTTTGATTTGCACGGTGTCGCCTTCCACAAGGTCATCCGGCGGGCTCTGCGCAACGCGATCTTTCCGATGTGATCCCGGACGCGATCTCGACGCGGCGTTGTAGGCCGCCCGCTCGATTGATGCGACTGCTCCCAGCAACTGCTGGGGCGCGCCGGTCGCTGACGTGATCGGAAGGTTTGCAGTGTGCTGACCGTGTTCACACGGTATTGCGGCGTCTGGATCGCCACCGTGTAGTTCACGCCATTCGCCGGGTTGAGCCAGAAGGTCGGGGCCACCTGGCTGGTGCCTGCAAGGCTCGCGCCGATGCTGCTTGTCACGTCTCGCTCGGTCACGCCCAGCGCTTGGGCTCGTGAGCGGTCGACGTTGACGCGGAAGCCGAGCGCGGCGCGAGACAGCTGGATGCGCGCGTCCGCGATGCCCGGCACCGCCTTCAGCCTGCGCAAGAGCTGGTTGGCGAATTCCAGTCGCGTTCCGAACTACACATGCACCGTGTATCAGGATCTGCCCGCCATCGACGGACGGGAAGAAATCCCGCCCCAGGAACGGAAACAGCAGGAAGCCAGCGATGGGCGAGGGCTTGCGCGAGGAGGTCGCGATAAGCCCGGCGGAAGCGCTCGAAGGCAGCATCGAAGACAATCTGGATGCACTCGAGCGGATTGCGCGAGGGGCTCGCGCCCCCTTCCGCGTTGGGATGCAACATGTACTTCGCCATCGTCGGCACGGGCGTGCGGGACAGGGTGAAGGAGAACACCATGGCGAACATCACGGCTTCCGCCATGGGCACGAACAGGAAGCGCGCTACGCCTTCGAGGAAGAGCAGACGCATGCAGATGATTTGTGAGCAGATCATCGAGACGGACGCCGGTGTCGCGATATGGTCGACGCCCTCGAGGATGGCGGTCTCGAAGTCGTCGCCCTGTTCGAGGTGGTGTTTGATTTCCTCGATAGTGACGCGACACCTCCTTCGCCAGGAGGTCAGTGTACTGCCACGCGGCACTGATCAAAGGGATGGGATCTCGGAAAAATGTCGCCCGGTGTCCGGAGGATCGCCAGAGCCCCGCCAGCAGCATAAGCAAGACCACCACCACGAAGGTGTACGGCCGTTGATAACCCTTTGGACCATCTGTACGCGGTGGGCACAGCAAACTAGGCTCCGAAGAGTCGGTATATTGGTGGGAATTACTTAAAACTTAGATGCTTGGTTGGATGCTGAACGCCGTGTCGCGTCCGCCAAGGGATTGAGCAAGGTATATTGCAAATGATATGTCCCAGGGCGATTGCTCGGAAAAACAATGACTTCCGCGACTGTCGCAGGATGGACACATCGGGCAACAGAACGCCGTTCACCACTGAGTCCTACACGACCGACTTGTGGAAAACTTCTCACGGCACTATGGTGCAGTGCTTTCTTTCGGGGTTGCATGTTATGCGTCAAACGCTTTCTGGGTTCATTATTGCGCAAAATGAGGCGGCACGGATCGCCGACGCGATTATCTCGTTACGATCGCTTGTTGACGAAATCATCGTCGTCGACTCTGGAAGCACCGATGACACCGTAAAGATCGCGCGCGAACTCGGCGCCAAAGTCGTCATCGAGCCCTGGCGTGGCTTCGGAGCGCAAAAGAAATTCGCTGAAGGTCTATGCCAGCACCGGTGGGTTCTAAACATCGACGCGGACGAGCGGGTGACGCCTGAGTTGGCGCGAGAGATTCGGGCACGTCTCGCCGAGGAGCCTGATGAGGTAGCCTATTTCATCCCAGTGAACATCATTTATCCCGGTCGTTCGGTGCCTCGTCCGTTGCCGCGCGATCACTACGCGATCCGTCTCTACGACAAGTCTGTCGCGTCATTTTCGCCTTCACCGATGCACGATACCGTAAAGGTGCGCGAGGGGACGGTCGGTCGGTTGGCGGCTGGCATGCATCATCATCCGTACGCCTCATTTGTCGACCTAAACGCGAAGATCAAACGTCGTGCGCGCTATCTTGCGGGGTTGCGGCGATCCAGCATGGCCCCACCTCTAATGTGGCTTAGGCTGTTGGTGGAGTTCCCGATTTCCTTTTTTCGGTATTACGTCGTACGGACGCATATCCTTGGCGGCATACCGGGTCTTAAATTCGCGCTGTACAACTCGAAATTCCGGTGGTTGCGCATTTGGTACATGTTATCCGCCGAGCGGCGTGAAGATGAATCTGGTTTTCCACGACTAGCGCACGGCTAGGTAGTCGGGTGCGCGTTCTGATCGTCCTACCGCGCAACATGCGATACGGTGAAGTCGGCGCGACCTCGATAGACCTCACTGTCCGCGATCTTGTCGAGCACCGTCCCGATTGGGTTCAGTGCACGATCGCTGCAGCTCATTCCGGGGAGACGTTTGCCGGTCACGAAGTCGTTCGTATTGCCGAGACGTCCACCCGTAAAAAGGTGAAAGATGTTGTGGCCCTTCTGCGAACCGAGCCATATGATGTGGTTGTAGTGCAGCAACACTTGCCGACGGCGGCCAAACTTGCACGCGTAACGGATATCCCGGTCATTCTCCATACCCACAACTTCCAGAAGTCGGCCCAGAGGTCTGGAATATTCCCTAGCTTACGTCGACAGTTCCGGCTGTCGCGGTACCAGAGCCTTGCCGGCTTGATCCACGTCAGCGAAGCGTGTCATGCCCATTTCCGCAAGCATTGGCCTGAATTTGAAGGATTGCAAACCGTTGTCTATAACGGACTAGACATGTGCGCCTGGCAACCGCAAGTCCGGCGGGAAGAGGTGATATTGTGCACGGCTCGCAACGTCGCTGAGAAAGGTGTCCTTCCTGCTGCTGAGGCGACGCGAGAGGTTCTCAATCTTCGGCAGGATTGGCGCGCAATCTTTATACTCTCCGAGACAGTACCGGGAGATGACTACGCACAGGCAACGCTTGCAACGCTACGCGGTCACAAGCGCATCAGCGTTCTGCTCGACCAGCCGCATGCGGTAGTGAAGAAGGCCTACGAGAGTTCCGCGATTGCAATTGTACCTTCGGTCTGGGACGAGCCCTTTGGACGTACTGCCCTTGAGGGGCATGCGGGTGGATGCTCGGTAGTCAGCTCTTCGAGCGGCGGGCTTGCAGAAGTCAGCGGCGGCCATGCGCTAAAGCTCAGAAGCGTCACAAAAGAATCAATCGTGGAAGCGTTGCTGTCCCTGATCGATGGTAGTGCTTTGCGGAGTTCTCTGGCCAATAGAGGGCGCCTATTTGTAGAGCGGAATTTTGACATCGTATCTGTATCACAACATTTTGCTGATTTTTGCCGCGCGGTTGCCAGCTCAAATCAAGCGAAACGGGGACATTGATCTCTGGTGATACCCGCAATCTCAGTATTGTTGCCCATTCGGAATGGAGAGCGTTTCCTTGGAAGTGCCCTTGAAAGCATCGTCTCACAAAGCTTTACCGATCTGGAGATCATTTGCATAGATGATGGTTCATCTGATGCGACTCCCGAGATGCTCAGAGCTTTCCAAGAGAGGGATACCCGCATTCGTGTAATTACATTAGAAGGAAAGGGGCTCGTAAATGCACTGAACATAGGTCTGGCAGAAGCACGATCGTCGTTTGTCGCTCGCATGGATGCCGACGATATCGCGATGCCAAAGCGGCTTGAATCACAATATGCCCATATGATTCAAAACGATGATCTGCTGGTGCTTGGTACGCGGACGCTCTGGATCAACGAGGAGGGCATCGAGCTCAAGCCTCCAAGATTTGTTAAAGGTAGGCAGGAGGTCGCCAAGGCGCTTGAATGCAAATGTGTTATCTGCCATCCGACCGTTTTGATGCGTCGAATTCCGATTATGGAAATGGGTGGCTATCGATGTGCGTACGAATGCGCGGAAGATTTTGACTTGTGGCTTAGGGCGTCAGAAAGGGGTTCAATAGACAATCTAGATTTCGTCGGTCTGAAGTACCGCATCCATGCGGCGAATGTGGGCGCTACCCGATTGGTTCAGCAACAGATTTCGACGGCTCTTGCCATTGCGACGCATAAGTTGCGGATTGGTGGAAAGGCGGATCCTACTGATGGATTATCGAAAGCGCCTGATATTGGCTCCGCCCAATTTCTGGGGTCGCTTATCCCAGGAGAGCTGAGATTTTTCCAACTTGTAGACTTTTTATTGCGCGATAATTTCGAATATTCGCGGGCGAAGTTGCTGGTCGACGGACAGGATCCAGAGATCCTAGTCAAGCATGCCAAACTTTGGCATTGGGTACTCACTAGATTGGCGCTCGCAGCACCTCTCGCCGATACGAACAAGTGGCGCCTGCTTGCGCGTGCGCTTGCGCTGCATCCGGGCCGCACTGTAAAGGCACTTCGACGGGTTAATCGCGGCTACCGACCATAGAGAGATGCAGTGACATGGATCTTGCGTTGCGACCAGGTCGGGGAAAAAGCTGGAAAGGTTCGATCAAGGCTTGGATCAATCGGCTATTCGCGCTCAATCCAATGCTGCAGTTGCTCCGGCGTATCATTTCAGATTTCGGAGCCGAGGCGGCCTGGCGCTACGGAGCGGCCTTCGTCTGCATGGCGATCGTGTCCGGATGCACAGCCCTCAGTGCGTGGATGATGAAGGACATGATCAACAAGATTTTCGTTGATCGTAATCAGGCCGCCCTGATTTGGATTCCAGCGGCAATCGTTCTTCTGTTTGTAGTAAAAGGAATTGCATCTTATGTCCAGGATGTTGTTCTTAGCATCATTGGAAACAAGATTCTGGCTGGGGTGCAGAAACGGCTCTACGCGAAATTTCTTCGGATGGGCGTGGCGTTCTTCCAAAGCAACCCGTCCAATGACCTCATTACTCGCATCACGTACAACGCGGGAGCCGTACGCGATATGCTAAATCTTGTTACGTTAGGTCTCGGCAGGGACCTGATGACGGTGGTCGGTCTGGCCGCCGTCATGGTAACGCAGGATCTGATGCTATCGGTATTTGTGCTGTTCGGTGGACCCATTTGCGTGATCGGCGTGCGCCGTCTCGTGGGTATGGTACGGGCGGCCGCGCGCAGTGAGATCATATCGATGGGTGAGATAATAGCCATCACCCGGGAAACCGCGCAGGGTATCCGTGTCGTCAAGGCCTGCCAGCTGGAAGTTGAGCTGGAGAAGCGGCTCGCTCGCGCCGTGGAGGCCGTCGAGCGCCTGAATGTCCGCATGACGAAAGTGCAAGCGCGGGTTTCCCCGCTCGTGGAGACCCTGGGCGGGCTCGTTATCGCTCTGGTTGTCCTTTATGCCGGCTGGCGAAATCTTTCGTATGGTGAGACGCCGGGGCAATTCTTCGCATTCATAACTGCGCTGCTGCTCGCGGCTGATCCAGCAAAGCGCTTGGGCAAGGTCCGCTTGCAGATCGCGATCGCGGCGGAAGGGGCGCATATGATATACAACGTACTGGATTTGCCAGAAGCCGAGGCCGCGGCTCGGCCCGGTGCAGAGAAGATCAAGCTCACCGACGCATCCATCACGTTCCGCAACGTCAGCTTCGGGTACGAACCGGGCCGCCCAGTTCTAAAGGACATGAACCTTCACTTCGCCGGCGGCAAGAAGCACGCCCTGGTAGGTCTTTCTGGTAGTGGAAAGTCGACGGTCTTCAATCTCATCCAGCGCTTCTGGGACCCGGAAAGCGGCGAGATCTTGATCGACGGTCAGCCTATCCAGGGGTTCGCGTTTGAGACGCTACGCAGCCAACTATCGCTAGTGAGCCAGGACGCGTTCCTTTTTGAAGGATCGATCCGCGACAACATATGCGCCGGCCTCAGCGCGACTGACGCAGCGGTCGAAGCAGCGGCCAGGGCCGCGCACGCTGACGAGTTTATTAGGTCGCTCGGGCAGGGCTACGACACGCGGGTAGGGGAACTCGGATCCCAACTCTCGGGGGGGCAACGCCAGCGGATTGCCATCGCGAGAGCGATGCTGCGTGGCGCCCCAATCGTCCTTCTTGATGAACCGACATCCGCTCTGGATAGCGAAACCGAGCAGGTCATTCAGACCGCGACCTCCGAACTCTTGAAGGGCCGGACAAGTATAACGATCGCGCATCGACTTGCTACTATCCTTAATTCAGAAGTGATCCACGTCATCAATGACGGGCAGGTCGCAGAAGTCGGCACGCATTCGGAATTGATGAGACTAGGAGGTGCATATTCGCGGCTCTATCAGTTGCAGTTCGGAGATCCGCGGCTCGCCTCTTGATGCTGGGCGGAATAGGCCGGAGCCTGTTGAATTGTTGCGAGTATCGCATTCTGCGTGCTATGAAGGAAATGAATGAGCTGGCGATTTTTACGCGCGTTGCAACCGGAATCGGCTTTTCGAATCCCAGATGAGCTGCGAAGGCGGTAGATTGAAGAATGACGCAAAAAAAAAGGCGGTTTAATAGACGTTTTTCGCGGCTGCGCAAGTCCATTAAACAAACGGCACTGAACTATATTGGGGCAAGCATACATCCGAAAGGCGCATTGAGGGACCGAAGAACGCTGCTGGAGTTCCGCAGCAAGCTGGCGGCGGCGGCCAGGATTAGAAAGCCAATTGAAGGGCAATCCTATCTGCACTTTGTCTATGGTTTCAAGGATAGACACGAATTCCCCTTCTACGCTTACATGGCAGTCCGTTCTGCGCAGTTTCACAACAGGGACTGGCCTGTCTTTATTCATGTCGTCTATGAGCCCACCGGGCCGTGGTGGGAGAAGCTATTGGCCGATCCGACAGTGATGGTCATCAAGATTCGGGAGTTCGACTACTTTGGTGTGGCGCGGTTTTACCACTACGCCCATAAATCCGATATCGTAAGGCTTCTGGCCCTTCATGATGTTGGCGGTGTGTATCTGGATATCGATACGATCACAGCGCGGTCGTTCTCCCCGCTATTGGAACACGAATTCGGCATGGCGGTACAGGCTTCGATCGAGAACTCCGCGGCAGGCCTATGCAACGCGGTGATGTGGGGGAAGAGGAATTCGCATTTCTCCAATTTGTGGATCAAGCAATACAGATATTTCAAGTCCAAAGGGCGAGATAGTGACTGGGATTTCCATTCTGTGCGGTTGCCTTGGATACTCACCCTCAAGCATGCAGGGCACATTTCTATATTGGACCATCGCGCTTTTTTCAATCCTCTATGGCCCGAAGCGGTGCGGGTCCTCTTCTCTGGGGATGGGATCAAATTCTGGGAGGATTTGCAGGATGCCTACGGGTTCCATCTGTGGAATGGGCTGACGGAGAAGACGCTGAAAACGGTCGGTCCGGACTATGTCCGGAACTCGACGTCGGTGTACGCAAGGCTTGCGCGGCCGGTGTTGGAGGCCTTCAAATGAAAATGCCGCTAGTTTCCGTAGTGATGCCCACCTTCAATGCGGCCATCTACATCGTCGAGGCAATCCACAGCATTGCACTTCAGCAGTATCCAAACCTAGAGCTGATCATCGTTGACGGGGGGTCAACGGATGGGACTTGCGAGATTATTGAAAAATACATGGGGGACGGTGACGTCGTCTTGCTAAAAACTCCGCCGAAATCCGGCCTCTCGCGCGATTTGAATGCCGGCCTGGCCGCCGCGAAAGGAGAGTTCATAGCCCGCATGGACGCCGATGATGTATCGTTCAAGGAAAGGTTTACAGAGCAAGTGCACTTCCTGGTGCAGAACCGGGAGATCGATTTGGTGGGTTCGGGCGTGAGTTATATCGGCCTTCATGGCGGGGAGGCGAGGAGCCCGGCGACGCATCTTGAGATCCGGGATACGTACCTCGTGAATAATCCATTCTTTCATCCGTCGGTTATGTTTAGACGGGAGTTATACGACAGGGGGATTTATCGCTACAACTCAGACTTCGACTGTGATGAGGACTATGAGCTTTGGGGGCGTTTGATTGGCGCAGCGAAGCTTTCCAATTTGAATTGGGCACTGATGCATTATCGTATTCATGGCGGTAATTCGCAGCGCACTCCCAAACGATATCGCTTCAAGAGACGTGCACTCAAAGCCTTCATGGAGGAGCAGAAGATCCACCAGGAGGAACTTCTCGATGCGCTCGTTGAGTTCCAGTGCAGTAGTTTCATCTCGCCAGTAATGTTCGAAATTTTGCGGGTGTACGGAAAGCGCGCGGAGGACGAGGGTTTGCCCAGGCTCGGGTGGGTGCACCACCGATTGATTCACTCGCGATCCTATGGGAAATTCATTGAGTGGTACTGGCGCATTAAGGGTTGGCGAATGTAGTTGGTTGATATGTTTGTGGCGCTGGAGCTTTTTCGCATCAGTGCCTGAGCAATTGGTTGGAGAACGAGTTGCATGCTTATCACGCGTACGCCGCTGCGGATTTCGATTGGGGGCGGAGGATCTGATCTCCCTTCATTCTATGAGAAATTTGGGGGATTTTTCGTCTCGGCGGCAATCGATAAGTATATCTATATTTCTATCACGCGACACTTCACGAACGATTACATTATTCGGTACAGTGAGCAGGAGAAAGTCCGCTCCATTGCCGAGATCAAGCACCGCATCGTGAAGGCGGTCCTCAGTTCGCGGTCCGTTGAGCCAGTGGAGGTCGTCAGCATTGCAGACCTACCTAGCGGGACCGGGTTGGGCTCGTCCGGATCTTTTACGGTTGGCCTCTTGCGGGCAGTGTATGGACATCAGCGGGAGTCTGTAACCGCGCATAGGATCGCGGAGGAGGCTTGCACGATCGAAATGAAGATGCTGGGAGACCCGGTTGGCAAGCAGGACCAATTTATTGCATCCTTTGGCGGATTGACGTGCTTTGAGATAGACAAGGACGGCACCGTCCATGTGGCTCCGCTTCGGCTTCCACAGAAGGCGCTACATGGGCTCGAAGATAACCTCCTTCTGTTCTTCACGGGATATTCGCGGAGCGCCAGCACACTTCTGCAGGACCAGCAGAAGAAGTCCGCGGCCATGGATGCGGAGATGATCAATGGACTGCAGGCGACGGTAGAGCTCGGTCGCGAGATCAATCGGCAGCTCGTCTCGGGGAACGTTTCGGCGTTCGGCGACCTCATGCATGAACATTGGTTGCGCAAGCGAGCGCGCTCCGCCGGTATGTCGAATGGGGACATTGATCGTTGGTACGATGTCGCGCGGGCAGGCGGCGCCAGGGGCGGTAAGCTCGTCGGGGCTGGGGGTGGGGGGTTTCTGCTGTTGTATGCCGACGACCCCAGTCAGCTTCGTCAGGCCATGGCGAGCGAGGGCGGGCCGCCGGAGGTGCGCTTCAAGTTCGATTTCGATGGGTCCGTCGTCATTTCGCGAGGATAGGCATGCAATGCCTCATATTGGCGGGGGGGCTGGGGACGCGAATGCGCTTGGTAGCCGGGACCCTGCCAAAGGCAATCCTGCCCGTCGGCGGGGAACCTTTTGCGCACCACCAGCTCCGCTGGCTTGCACGGCAAGGCGTGCAGCGAGTGGTGTATTCCATCGGTTACGGCGGCGATCAGATACGGGCCGCTGTCGGAGATGGTTCACCGTTCGGTCTGCGCATTGACTGGTGTGACGAAGGAAGCGACCTGCGTGGAACTGGCGGAGCGGTGCGCCTCGCATGTGACAGGGGGTTGATGGAGCCGCGGTTCCTGTTGCTCTATGGGGATAGCTGGTTGCCGATTGAGATTGGACCGGTTTGGGCCCATGCGGTTGCACTCGATCGAAATGTGATGACGGTTATCCGGAATGAGGGGCGTTGGGATCGCAGCAACGCAATATTTGCCGACGGGATGGTCAGCCGCTACGACAAGCGCACACCGTCGCCTGATGCAGCCGGCATGAGGTATATCGACTATGGCTTGTCTGTGTTTCTGCGAAAGACTGTAATGGAACTTATTCCTCGTGATCAGCCCTGCGATCTAGCGGACATGTTGACGAAGCTCAGCGAAGCAGGTGATCTTTGCGGGTTCGAAGTGTTTCAGCGATTTTACGAGATCGGTTCGCCAGAGGGGCTCGAAGAGGTGCGCGCGCTTATATCGGGTATCTGAAAACGGTCGAGCGTCTTGAGATGTTGAGCCTCCAGAGGAAAGGCGCGAGAAAGACGGCCGCCTATGGCGGGCGTCTCCGACACTAACGAGGCACAGATATGATGAAATTTCCCACCGCGTTTACCGAGGCGCCGCAATGCCTCCAATGTTGCAATGCCGCAACGACAGCCGCGGAACTTAAAGCTGCGTTGGCGGTGCGGAGGGAGTACGTACTCCCGGGAATGCCTATGCCTTATATGGAGGACGTAGTGCGCGCATTTCGCGTCGCCCAGGGGGCGGCCGTATACATCGAAATTGGCACTCAAGACAGAGGAAATATCGCTTGGCTCGCCCGAGAAAAACTCGCGAGGAACGCGACGATAATCGACATTGATTACGGGGTATACTCCGATAGCGAGCGAAGGCTGGCGACCGAACTGAAAGCGCAGGGCTTCGATTATCATTTGGTGCGCGGTGATTGCTTGAGCGATCCTGTACAGGAAGCGGTCCATTCAATCTTGAATGGTCGAGTTGCGGATTTAATTTTCTGCGACAGCCATTACACCTACGAGCACACAATTTCTGAGTTTGCCCTATATCGACCGCTTGTACGTTCGGGCGGCTATCTCTTGTTTCACGATGCGCAGTGGCCGGGAAGGATGGATGCAAAAGGCGAAGAGGCGAAGAAAGGAAAAGGCTACGCGATCTTAGAGCTCGATCGTTTTTATCCGGCCTGGATGGTGGTGGGACCCGACACCCCGCTGCACCGCCCACTCCCAACGAGCAGCTGGGAAGGGCACTGGGGTACGCTGGCCGTGTTCCCGTGCTGAACGCCTGTCGGAAAGACATGGGCTTTGTATTCGAGAAAGAAATGACCTTCCGCAAAGGTCGGCGGATGTTCGCAAAGCCTCCGACCGTTGGATCGTAGAGGAATAAGTTGCCAATGGAGAAAAAAATAATAAAAATATGGAGAAAACTTGAGCGGCATGGCCGAAATATACGATCGCTCCCGTCAAAC
This sequence comes from Hyphomicrobiales bacterium, assembly GCA_003963125.1. GTDB lineage: Bacteria > Pseudomonadota > Alphaproteobacteria > Rhizobiales > Hyphomicrobiaceae > AWTP1-13. The sequence goes on from RXJK01000402.1 coordinate 11,266, forward strand.
GTGTCCAGAATTCTGAAGGAACTGCGGGAGATCTCGGCGAACCTGAAGGAAATCCAGAGCGCATGTGAATATTTGATTTCTCGGAGCCCCATCGATCTTCGTCTTGAACTGATTTCCGGCACATTAGATAATTTGAAATCTCGGGCTTTCTTGGTCGAGAAGCAGCAAGTAGAGCTGCTTAGGCAACAGATCGAATTGCGAGAAGCCGTACGTTCACTGCAAATCCTTTTCGACGGGCATGCGAAATCGGCGCCGGGGCGCGGTAATGTGCTCCTGAGCGACGAACGATTGCTGACTCGAATAAGCCTCCCTGGCCATTTCCCCAACGGCGATCCCATTCTCTTTGTCAACGCGTATGACAAGCTGATCGTGCCTAAGCTAGCGATGAATGGCTATTATGAGCTCGAGAGCAGTTATTTTGTCGCACGAAATGTCAAAGCCAATGATCACGTGGTCGATGTAGGAGCAAATTTTGGGTACTACACGGTTTTGATGGGCAGTCTGGTTGGCTGGAAGGGGAAGGTGGTTGCGTTCGAACCAGAGCCGAGGATGGCTCGGTTGCTCCGCGAGAATGCTCTCATCAATTGGATCGATCCTTGTGTTCAGATCATCCAGGCGGCGTGCGCCGAGAACGCGGGTGGGATTGAGCTTTATACGAGCCAGGCACGGGCCGCGAATACGGGCACGAAAATTCCCACGATCGGTGAGGGATTTGGAGAGGATTTCGAGTTCAGGCCGTTTCACGCAAGGTCGGTTTTGATAGACGATGCGCTGCAGTTCCTCGAGGGTCGCGTGGATTTCATGAAGATGGACGTGGAGGGTTTCGAGGTTAGCGCACTTCGGGGCGCTCGCAAGACCATCGCAGAGAACCCTAACATCAAGATCATGATGGAGTGGTCTCCAGGACAATTGCAGGCCAATGGCTTCGAGCTTCCTGCCGTGGCGCGGGAACTGATGGAGTTCGGATTGAGTTGCTACACGTTGCACGCCGGTGGCCGGCCGGGGGATGTGGCGCCTATGGATTTCAGGTCTCTCCCCGAAGCCGGCTATCAGAATATCGTGCTGATGCGGTCCCCCGGGTAGACCAATGTCCGTTCGGGGTGAACGATTCATGCGGATCAGAGCTTGAAGCCGGCGGCCTCTCCATCAGAATAGAACATCTTCACCGTCTCGAGAGAGAATACATCGAGATCCTTCCCGAGGCCTGAGATCTTCTTCAAGAGGTCGGGTGTTATAGTGATGATGTGGCACCCCACGTTGTCCGCTTGCACAACGTTGAGCACTTCTCGCGGGCTGGCCCAGATCACCTCCATCCCTCGCGCGGCCTCACACGCGACTACGGCATATTTGATGTACGGTATAGGGTCAATTCCGGCATCGGCTATACGCCCTGCAAAGACGGAAACGTAGGAGTGTGGGGTGCCCTTCAAGGCAGCGACGGTTGAGTCGATCTGGGGCAGCGAGAAGATCGCAGTGACGTTGAGTTTGACGCCCCTGTCTACGAGACTTCTGATCAGCGGGGCCGCGCTTTCCCCGCGGGTATTCGTGATGGGAATTTTGACGTAGACATTCGATCCCCAACCGGCAATCTTCAGTGCCTGCCGCTGCATATCTTCGAAATCATCCGAGAACACTTCGAACGATATGGGTCTATCGGTGATGGTAAGCAGAACATCTTTGGCAAACGCCTCATAGTCTTTGACCCCGGCTTGCCGCATGAGCGTGGGGTTGGTCGTGAACCCTGCAACGAGTGGGTTGTTATAAAGCTCGAGCATTTTGGCCTTCTCGGCGCCGTCAGCAAACACTTTGACCTTGAGCGGCGTCGATGGAATTCGGGTTTTCATATTCCGATTGCCTTCCTTTTCCGTTCACTGTGCAGCAGGATCGGGACAATCTCTGCGAGGGACTTTGCAGTATAGTCGGGCGCAATTGGCCGGGGCTCGGTATAGCCATAGTCGATGAAGACGGTGCTGCAGCCTGCCGCGGTCCCAGCGTCAATGTCCCGCCAACGGTCGCCAACCATGAAGCTCGCGCTTAGATCAACCGAAAGGTCGCGCGCCGCATCGACGAGCAAGCCAGGCTTCGGCTTTCGGCACGTGCAGGCGTCGATATCGTCATGGGGACAGACGCGGATCGCGTCGAGGGGCAGCGCTCTCGAGAGCTCACGGTGAATTGCCTCCACATCGGAGGACGAAGCCGACTTGCGAGCGATGTCTGGCTGGTTCGTGACGACGATCAGAAGGTAGCCGGCGCTTTTGAGGCTGTCGCATGCCTCTCTCACGCCCGGCAATATTTCCAGCTCATCGACCGATCGTGGGGGAAAGGGTCGGCCACGGCGAACGTTAGCGGCGTTGATAACCCCGTCCCGGTCCAAAAATACCGCACGTCGCAGCGCATTGCGCCTAACTGTCATTGGAGTGCTCTTTGAGTTCGCGTGCAAGCGCCGCCAGCGACTCCTGCAGAGCCACGCGGGTCGGCTGCCTGCAAACCCAGCCGGTGGCTGCAATGCGATCGAGCTTTAGGCGAACGATGGGAACGTCACCCTTCCATCCCCTATCGCCGCCAGCATATACGAACTTCACTTGGCGAGGCTCGAGGCCCATGGCCTGGCAAGCTAGTTCCGCAATCTCAGTGACTGTTACGTAATCGCCAGTCGCAACATTGAAATAACTGTAGCGGTCCGAAGTTGTCTTGTGCGCGTGTAGAACCGCGTTCACCACATCGCTGACAGCGATGTACGATTTTAGCTGACGCCCGTCCCCTAATATGTGCAGCTCTCGCGGGTTGTGGGAAAGCTTGCGCACGAAGTCGAACCCAACGCCGTGTGTCTGGCGTGGACCCACGACATTTCCGAAGCGGTAGCTAATGCCCTTCATGTCGAACATGTACGTGTAAGCGGAGATTAGCGCCTCGCCGGCGAGTTTGCTTGCCCCGTAGGTGGAGATTGGGGTCATCGGCACGTAGTCCTCGTGGGCCTCGACTTCCCCTGTGTCCCCGTATACTCCACTGCCCGACGCGTAGAGTATTTTGCGAGGCGTCTTGGCCCGGCGCATGGCTTCGACGACATTGTTTGTCAGTAGGGTACCCGCCTTGAAATCGATCTCCGGGTCCACTGCGGCGCGTGCAATGTCAGGGTTGGAGGCAAGATGAATGACGACGTCGTGGCCGGACATACATTCTGCAAGCAGATCAATATCTTCCACCAGGCCGCGGATTACGGAGAACCGAGGATTGGCCCGGTGATGGCTGATATGCCATTCTTTCCCCGATTGGAAGCTATCGTAGACAGTCACATGGCCCGTATCAGCTTCAGAAAGCAGCGTGTCGCAGAAGTGGCTTCCGATGAAGCCGGCACCGCCTACGATAAAATAACGACCCTGCATATTTTATACTCGCGTTAAGTCTTCCCATTTCGTCTGGGCCTGCTTTAGCTTCGGATGGGTAACCAGAAGGTGCCAAATTACCGCTGCGAGCCCTTCCGTATGCGGCGTTACGCGTTCAGAAAATATAGGTGGGATCACAACGCTCGCCGTCGCCATTTGTTTTGTGTAGCCGCCAGACCGTCCCACGACGCCTGTTACTGCGGCACCGACGCGATGGGCTAAGTCGATCGCGCGGACAATATTCATCGAGACGTTAGCTGCCTTGTCCCCGCCCCCAACGGAAAAAATCAGCAGTGAGTCCTTCCCGGTGATGCGTGATCCCAGTAGCCACTGCTCGAAGGTTGTCTCCCATCCTTCGTCATTGGTCCGCGCGGTCAACTCGGAAACATTGTCCGTGGGTGCATAGGCTTCGAATCCGCAGATCTTGCGAAAATCGTTCACGGCATGGCTGGCATGTCCCGCCGAACCGCCGACGCCCAGAATGAACAGCCGACCACCCCGGTGGCGAACCCCGGCGAGCACGCTCGCCATTTCTTCGATTGCCTCGTGATCGAGAGAGTTTAGCAAATCGATTGTCTCGTTCAGATACGATGACGCAA
>RXJK01000005.1 GCA_003963125.1 Hyphomicrobiales bacterium
ACCCTGGCAGCGGCCGAAGGAGACGCCGATCATCGCGCGGCCTCGTAAGCGACGGGTGCGGGCATGTTCGTCGCCCGCACCTTGCCCTTGGGACGGCCGGACGCGGCATCGCGCGGCGTCAGCCTGATGCGACGCTCCGCTTTCGGCGCCAGGTGGAACCAGTCGTCCTCGGGCAGGAAGCCGGGATCGACGACGTGGACGAAGCGCGCAAGGCGGTCGGCCTTGAGGACGAGCGCATAGCCGCCCGCGTCTTCCTCGACGCAAGCCGACAGCGCGCCTTCGGGGACGCTGCGCGCATGCCCGAGCGGGAAATGAAAGGCCTGGCTCCGGACTTCGCCAGACGCCCCGTCGCGCAGGGTCGCGACCGTTGCGTCATGCTGCGGGGCGGCGAAGCGGTAGGCGTAGGAGATGTCGAAGAAGCTGCCGATGAGCTTGAAGGCGGAGAGCGTGGTGCTGGAGCGGGCGCCGAGCGTCACGGCCTGCTTGGCGGCCAGCACCTGCGTGCGGCCTTCACGCCAGGCGGTGAGTTCGAGCACGGTCTCGCGCGGGTCGGCGGTCTCGTTGGCGAGATGCACGGCGAGGCCGTTGACGCCTTCGTCCGTCAGCGTCACGCGCACGGGCTTGAACACGCGGCGCATCGCGTACCAGGGCGATTTCGGCGCGCCGCAAGATGCGATCAGGCCCCATCCGGCGCCCGCCTGGAAATCCTGGAGCATCAGGACGAGCGCGCCGCGCGTCGGCGAGGCACTGCGCGTCCATTCCGTGAGCGCGTGCTCGACGACGGCGGCCTGTGTCGCGCGCGAGAGTTCGAGATAGCGCTCGGGGTTCTCGGTGCGCAGATGCAGGACGCGCTCGCCGAACAGTTCCTCGAGATAGTGGTCGCGGACGTCCTCGAAGTCCCATGTCGCTCCGGCATCGCGCGGGATGCGTACCTTCCAGCGGGGATCGGCGATGTCGACGAGCGGCGGCTCGCCTTCGGGCGCCGTGATCTCGGGCGGCACGTTGGCGAAGGCCAGACATTCAGACGCGAAGCGGACGCTGGCATGGCGCGCATCCGCTAGCGGCCGGCGATAGGCGCCGACGCCGAAATAGTGCCCGACGCCCTCGTCCACGACGAACGGCAAGGCGCCACCCGACGGGGAGCCCGGCACGTAAGGCACATCGGGGCGCAGCGCCGTGACGATCTCGGGAAGCCAGGCGTCGAAGATCGGGCTGCGATATTTGCGCTCCGGCAAGCCGAGCATGGCCGCCTGCTGATAGACCTCGCTGCCGCCGCAGAGGACGGCGATCGCGGGCGAGGCGCGCGTGCGCGAGAGGAATTGCGCGGCTTCCTGCTTCACGCTCTCCGCGAACGCTGGATCGGCAGCCGGATAGTCGAAGTTGGCGAACATGAAGTCCTGCCAGACGAGCAGGCCCAGTTCGTCGCAGAGATCGTAAAAGGCGTCGGCCTCGTAGACCGTGGTTCCCGGCACGCGGATCATGTTCATGCCGGCGTCGCGGGCGCGGCGCAGCCAGGGCTCGTAGGCCTCGCGCGTAGAAGGCATGCGGCCGAGATCGGCGGAGGACCAAAGCGCGCCGCGGCAGAAGATGGCCGTGTCGTTGACGCGAAGCGCAAAGCCGGCGCCGTCGCTGCCCTTGTCCACGGCGATGGCGCGGAAGCCGGTGCGGCCGACGACGATCTCGCGGCCGTCGATCGTGGCGGTGACCTGATGCAGCGTGGGCGTGCCGTGCGTGTGCGGCCACCACGGCGTCACGCCGGGAATTTCCAGGCGGCCCGAGAAGGTGCCTGCGTCGGCCTGCGCCAATGGCGCCGAGCGGCCTGCACAGTGGATCTCCACCCGTCGCGCAGCGTCGGATTGCAGCACGACGTCGAGCACGCCCGTCGTTCCCGCCAGAGACGCGTGCATGTCGACGGCGATCGTGCGTCCGGGGCCGAAGCGCTCGACCGGTCGCCAGGGGCCGATGGTCGGGATCGCGGGACACCAGCCCGGCATGTGACCCAGTACCGACGTGCGGACGTTGCGCAGCCCCGACGGCGTGATCATGCGCGGGCGCCAGCGGCCGGCGGCACTGCTCTCGGCCAAAGCCTTGTCGAGCGAACGGAAGCAGATGACGAGTTCGGCCTCACCTGCCAACTCGACCTCGACATCGTGGGCGAGGAACATGTTGCGGGAGGACAGGATCTCGCGGCCGTTGAGCCAGACGGTCGCCAGCGTCGCGAGGCCCGCGAAGCGTAAGGTCTCGCGGCCCTGCCCGAAGATGCGGGTGCGGTACCAATGGTCTTCGCCGTCGAGCGGCGCCGGCGCGGCGGCGGTCCACAAGCCAGCATCCTGCTTCGCGCCCGCCACCGTGCCCGGAACGGCTGCGCGGATCCACGTGGCGCAGCGCGGAAGTTCGCCCGGCGCCGAGATCAGGCCCGCTGGCGTCGAGAGCATCTCCCAGCCTTCGTCCACCGCGGCGGGCACTTTGCCTTCGATGTCGATGAGCCGTGCCACGCGCGCCTCGGGCTCAGGAGGCGAGGCGCTGCGGCTCGCGCGCGAAGAGCCGGGCGAGATCGGCGAAGGCCTGGTCGTAGGCCTCGGCCATGCGGGCGAGCGGCGCCTCGAAGCTCGCGAAGTTGCGGCGTGCCACGGCACGTGCGAGCTGGAACTGCATGGTCTTCGCCGTCGCGCTGATCTCGCGGGTCTTGGCGATGGCGAGATCGAG
>RXJK01000170.1 GCA_003963125.1 Hyphomicrobiales bacterium
ATCCCTTGTCCGTCTCGGACTATGAGGCGACGGGCGGCCTCGCGGGCTTGCGCGCCGCGGCGAAGATGAAGCCGCAGGACATCGTCGCCTGCGTCACGGATTCAGGGCTGCGCGGCCGCGGCGGCGCCGGCTTCCCGACCGGCATCAAGTGGAAGACGGTGCTGGAGGCGTCCGGTCCGCGCAAGGTCATCGTCTGCAACGCTGACGAGGGTGACAGCGGCACCTTCGCCGACCGCATGATCATGGAAGGCGACCCCTTTGTCCTGATCGAGGGCATGGCGATTGCGGCGCTTGCAACCGGTGCCGACCAGGGCTTCGTATACATCCGCTCCGAGTATCCGCATGCCATCTCGATCATGCGCCGGGCGCTGGAAAAGGCGCGCGTTGCGGGCATTCTCGGCCGCTCCGTGCTGGAAACCGGCCACGCCTTCGATATCGAAGTGCGCGTCGGCGCGGGCGCCTACGTCTGCGGCGAGGAAACGTCGCTTCTCAACAGCCTCGAGGGCAAGCGCGGCGTGGTGCGCGCCAAGCCGCCCCTTCCCGCCCATCACGGCTTCCTGGGCCGCCCGACCGTCGTCAACAACGTCATTTCGCTCGCCTCCGTGCCGATCATCCTGGCGAAGGGCGCAGCCTTCTACCGCGATTTCGGCATGGGCCGCTCGCGCGGCACGATCCCGATCCAGCTCGCTGGCAACATCCGTCACGGCGGGCTGTTCGAGACTGCGTTCGGCGTCACGCTCGGCGAACTCGTCGATGACATCGGCGGCGGCACCGCCACCGGCCGCCCCGTCAAGGCCGTCCAGGTCGGCGGCCCGCTGGGTGCCTACTTCCCCCGCAGCCTGTTCGACACGCCCTTCGACTACGAAGCCTTTGCCGCCAAGGACGGCCTCATCGGCCACGCCGGCATCGTCGTCTTCGACGATCGCGCCGATATGCTGGCGCAGGCGCGCTTCGCGTTCGAATTCTGCGCGTTGGAAAGCTGCGGCAAGTGTACGCCCTGCCGCATCGGCGCCGTCCGCGGTGTCGAGACGATGGACAAGATCCGCAACGGCGTCGACGTGAAGGGCCAGAAGGCCATCGTCGAGGACCTTTGCAACACCATGAAGTTCGGATCGCTGTGCGCGCTGGGCGGCTTCACGCCCTATCCGGTGCTCAGCGCCATCCGGCATTTCCCCGAGGATTTTCTTGGCGCATCGCACGCCGAGGCAGCGGAGTAGCTCCATGGGATTGGTACACGAGATCGACTACGGCACACCCGCGTCGCGCTCCAAGGCGAGCGTCAAGCTGACGATCGACGGCTTCGAGGTGACGGTGCCCGAAGGCACCTCCGTCATGCGCGCCGCCATGGACGCCGGCATCTCCGTGCCGAAGCTGTGCGCCACCGACATGGTCGACGCCTTCGGCTCCTGCCGCCTCTGCCTCGTCGAGATCGAGGGCCGCGCCGGCACGCCCGCCTCCTGCACCACGCCCGTCACACCGGGCATGGTCGTCCACACGCAGACCTCGCGCCTGAAGGACATCCGCCGCGGCGTGATGGAGCTCTACATTTCCGACCATCCCCTCGATTGCCTCACCTGCGCCGCGAATGGCGACTGTGAGCTGCAGGACATGGCCGGCGCCGTGGGCCTCCGCGACGTGCGCTACGGCTATGACGGCGGCAACCACGCCAAGGCCCGCAACACCAGCGGCGTCTCGAACGCCCGCTGGACGCCGAAGGACGAGAGCAACCCTTATTTCACTTATGATCCTTCGAAGTGCATCGTCTGCTCCCGCTGCGTGCGCGCGTGCGAAGAGGTGCAAGGCACCTTCGCCCTGACCATCGAAGGTCGCGGCTTCGATAGTCGCGTCTCCGCGGGCATGCACGAGAACTTCCTCGACTCCGAATGCGTGTCCTGCGGCGCCTGCGTCCAGGCCTGCCCCACGGCGACACTGCAGGAGAAGTCTGTCATCTCCATCGGCCAACCCGAGCACTCCGTCGTGACGACCTGCGCCTACTGCGGCGTCGGCTGCTCGTTCAAGGCCGAGATGCGCGGCGAGGAACTCGTGCGCATGGTGCCCTTCAAGGACGGCGGCGCCAATCGCGGCCACTCCTGCGTCAAGGGGCGCTTCGCCTGGGGCTACGCGAACCACCAGGACCGCATCCTGAAGCCCATGGTGCGCGAAACAATCGACCAGCCCTGGCGCGAAGTCTCCTGGGAGGAGGCGATCGGCTTCGCCGCAACGAAGCTTCGCGCCATCCAGGCCAAGCACGGCACGAACTCGATCGGCGTCATCACCTCGTCCCGCTGCACCAACGAGGAAACCTATCTCGTCCAGAAGCTGGCACGCGCCGTCTTCGGCAACAACAACACAGATACCTGCGCCCGCGTCTGCCATTCGCCGACGGGCTATGGCCTGGGCCAGACCTTCGGCACCTCCGCCGGCACGCAGAACTTCGACAGCGTCGAGGATGCCGACGTGGTGCTCGTCATCGGCGCCAACCCGACGGACGGCCATCCCGTCTTCGCCTCGCGGCTCAAGAAGCGCCTGCGCGCGGGCGCCAAGCTCATCGTCGTCGATCCGCGCCGCATCGATCTCGTCCGCTCGCCCCACATCGAGGCCGCGCACCATCTCCAGCTCCGCCCCGGCACCAACGTGGCCGTGGTGACGGCTCTCGCCCACGTCATCGTCACGGAGAAGCTCTACAACGAGACCTTCATCCGCGAGCGCTGCGACTGGGACGAGTTCCGCGACTACGCCGAGTTCGTCTCGAACCCCTCGATGAGCCCCGAGGCCGTCGAGAAGCTCACCGGCGTTCCTGCATCCGAGATCCGGGAAGCCGCACGGCTCTACGCGACGGGCGGCAACGCCGCGATCTACTACGGCCTCGGCGTCACCGAGCACAGCCAGGGCTCGACCACCGTCATCGGCATCGCCAACCTCGCCATGCTGACCGGCAACATCGGCCGCCCCGGTGTCGGCGTGAACCCGCTGCGCGGGCAGAACAACGTGCAGGGCTCCTGCGACATGGGCTCGTTCCCGCACGAGTTGCCGGGCTACCGCCACGTCAAGAACGCTGACGTGCGCAGCATCTTCGAGAAGGCCTGGGGCGTCACCATCTCCGACGAGCCGGGCCTGCGCATCCCCAACATGCTCGACGCCGCCGTCGACGGCAGCTTCAAGGGCATCTACATCCAGGGCGAGGACATCCTGCAGTCCGACCCCGATACGAAGCACGTCTCGGCCGGTCTCGCGGCGATGGACTGCGTCATCGTCCATGACCTGTTCTTGAACGAGACGGCCAACTACGCGCATGTGTTCCTGCCGGGTTCGACCTTCCTCGAGAAGGACGGCACCTTCACGAACGCCGAGCGCCGCATCAACCGCGTCCGGCGCGTCATGACGCCGAAGAACGGCTACGCCGATTGGGAAGTGACGCAGCTTCTCGCCAACGCCATGGGCGGCAAGTGGACCTACACCCACCCGAGCGAGATCATGGACGAGATCGCCATGACGACGCCCGGCTTCGCCAACGTCTCCTATGCCATGCTCGAAGAGCGCGGCTCCGTGCAATGGCCGTGCAACGACAAGGCACCCGACGGATCTCCCGTCATGCACGTCACGGGTTTCGTGCGCGGCAAGGGACGCTTCATCAACACCGAGTACATCCCGACCGACGAGAAGACGGGCCCCCGCTTCCCGCTGCTCCTCACCACCGGCCGCATCCTCTCCCAGTACAACGTCGGCGCCCAGACGCGCCGCACCGACAACGTCGTCTGGCACAAGGAGGACGTGCTCGAGATCCATCCGCACGACGCCGAGGTGCGCGGCATCAAGGACGGCGATTGGGTCAAGCTCGCGAGCCGCGCCGGCGATACCTCGCTCAGGGCCACCATCACCGATCGCGTCGCACCGGGCGTCGTCTACACGACGTTCCATCACCCCGGCACGCAGGCCAACGTCATCACGACCGACTTCTCCGACTGGGCGACGAATTGTCCCGAGTACAAGGTGACGGCCGTGCAGGTTTCACCTTCGAACGGCCCGACGCAGTGGCAGGAAGAGTACGACGCCCTGGCCCAGCGTTCGCGCCGCATTCAGGCTGCCGAATAGGAGCAGGCTCCGCGTGAGCGAAACGCAGGACACCGTGCGGAGGACGCTGTGGCGCGACGGGTGCGCCGTCTCCGGCACGCGGGTCCTGGCGGAAGAGACGGCTGTCGCCATCAGCTACAACGGCTCGACCCATGCCGTGCTCATGGCAACGCCCGCGGATCTCGAGGATCTCGCCATCGGCTTCTCGCTGACGGAGGGGATACTCGACGACATATCGGCCATCGAGGGGATCGAGGTCGTTTCCTACGACAGGGGCCTCGACGTGCAGGTGCGCGTCACCGAGGCGATCGCCGATCGGCTCGCCAAGCGCCGCCGCTCGATGGCCGGTCCCGTGGGCTGCGGCATGTGCGGGCTGGAGAGCCTCGACGCTGCGACGCGGGATCTGCCGCCCGTCGCGGCCGGCGCCTGCTTCACCTCGGCCGATATCGCCCGCGCTGCCACGTCGCTCGAAGCCTTCCAACCCCTCAACCGCGAAACGGGCGCCACGCACGCCGCCGGCTTCTTCATGCCTGGCCGCGGCGTCTCCGCTGCGCGCGAGGACGTCGGCCGTCACAATGCGCTCGACAAGCTGATCGGTCATCTGCTCCGCAACGGGATTGCGCCCTCGCCCGGCGCTTTCGTGGTGACGAGTCGCGTATCGGTGGAACTGGTGCAGAAATCCGTCGTCGCGGGCTGCGGCCTGCTCGCCGCCATTTCCGCCCCCACGGCGCTTGCCGTGCGCACGGCAGAGGCCGCGCGTCTGACCTTGGCCGCTGTCGTACGCGGCCGCAGTTTCGAAGTCTTCACTCACCCGCATCGCGTGTCGCAAGGGGCCGTCGCAGATGTCGCCTGACAAACTCATCTACATGGCCAACCAGATCGCGCGCTCGTTCCAGTCGCGCACGTACGACGAAGCGGTGACTGCCACGGCTGATCACATCTCCAATTTCTGGGAGCCGCGCATGCGCAGCCAGCTCTTCGCGCTGCTGGACTCCCAGCCCGACAGCTTCAACGTCATCGTGCGGGACGCGAAGCCGATGATCCGTCCCGTCCACGCCGTGGCGTCGTGACGACGGCAGGCGTGCAGCACATTGAGGCCCGCGAACGGTAGCGAGCGTCAGGCTCGCTCATCACGTTTGCGCTCAGGCCGGAGGAGCCAGACCAGCACGCCCAAAAGGGCCAGGACGATGTCGCGCATACGCTTCACAATACGCTCTTCAACAAATACGCCGTGTGCAATGCATAACCATAAATGTTGATCTGATACGAAAATCCTGTCGGCTTGGCAAACGCGGTGCGAATTGAAGCCGCGAAATCACAGCTAACTGGCCTCCGGCTTCACCCTCGAATTGGGCCTCCACGCGCGCACGTTGAAGCGGTGAACACTGTAAACAAGCTTGCCGTAGACGGTCCGACCTTCGCGCACCCCCGCTCTATGGCGCGACCGCGTGCTCGTAGATGTCCTCTTCCTGCGCATTGTGGAGCCGCACCAGCGCCTCGATCGCCTCGATGGCCCGCTGCGCATCCCGCAAGAGGTACCGGTCCACATCCGCCGCGGAGGATTGCGTGACCATACGCTCGAGGAGGCGCGCAAGGTGCAGGATCTCGCGGTGCGCCCGGCTCATGGCGCCGAGCCCGTGCCGGTCGGCAAGGAATCGCCCGAGCTTGGGATAGACGTCGGCTTCATCCGCGCGCTCGTGCACGACGATCTCGCCGACGATGCCGTTGGCTTCCGACATCAGCGCGAACGCGGAGACAGGCTCAGCCGTGTCGAGCGCATCGGCGATCTCGCGCAGGCGGCCGAGCCGCCCATCGAGCTTCTCGTGCTCCTGCCGCAGGGCGAGCGCCGTCGTCGCCGGCATCATGCTGCGGCCCCAGCGATAACCCGGGCGCAGCGCGCGCAGCGCATTGAGGATGACGGCAACGTCGATCGCCTCCTGGATGAGGGCGCCCGCAACGGGCGTCAGCAGGCCCAAGGCCGCGCACACCATGGCGGCGCCGGACAGCGCCATCCCCACGACGATGCTCTGCATCGCAATCGACCGCGCACGCTTGGCAATGGCGAGCGCATCGGCCACGCGGTCCAGCCGGTCGACCAGGATCACGATATCCGCGGCTTCCGAGGAGGCGCTGGCGCCGCGCGCACCCATCGCGATGCCGACGTCGGCGGCAGCAAGCGCGGGTGCGTCGTTGATGCCGTCGCCGATCATCAGCGTCGGCTGCAGCCTGCGCTCGGTCGCCACCGCATCCACCTTGTCCTTCGGGACCCGGTCGGCGAGCACCGCATCGAGATCGAGCGCGGCACCGATGGTCTCGGCGGCATCGGGCCGGTCGCCCGTGAGCATGACGATGCGCGACACGCCCGCCCGCCGCAGCATCTGCACGGCCCGCGGCGTCTCCCGGCGCAACTCGTCGCCGAGGAGCAGCGCCCCGATGCCCCGCCCATCGACCGAGACGAACACGCTGAGCGCCGAGCGCCACGAGGCCCGGCGCAGCACGCGAATGGCCCATTCGTCCGGTTTCCGCGCGCCGTAGACGAACTGATGCGAACCCGCGCAGACCGTGCGTCCGCCCACCTGCCCCTCGAGGCCCGAGCCCAGCGCTTCCTTGATCTTCTCCGGCACCTCGAGGTTCAGCCCCCGTGCCAGCGCGGCCTGCACGATGGTCGCCGCCAGCACGTGATGCGACGCCTGCTCGAGCGACCCTGCAAGCTGCAGAACTTCGTCCGCCGTATGCCCCGGCGCCGTCTCGATGGCCATCAGTCGCGCCCCGCCGACGGTGAGCGTGCCGGTCTTGTCGAACAGCACCGTGCGCGTGCGTGCCAGCGCTTCGAGAGGCCCACCGCCCTTGATCAGGATACCCTTGGCCGCGGCCTGCGATACGCCGGCAATGAAGGCAACCGGCGCGGCGAGAATGAGCGGACAGGGCGTCGCCGCAACGAGCACCGCCAGCGCGCGGATAGCCTCGCCCGAGTAGATCCAGGCGGCGCCAGCCAGGAGAAGGGCTGCCGGCAACAGCAGCAGCGCGAAGCGATCGGCAAGGCGGATGAAGGGCGCTTTCGCGGTCTGCGCCGCCGTCACGAGGCGCACGATGCCCGCGTAGCTGCTCTCGCCCGCGGTTGCCGACGCGCGCATCTCGAAGGCCTCGCCCACGTTGATGGTGCCGCTGCGGGCGCCTTCACCGTTTCGGCGGCTCACGGGGATGGGCTCGCCCGTCAGTGCGGCCTCGTCGAGAAGCGCATGGGCGCCTGTGATGACACCATCGACCGGCACCACTTCACCGGCGCGCACCAGGAGGACGTCGCCAACTGCCACATGTTCGAGAGCGACATCCTCCACCGTGCCGGCATGCATGCGATGCGCGACGCGCGGCGAGCGATCGGCAAGCGATTTCAACTCCCGTTCCGCGCGCCCCACCGCGAAGTCTTCGAGCACATTGCCGCCCGCGTACATCACAGCGACGACGATGCCGGCCAGCGTCTCGCCGAGCGCCACGGCCGCGCACATCGATACGAAGGCGATGGAATCGACGCCGAGCCGGCCCGCGTGGAGATCCCGCACCATCGACACGAGGAGCGCCGCGGCCACGACCGCCGTGCCGGCGCCCCACGTCACGCGCGCAGCCGTCGGCAGTCCGGCGAGGCTCAGAAGCACACCGAGAACGAGGGCCAGTCCCGCCAGCGCGATCAACACCCGCCGCAGGGTTCGTTCGAAATCTTCGGACGTCACGTCTCGCGCCTCGATCGCCTCACGCCCAAGGGGCGACGCGGGCAGGATACACGATCGGTCCGACGCCGGCACTTGACCTCAATCAAGCCTCTGACCGCGGAACGCCGTCAGTCTCCCGCTCCGGCAAAAACGCGCAGTGGCTTGACCTCGGCAAAATATATGCATATTTCTGCATATATTAGACGCCGCGCGGGAAGAGCACGCAGGGCGCCACGGGGAAGCGAGGCAACAGATGGCAACCGCACAGACCTTTTCACGATCGCAAGCCCGAAGGATCGATTGGTCGCCCTATCTCGTGGGCGCCGGCATCGGCATCCTGAGCTGGATCGCTTTCGCGGTCATGAGAGATCCGATCGGCGTCACGACAGCCTATTCGCGAATCGCGGCGCTGTTTGCGGAGCCCTTCATCGGCGCTGACGGCGTAGCAGGCAACAGCTACTGGAAATCGATGCCCTTGAGCTGGGATTACGGCGTCCTGTTCCTCGTTGGCATCCCATTGGGCGCGCTGGCCGCAGCTCTCGTCACCGGCACCTTCAAACTCGAGTTCGTGCCGGAAGTCTGGCGGCGCCAATACGGCAACTCCGTCGGCAAGCGCTTTCTCGCCGCGTTCCTCGGCGGCATCGTCATCATGTACGGCGCGCGGCTCGCGGGCGGCTGCACGAGCGGCCACGGCATATCGGGCGGCCTGCAACTCGCACTGTCGAGCTGGGTCTTCCTCATCGTCATGTTCGCCACCGGACTGATCGCGTCGGCGTTCCTGTTCCGCAAAGCCTGAAGGAGGCACAGATGACCGCTTTCATGTCCATTATCGCGCCGCTTCTCATGGGCGCCGCCTTCGGGTTCCTGCTGCACAAGGGCCGCGTCACGAGCTGCAACGTGATCGAGAACCAGTTCCGCCTGAAGGACTGGACCGTGCTGAAGGTCATGGGCACTGCGATCATCGTCGGCGGCGTGGGCGTCCTCGCCCTGACCGATGTCGGCGCGGCGAAGTACTACGTAAAGGACGCCAACCTGCTCGGCGTGACCATTGGCGCTGCCCTCTTCGGCGTTGGCATGGTGGTCTATGGCTATTGCCCCGGCACCGGGCTTGCGGCCATCGCCACGGGCAGCGTCCATGCCCTGGTCGGCGCGCTCGGCATGATCGTCGGCGCCATCCTTTACGCGCTGAGCTTCGACTGGCTGAAGGCCCACGTGCTGAATGTCTGGGCCTTCGGCAAGGTGCGCCTGCCCGACGTCACCGGAATCCCAGACGTCGTCTGGTTCGCCGCCTTGGCGGCAATGGCCATTGCCGCGTTCTGGTGGATCGAATCACATGACAACGGCAACGCCCCGTAAGCCGCGAGAGGTGTTGAGGAGGATGCCGAAGGCCGTGCGGCGCTCGGACGCGGGCCCTGTTCGCTTCCCGTCCGGGCGCAGCAACTTCCAGCCGGACAGGATCGCATTTGAGGAAACAGGGCAACGCCCGCAGTCTCGCTTCAGCAAATACCGATCGATTTCGGCAATCCCCATCAACCCCGAATAGACAAAACATTATCCAGAAAAACACGCACAAAAGCTTCTGTTAAATTTCGAAGCCTAGGCTGCGCCATCCCATGGAGGGCACAGCACCATGAACCTCGTCTACTCCCACGAAGCCGCCACGCTTGATGCATTCAGCCGCTCGTTTGCCGTGATCGAGTTCTCGACCGACGGCACCATCCTCAAGGCCAACGAGAACTTCTGCAGCGCGCTCGGCTACAGCGCGGGCGAGTTGATCGGCAAGCATCACCGGATGTTCGTCGGCAGCGACGTCGCCAAGACGCAGGAGTATGCGGGCTTCTGGCGCGATCTGGCGGCGGGGCGCCCCAACGCGGGCGAATTCCATCGCCTCGGCAAGGACGGCAAGATCGTGTGGATCCAGGCGTCCTACTGCCCGGTCCGCAAGCGCAATGGCAAGGTGGTCTCCGTCGTCAAACTCGCCGCCGACATCACGGCGAGCAAGTTGAAGGCCGCGGAGAACGAAAGCATCCTCGACGCCGTATCGCGGTCGCAGGGCATGATCTCCTTCAGCCCCACCGGGGAGATCCTCGACGCCAACGACAACTTCCTCTCCACCATGGGTTATGCCCGTGAGGAGATCGTCGGCAAGCAGCACCGCATGTTCGTGTCCGAGAGCGAGCGCGACACGCCGGCCTACGCGGCCTTCTGGGACCGCCTGCGCCGTGGCGACTTCGTCGCGAGCGAATTCCGCCGCATCGGCAAGGGCGGCAAGGAAGTCCTGATCCAGGCGGCGTACAACCCTGTGCTCAACTGCGACGGCCGGGTGGTCATGATCAAGAAGATGGTGTTCGATCTCAGCGAGCGCATGGCCTCGATCAACAGCCTTGGCCAGGGCCTGACCAAGCTCGCCGCCGGCGATCTGACCTTCCGCATCGACGCACCGCTCGTGCAGACCATGGAAAGCCTCAGGCGCGATTACAACGACGCCGTCGCCAACCTGCAGTCGTTACTCCTGCAGATCGCGGACGGCGGCGCCGCCATGCATCGCAACACGCAGGAGATCTCGCAAGGCGCGGACGAACTCGCCCGCAGAACCGAGCAGCAGGCCTCCAATCTCGAAGAGACGGCCGCTGCACTCGAAGAGATCACGGTTGCCGGCAAGAAGGCCGCCGCCGGCGCGAGCCACGCGCGCGAAGTCGTGTCCGCGGCGAAGGCGGACGCGACTACGACGGGCGAAGTGGTGCGCAAGACCGTCGTCGCCATGGGCGGTATCGAGAAGAGTTCGCAGCAGATTTCGCAGATTATCGCCGTGATCGACGAGATCGCCTTCCAGACGAACCTTCTCGCGCTCAACGCGGGCGTGGAGGCCGCGCGCGCCGGCGAGGCAGGCCGCGGCTTCGCGGTAGTCGCCTCGGAAGTGCGTGCCCTCGCGCAGCGCTCCGCCGAAGCGGCAAAAGAGATCAAGGGCCTCATCTCGACCTCCTCGAACCAGGTCGCGGATGGCGCAGCCCTCGTCGCCGAGACCGGCAAGGCTCTCGAGCGCATTCTCGTCCAGGTCGGCGACATCAACGACATCGTCGTCGACATCGCCTCGGGCGCCCAGGAGCAGGCGACGGGGCTGCACCAGGTCAACAGCGCCATCACGCAGATGGATCAGACGACGCAGCAGAACGCGGCGATGGTCGAGGAAACGACGGCCGCAAGCCACGCGCTCGCGAAGGAAGCCTCCTCGCTCAGCGCGCTCATCGGCAGGTTCAATATCCGAAGCAAGGATCAGCTTTCGAGCGAGGCGCCGATACGCCTACACATGATGCCGAAGGCCAAGCCTGTCGTCGCTGCGAAGACGACACGCGGAGTTCTCCCCGCCGCGGCGCGCGAGGAACTCTCTGCAGGCGATGCAGATTGGGCCGAATTTTAGGCGCTTACGTAGCGAAGCGTTGATGTCACCGAAGGCGGGTCGCCATGCGGCTGCCTTCGCCGTGCGTACCGATGCGCACGTTGTTCCCGACGCTGCGAAAAAATGTTTTGTAGCCTTCGCCCGTGAATTGCTGTACGCATCATCATCGATTTTGTGTCGGAACTCGACGTATCGCCGTTCGCGGCGCCTGCTCGGACCACCTCAAAAATTCGATCGCCTAACCGGAGCACGCGTGCGCGCTCCGGCGTCCTAACACATCTGAAGGTACTCAATGCAAGACGGCACTGTGAAATTCTACAACGAACAGAAGGGCTATGGATTCATCCAGCCCACGGCTGGCGGCAACGACGTGTTCGTGCACGCCACCGCTCTCGAGCGCGCGGGCCTGCGCACGCTGCGCGAGGGCCAGAAGGTCAGCTTCACGACCGAGCAGGATCGCCGGTCCGGCAAGATCGCGGTCGCAGCGATCGAAGAGGCGTGATCTCCTGCGCTTCGGCGCAGGTTGGCATCACGACGAATGCCATAACGATACGAGCCGGCCGCCACCCCCGTGGCGGGCGGCTTTTTCGTTTGCCGCTAGCGTCGCTTGAAGAAGGGTTGTAGCCGGGACCGTGGCGTTTCGCTTTCCTGCCCGACCACTGTCACATCGCTGTTGCCACCTTCGGCCCTGAGGCCCTTCTGCCGCCGCTTGACGTCGGCGATGGCTTGCCGCTGCGACATGAACAGTCCGAGCCGGGCCGATCCCACCCGAACCGCCCATCCATACTCGGTCGGCTCGACCATGAAATGCGTAACCTGTGCGTTTTTGACCATATTTTCAGTCTGACAGGACTCTTGCACTTTAGCGAGCTAGTTTTTGTTTTTTCTTGCGCAAAAGGTATCCGGCGCCCACAGTTGGCCGAGCTTAACCGACGGGATGAGCCTATGAAATTCAAGGCTGATGCGCTGTCGGGCTTCATCTTGTGCCACCTCATCGCGATCCTCGCGCTCTTCCCCTATTTCTTCACCTGGAGCGGTGTCGTTCTGCTCGTGCTGGGCATGAACGTGTTCGGCGTGCTCGGCCTCAACATCGGTTTCCATCGCCTTTTGACCCATCGGGGTTTCGCCTGCCCGCTGTGGTTCGAGCACACGCTGGCGATCCTCGGCACCTGCAGCCTCGAGTTCTCGCCCGCGCTTTGGGTTGCGGTGCACCGGCGGCATCATCATTACTCGGACGACCAGGACGATCCGCACTCGCCGCTGCAAGGCTTCTTCTGGGCGCATTTCGGCTGGCTGCTCATGCGCTCGGGCGACATGAAATCCAAGGTCGTCATCGAGCGCTACGCCAAGGATCTGATGCGCGATCCTCTGTACGCGTGGCTGGAAGCCCGCAAACACTGGATCGTGGTGTCGTTCACCGTCTGGGCGCTGTTCTTTCTCGTCGGCGCGGCCGGTACGCTCGCGTTGGGCGAAACCGCGAGCGAAGCGCTCCGCGTCGGCTTGAGCTGGGTCGTGTGGGGCGGCGCGTTGCGCACGATCGTGGTGTGGCACATTACGTGGTCGGTCAATTCTGCTGCCCACGTGTGGGGTTACCAGAACTATGAAACGGGTGATCGCAGCCGCAACAACCTCCTGGTCGGTTTCATGGCAGCAGGCGAAGGCTGGCACAACAACCACCACGCCGATCCGACGTCGGCCCGCCATGGTCATCGCTGGTGGGAGTTCGACTTCTCGTTCCTGCTCATCCGCCTGATGCAGGCCATGGGCCTCGTCTGGGACGTCGCGCTCCCGCGGCGCAAAACCATTTAAAGATTTCGAAGTCGAATTCGTTGAGATTTCGCACTCCGCGACGTATTCCTTAGGTGGCTCGCTTTCCCCGTGCTAGCCTCGAATTTCGCGAAATGACCTCGCTTGTTCCGAGCGAGAAGCGCGCGTTGAGAAGGTTACCTCATGCAACTGACGCGCGCGGAATTCTGGTTCGGCATCATCGCCTCATTCGGGCTTTGCGCAGCTATTGTGCTGCTGCAGGCCGTCCACGGTCACTGAGGCCTGGGACGATCCGCGTCGTTCGCGCGGGGCACGGGCTGGCCGCGACCCCAATGCCTCCAAAACACGAAAGCCCCACCGCGGCGCGGTGAGGCCTGGTGCCGCCCGCGCGAACCATCGCGGGACGGATGTCTGCTCTCGAGCAATGCCCCCGCGTCGCTCAGGCGTTCTGCATGGCGGTTGCGACATTGCTGAAGGTCGCGCTGAGCTGGTTGCCGAGGCTGCGCGCGGCCCCGATGATGCCGACGGCGATCAGCGCGGCGATCAGGCCGTATTCGATTGCGGTCGCGCCGCTTTCATCGCCCGCGAAGGCGAAAATGAGTTCCAGCATATTCGAACTCCGGGATCACGCGTTTTTCATCGCCGTGGCGACGTTGTTGAACGTGCCGCTGACCTGATTGCCGAGGCTCTTGGCAGCGCCGATGATGCCGACAGCAATGAGGGCGGCGATCAGGCCGTATTCGATGGCGGTAGCACCGCTTTCGTCCGTGACGAAGGATTTGACCAGGCTCTTCATGTGCGTACTCGTTTCGATTGAGGTTCGCAGGGCAAGTTCGACCCTACCGCCGACAGTCTGAAGAGTTCTGAACAATGCGGGACTTTTTCCAAAACGGTTAAGTTTGTGTTTCACCGCAAAGTCGAAACGCCAGCGCGCGTCCGCCGCACATTTCGGAACCGCGCTATCGCCGCCCCGTTGGCTCAAAAAATGGAGTTCAACGTGACGGCACTCGGCAATCTACGCGATCAGATCAACAAGCTCAGGCCTGGAAAGAAGCGCATCCCGCGCGAACAGCTCGTGCTCGGCACGCTCATCGGCATCGGCGGCCTGCTCGGCGCCCGGGACAGGCGTGCTCCTGGTCCCACGACCAAAGCAGTATCGGATGACGGTCGGGGACGCAGCGCCGACGCGCCTCAGCAAATTCCCGCGCGAGGCTGGAAAGACATCGTCTGGCGCGTCTATGCCAACGTGCAGGAAGACAGGGTCATGCTCGTCGCCGCGGGCGTTACGTTCTACATGTTGCTCGCCATTTTCCCCGCGACTGCTGCGCTCGTCACGCTCTACGGCCTCGTCGCCGATGCCTCCGTCATCGCCAACAACCTGAGCCTTGTGTCTGGCTTCCTCCCGGAAGGCGCAGTCTCGGTCATCGGCGACGAGATCCGGCGCATCGCCTCGCACCCCAATTCGACGCTGGGTGCGACGCTGCTGTTCTCGCTCGGCGCGGCGCTGTGGGGTGCCAACGCCGGCACGAAGTCGATCTTCGATGCGCTCAACATCATCTACAAGGAGCGCGAGAAGCGCGGCTTCATCACGCTCACCGCCTACTCGATGCTGTTCACGCTCGGTGCCCTCGCCTTGGCGCTGCTGGCGCTGGCGTCCGTTGTCGTCGTCCCCGTCGCACTGAATGCCACAGGCATAGGCTCGGATTCAGCGACGGGCCTGCTCACGCTCCTGCGCTGGCCGCTTCTGTTGGTGATGGTGCTGTTCGCGCTGGCCGCCCTCTATCGCTACGGTCCGAGCCGCACGCGCCCGCAATGGCGCTGGGTGTCTTGGGGCAGCGGCATCGCCGGCACCATCTGGCTCGGCGCATCCCTGATCCTGTCGTGGTACGTGTCCAACTTCGGCAACTACAATGCCACCTATGGATCCCTCGGGGCCGTCATCGGCTTCATGATCTGGATCTGGATCTCCACCATGATCGTGCTGCTCGGCGGCGAGATCAACGCGGAGATGGAACATCAAACCGCCCGCGACACGACG
>RXJK01000193.1 GCA_003963125.1 Hyphomicrobiales bacterium
AGCCCGCTCGAGCCGCCGCCGCGGCGGGCCGAGACGCCGCTGCAAAGCGGCCGTCGCATCCTGCCCGAGCTGCTCGAGCCGCGCGCGCTTCCGCGCGACCCGCATCTCGACGAGCCCCGGGTTGAGCTTGCCCGCGCACTTGGCGAGCCGCATGGCATGCGCGCGCGTGTTGGCCGACAGCGCGCGGCCGAGTCGCCGCTCAACTGCATCGAAGCGCTGGCGCGGCAGGTCGAGCAGCGCCTGCCGCCGCGGCAGCCCGCGCACGGCCGCTCTCAGGTGCACGCGATTGCCGTCGATGAGCCGCTGCACCGCCGTGAACAGGCGCAAGCCGAACTTGCCGAGCTGCTCCACGAGATCGGCATACTTCGGCACCGCCCATTCCGCGGCCTTGGTCGGCGTCGGGGCCCGTGCATCCGCCGCCAGATCGATCAGCGTCCAGTCCGTCTCGTGGCCGACCGCGGAGATGAGCGGGATCTTGCTCTCCGCCGCCGCGCGCACGACCTCTTCCTCGTTGAACCCCCACAGGTCCTCGAGGCTGCCGCCGCCGCGCGCCACGATCAGCACGTCCGGCCGCGGGATCGGCCCGCCGGGCCGGATCGCATTGAAGCCGCGGATGCCCGTTGCCACTTCCGACGCGCACGTCTCGCCCTGTACGCGTACCGGCCACAGAAGCACCCGCACCGGAAAGCGCTCCTCGAAGCCGTGCAGCATGTCGCGGATCACGGCGCCCGTCGGCGACGTCACGATGCCGACCACGCGCGGCAGGAACGGCAGCTTGCGCTTGCGCTCGGGGTCGAACAGCCCCTCGCCCGCAAGCCGCTTCTTGCGCTCTTCCAGCAGCGCCATCAGCGCGCCGACGCCCGCCGGCTCCAGCGCGTCGATCACGATCTGGTACTTGGACGACCCCGGATAGCTGGTGATGCGCCCCGTCGCGATCACCTCCAGCCCCTCGGCTGGCTTGATGCGCAGCCCCGGCACGACGCCGCGCCAGATCACGGCCTCGATCTTCGCTTTCTCGTCCTTCAGCGCGAAATAGCAGTGCCCCGAGGCGGCCGCCCCCCGGAAGCCCGAGATCTCGCCCCTCAGGCGCACGTAGCCGTAGGCGCTCTCCAGCGTCTTCTTGATCGCCGTGGACAGCTCCGAGACCGAATATTCGGGCGAGTTGGCGCCTTGCCGCGGGGCGCGGGCGGTTTCTGCCACGCTTGTGATGCTCCTGGTGGTCCTGGCCGAATTCTGGGCATAGGGCCGCCACCCGGGCGGGTGAGGCTTTCTGCCGGAGGGGCCTGATGATACATCACTGGCCCGTCACCTGGGCCAAGTCTTGGCCATCTTTCCAGAGGTTTTGCAAAGGCTTTCGATGAACGTCCTCCTGATCGGCTCCGGTGGCCGCGAGCATGCGCTGGCCTGGGCCCTGTCCGCGAGCCCGCTGATCGGGACGCTTTATTGCGCCCCCGGCAACGCCGGCATCGCCGATATGGCCCGCTGCGTCGCCCTGGATGTGGCGGACCACGCGGCCGTCATCGCCTTCTGCCGGGAACACACGATCGGCCTCGTCGTCGTGGGCCCCGAGGCGCCCCTGGTGGCGGGCCTCGTCGATGATCTCGCCGCCGCCGGCATCAAGGCCTTCGGTCCGACCCGCGCCGCGGCCCAGCTCGAAGGCTCCAAGGGCTTCACCAAGGATCTCTGCCGCGAGTTCTCGATCCCGACCGGCGCCTATGGCCGCTTCCACGACAAGGCCTCCGCCAAGGCCTATCTCGCGGCCCAGCCCATCCCGATCGTGGTCAAGGCCGATGGCCTCGCGGCCGGCAAGGGCGTCGTCGTCGCGTTCACGCGCGCCGAAGCGGAAGCCGCCGTCGACGCCTGCTTCGAGGGCGCGTTCGGCTCGGCCGGCGCCGAGATCGTGATCGAGGAATTCCTCGACGGCGAGGAGGCAAGCGTCTTCGCCCTCGTCGATGGCAAGACCGTGCTGCTGCTCGGCGCCGCCCAGGACCACAAGCGCGTTTTCGACGGGGACAAGGGCCCCAACACCGGCGGCATGGGCGCCTATTCGCCAGCGCCCGTCATGACGCCCGCGATGATGCAGCGGACGCTCGACGAGATCATCAAGCCCACCGTCGCCGGCATGGCTGAGCGCGGCACGCCCTTCAAGGGCGTCCTGTTCCTCGGCGTCATGATCACCACGCAGGGCCCCAAGCTCTACGAGTATAACGTCCGCTTCGGCGACCCCGAGTGCCAGACGCTGATGCTGCGGCTGAAGTCCGACCTGCTCGCCGCGCTGCTCGCGACGGTCGACGGCGTCCTCGACCGCTTCGACCTGCGCTGGCACGAGGACGTGGCGCTGTGCGTCGTCATGGCGGCCAAGGGCTATCCCGGCGACACCGCCAAGGGCAGCGAGATCAAGGGCCTCGACGCGGCCGCCAAGGTGCCGGGCGTACAGATCTTCCATGCGGGGACGAAGCGCGACGGCACGCGCATCCTCGCCAACGGCGGCCGCGTCCTCAACGTCGCGGCCCGCGGCAAGACGGTCGCCGAGGCCCAGGCCCGGGCCTACGAGGCCATCGCCGAGATCGACTGGCCCGAAGGCTTCTGCCGCCGCGACATCGGCTGGCGCGCCATCGCCCGCGAGCAGTCGCAAAGCTAGGCTACAAGGCGCCATGACCGGCAAGGGCGACAAGCAGAAGGCCATCGCG
>RXJK01000108.1:0-147 GCA_003963125.1 Hyphomicrobiales bacterium
CGCTTAAGGGACATGAGGACCCGGTCCAGAGCGCCGCGTTCAGCCCCGACGGGCGGCGCATCGTCACCGCCTCCGACGACAACACCGCGCGCGTGTGGGATGTCGAGCGCGGCAGCGAGATCGCCGCGCTTAAGGGACATGAGGACC
>RXJK01000108.1:197-14972 GCA_003963125.1 Hyphomicrobiales bacterium
CGCCGCGTTCAGCCCCGACGGGCGGCGCATCGTCACCGCCTCCTATGACAACACCGCGCGCGTGTGGGATGTCTCACGGCTCGCCACTTTTACCGATGACCCTGCTGGCGCGATCGTAGCAGCACTTGGCTGTGGGGTAGGAACGAGATCGACCCAGGAAGCTGAGGACCTGCTGTTGGGCGGTGCATCACCTGATCTCTATGCCGCTGCCCGCGCATTACCGCCAGCAAAGCGTGACCCTGGCTCCGTGCAAGCCATCGCCGACGCCCTGTTCGCGCCGCTGCCCCTAGAACGCTATCTCAGTCCATCGCAGTGGGACGAGTTGCGCGGCATCGACTGGCGCGCCAAAGAACGTCCCGACCACGCGGCTTCGTCATCCGACTCTACAGGCACTGCGCCGGAGAATTCTCCACCTCCCTTTGCGCACATCCTTCCGACGCCCAGGCGCAAGCGCCCGCGACCTAGTGCCTACAGCCAGCGCGCTGCCATCGAGCAGCATCTCGCCAAGGTGGAGCGCGACGCCCCCATCCGCAGTCTCGTAATGACCCCGGCACTTGAGACGCGCCTGCAGCTCTACGAGGATGCCAACGTCGACGCCATGCGCGCCCAAAACCGCTACAAGCGCTGGGGCTGGCTTGCGCTCGCTCTCATGACACTTGCCACGCTGCTGGCGGCTACGACGCTGCTGCCGGTGCGCAATCTTTATCCGGATCCCGCCCTCGCCGAGCGCGCCATCAGCGTCCTGCAGTCCGCCGCGAATGGCATTGCATTGGTCGTCGTGTGGATGCTGAACCGCACTGGCGCCATTCGCTGCTGGATGACCGCCCGCGCTGAGGCCGAGCGCCTGCGCGGCGATTATTTCCTCGCCCTGATGCAGGCGCCTGTGCCCGAAGGTGCAGACCCAGCCCAATTGTGGACGGAGAAGCTCGCGCTCTTCGACGCTGCGCACGTCGACTACCAGCGCAGCTACTTCCGCAGCGCCGTCAAGCGGCATGGCAAAGGTGCTGCAGGCCTCTCAGGGCCACGCCGCATCGCCCTGCTAGCAATGCTGGGCGCCATGAGCATCGGCATTCTTTCGGGGCTGGCGCTTTTGGGCGTGAAATTGCCGGACGTCTTGGCCTGGGTGCTCTCCGTTTTCAAGGAACCCGTGCGCTGGCAGCTCGGTCTCAATACCATCGCCTCGAGCTTTCTCGCGTACGCCAGTGCGCGCGCCACGGTCACGCAGGATGAGCGCAACGCAGCGCTCTTCCGCCTGTCCGGCGAGAAACTCGATGCGCTGGTGGGGGCTAGGGGTGAAAAAGCCAACGCTGCTGCGAAGACCGCAGAAGGTGGTGCCGTCCTCGCCTATGTCCGTGATGCCCAGGCGATCCTCGATGCGGACCACCAAGCCTGGCAGCTCGCCCGCCCCCCCGCGGACCCCACAGCCGGCCCCCCACCGAGCTTCTCGGTGAAACACTAATACGTCGACATCCGTAGAGCCGCGTCTTTCGCGAAGGTTTCCCTACCCGTCGGCCTGCTCCCATTTGAGGATGGCGTTGGCCGCAAGCTTCCGCTGGTTCACTTGCTTAGCGTAATGGGCAACCATGGCCAGCGTCTGGCCCGTAACGGCCGCCGTCTCGGCCTCGGTCGCGCCCGCCTCGAGAAGCAGCACCACCGCCGATTTCCTCAACCCGTGGAACACGAGGTCCAACCTCTTCACCAACGAGGGCTTGTTCTTCCGCCACGATGCCTGAAAGGCCTTCCAGGGCTTGCCTTTGGTCGACGTCAAGATGTTGACCGAGCGCCTCGGGATCGTATCGAGCACCATGCGTAGATCCCGGTGGATCGGGATGTAGAGCTCCCTCCCGGTCTTTCCCTGCTTGACGTGGATCAAGCGGTCGCCGTTAAGCGCCGACCACTTCATCTCCAGGCAGTCGGAAAGGCGCTGGCCGCTGTAGAGCGCCAGCGCGATCGCCCACCACAGGTCCTCACGCCCCTTGTGCTTGAGTTCACGCTCCGCCGCCTCGATGACCGCCCAAGGCCATGGTGCGTAACCCTCGCCCTGCTTCAGGGGTTTGATCTCGCGGCACGGGTTATCGTTGCGGTACTGCCGCGGGACAGACCACGACAACATCGACGATAGGCACCGCAGCATGTTGTTTGCAGTGGCCGGCTTGTCGGCCCACTTGTCGCGCAGGGCAAGCACATGAATGGGCTCGATGCCGGCGACTTCGAGATCGCCCCAGGCCTCCACGATGCGCGCACGATAGCGCTTCCAGTCGGTCTTGGTTGCGTCGCTGAGCGCGTTCCACTCAGGGCTGGCGTTCGCGTACCCGTTGGCGGGATCGCCGCCCCACGCCGTGTCCAGCGCTCGGACCGACTTCTTGTTTTCCGGCTTCTGCGGGAGCCCCATCAACCGCGCATACTCGGCCCAGAATTCTGGCGCGCGCGGATCATCTGGCAGGCGGATCCTCTCAGCCTGCCTTGAGGTTCCGCGATGCAGTGTCAGGTAGTAGTACACGCGGCCTGTCGAGTTGCGCACTTGATGAACATGCGGGGGCAGCTTCACGCGCACGGGCCACTCCACTCAGGTAAGGGTCCTCCACCGGCATCCCAGCATCGGCATGCTGCTGCCGCAACCACGCGTCGACATCCTCCCACCGCCAGAGCTTGGCTTCTCCCACCACGATCGGAGGCGGCAGCAGCCCGCGCTGCACCAGTTGGTCGACCGCCCCAACAGCGAGATTGAGCCGCTTAGCAAGCGTCTCCTTCTTGCAGTAGTCCGGCCAGGGCGCCGCGCTCATTCTGGGGTCTCCTTTTCCTTCGCCTTCGAGAAGGCTTGAGCCGTCCTGCGCGGCGTTGCCTTCCTCTCGGGAATTATCGTCTGAAGGACGTCGAGTGGCGGCATTTCGCTGCGCGCTTGTGCTTTCGCGCCTCCGGGCTTCATGGCGGGCGTAAGGGGCCAGGCAAGGTTGCCTACTTCGACCTGGCTCTTCAGCAGTCCCGCCACGAACAACCACACCGGACCGTCCGGCGCATCGTTCAAAGAATGCATTGGCACGTGCCACAGCGGATCAAAGTCGGTGAGATGCTTCCCCTTCATGGGCAGTGGCATCGTGGCTCCATGAAAGGCTCCCATGGACTGCAGGAGGAACACGATAGACGTCGCTACCTCGGCGAAGACCTTGGGATCATCCTTCCAGCTGCGACCACACTCATGCTCAACGCCCACCGCGACGCGCTGGATGAGGAATGCGAGCGCACGGTTGTGCGCGCCGCCCGCTGCTTCGTTCGCAATGTCCTGCGGCTCCCCCTCACGCCAAAGAGAGTGCTCGAGGCGCCGCTCGATCTCTGAGGAAACGGTCCGCCCGTTGGCTTCGGCCGCCTCGACGAGCCGCTTCTTCAGGTCCGGAGGTGGCCGGAAGGCGAGCGGGCCTTCTTTCTTCTCCTCTGGGGTCTGCGCTCTGTATCGCGGGTAAACACGAGCACTTTTCATGACCACCTCTTGTGTTGTGTGTTTGTGCAACTTATCTCTGGTCGCCCATGGAAGCAAGCATTCGTCGTGATCCGAGAGGCGCAGTCGTCACTTGCATTGCATATGCATTGAACTGCTCCGGAACGATCATGTCGGAGAGGCGAAGTTCCATGAGTTTCAGCTCCTTGTGTGTGAGTAGCGTAGGAGAGATGATGGGCAAGTCTCGCAGAGCGCCTGAGCCACCGCCGGCGGCAGTGAGCATGCAGTGGGTCCGCGATCGGATCGCTGAGAGCCAGGTCAAGGAACGCAGCGAGATCCTATCCGCGATCAACAAGCTGATCGGGATTCTGGGGCCGCTTGAGTCAATACCCGGGAAGGGAGAGCGGCTGCGCGAGCTGTTCAAGGCCGTGACGACCGAGCAGCATGGCCTGAAGCCATCGTATTGGACACAGGTCAAGAACAAGGCTCTGCGGGCTCTGCGCGAACTCGGAATCGATAACGTCAAGGGGCGTGACGTCGACCTTGGACGAGGTTGGCTCGACTTGTTCGCTTGCGTTCCGCCGCCTCGCCGGAGGCTGTTGAGGAGCAAAATGACTAAGCTTGCCAAGTGGGCCACCGCTGAAGGGCTGTCTCCCCAACAGCTGACGCCGGCGGCGTTCGAGCGCTTCGAGCAGCACGCTCTTTCGGCGCAGCGCGCCCGTCCCCGCGAGCAATGGCTGAAAGCGTGCAACGCGTGGGACGACGCCGTTACAGAGTTCCCATTCTGGCCGCAGGTGCCGTCCGGATGCGAGAAGAAGCGCCTTTGGTATACGCGAGAAATGACGGTCTATCCTCCGAGCCTCGCGCGCGACATCGACGAGATGTTCGAGGCTCGCCGAGCGGGAGCGCGCTGGTTCCGCCGGCGCGCACCTATCGCGCTCGAAACGGAAGAGGGAGAACGCCACCGCCTAAGGAGATACTTGCATGCTCTTGTAGAGGCTGGAGCGCCGATCGGGCATCTCCAACGACTTGAGGATTGCTTCACCGTCGATTATGCGCGTTCTGCGCTCAACTGGATCAAGGATGAGCGCCACGGCGGGGACGATTGCCTCGATCTGTACAATACCGCATTGATGACTCGCGCCATCGCGACCATTCGGTGCCAAGAAGCGCGCGAACCCTTCGATTGCTTGGTCGACGAATTCGCCGACGACAAGCTCTTCAAGCGGTCGGCCGCAAGACTCAAAGGCCTTGCCCGGCTTGCGAACCCAACCGTACGCGTCAAGATTTTCTCTGTCGCGCATCTTGTGCTCGAAGAATTCGAGCGCAAAGAAGCGCTGCTGTATCGCGAAGCGGCGCGCATCGAAGCCGCGTTCGCACTGCAGATTGCGTGGGCGACCGGAGCGGCGCCCAAGCGTCTTATCGACTTCGAGTTGGGCAAGGAACTAAGGTTTGCTCGAGACGATGGTCTCGAAGTACACGCTGGCAGCGACCGCTGGATGCGCGCGCCGGAGATCATCGAGAGACTGGCCAAGCTATATTTTGCAAAAGCGCGCGGAAGGCTTCACCGCTTCGAAAGCAAGCTTGCCTTTCCGGGGCAAAAACAGGGGTCAAAAAAGAATCCGATCTCGCTTTCGCGCGCGATTACACGCCTTGTTGAAGAAAAATCCGGGCAGCGCTTCACCGCTCTCGAGATCCTTCAGGCGCTGACCGCTAGTTACGATCTTGAAGATGCCGACGAGAGGCAGGCGCTCATGGACCTCATCGGCTATCGGACTCCGCAACCGATCGAGGTAGTCCGACGAGCGCAGGCGAAGAAACGCATACAGGACGAGCACGCGAGGCAAGTGACGCGAGGAAAGCATGGTAGCGAGGTGTCGTTGGCTACATCGACCAGACTGGCCGGAGGCAATCGAAACAGCATGGCAAGAGGCGCTAAAAAGGCCGCGGCAGCGAGCCAGCGGAGGACGTGGATGGCGGCGCCGCATGAACCTGCCGCCGTTGACCAAACGGAGCGCAAAATTCAAGATCTTCCTCGAGGAGGCGATCTCTAGCTTTTTGGGATGGCAAAACTTCATCAAGGGAGGTGGGCGGAACCACCTGGTATGCTCGGCTAAGGAGTTCGAAGAGTACTCGGACTACCTGAAGACGCGAGTGTCGCCGGCCACAGCCGCCAACCGTGTCTCAGGATTAATCATTGCACTGCGTGTGAGCGGCGCTTCGGTCGACGAAGCTACCGCCAAGCTTATGCTCGGCTATTTGCGGCGCCGGGCCACCCTCGCACTCAATGCTAGACGAGAGCAATGTCCTGACGAAGAGATCGAGCCGGAAGCACTCTTCCACTTGGGTGTAGCCATGATCGAAATGGCAGCTAGCATTCCTCTGACGAACAAAAAGTTTGCATCCGTGATGTTTCGCGACGGCCTCCTGATCGCCTGGATGAGCGTGGTGCCGGCACGCCGATTCAACTTCGTCGACATGAAGGTTGATGACCTTCATTCTGACGGCAAGAGGACTTTTGTGATCGCCGAACATCAGAAAGTCGCTGGCCATGACCCCGAGCTGATCTACCTGCCGGAAGCACTTGAAGGTGCGATGAAGGAGTATCTAGAGTTTTATCGTCTGCCCTTGCTGAACAAGAAGGAAGACCACGGCATGCTCTGGGTGACCTACCGCGGCAAAAAACTCGGGGGACCTGCGATGTCACTCGCCTTCGCGCGTAGGACGGCTGCTCACGGAAAGGCGGTGCGCCCCCACGCGCTTCGCCACAGCGTCGGTCAAGCCACGGGCAATGCGGAGCACGCGGCAGAATTGCTCGGCAATACGCCAGCGATCGTTCGGCGAAACTACCGGAAGCGCGACAGGGCTGCGGCCATGGCGGTAAATTTCGCGAAGCTTGACCAACTTCTTAAACAAGCAGCCGAGCAGGGGGAATCCTAGAAGAAAGCGCCGCTCGACAGTTCCGCGCCGCAGAAAACCAGGACCTATCCCGCAATATCTGCTTCAAAACTGAGCTTACGACCAGACGGCATCACGTCGCCCTTCGTCTCTGCGTTCGAGAGTTCCACGCTGAGCGGCGTCGCTTCGGCTATCGTCTTCACCTGTCCTCGTGAACGTAGAGATCGCACCCTTGACGATCAATTTACAAAGACTTGCGTGGCCCGAACTCTTGAGAAGGCCGCCTCCGTCGTGGCGGAATGATGCTCGGTGCCATAGCAGTCACGTCATCCGTCTTAAGGCGCCTCCGGCGCGGCAATCCAAGATCTATTCTGGTTGCGCAATTCGACGACGAGTTGCGACAGCTGTTCCTCAAGCGAGCCAGCAAGTACTTTCCACCCCGCTGTCTCCAACAACACAGCTATTTTCCGTTCCTCAATGACGCTGTCGGGGTCCAGTACATACGCATTTCCATATGCCTTGCGCACGGCGGATGCCTCATGGGGGCACAATGCGAGTTCGCCGGGGTTGCGCGGCTGACCCACAATGAAATCCAAAGGAACTGCCGTTTCAACGTTTGATCGCGCAACGCACAGCACTATGGTGTCGGCGCGCCTAGCAGCCGAAATTGCTGCTTGCACCCAGGTGCTGTCACGTGAGGTTCGATCATCCAGTCCAATGATGCCGTTATCAATCGTTGTAGGCTCTTGAGGTTCTTCCAAGTCTGTAGCGTATGCCTGATAGGCAATTTCACCCTCCTCTGAAGGCGACCCGTCGGAAAGGCTCACGAGCCTACTTGCGCCGACTGTGGTGAGGTCCCGGATCCACTTCGAAACCCGCTTCTGATCTTTCCAAGTGTAGGCAACTACGATGGAAGCGTGGCGGAGAAGGGCATCAATTGCCGACTTCGGGGTCACCCACGGTGTGTGATCAAGATCGATTGTATATTTGCTCTTGTTCTGCAACCCATCAACATACCTGCGTTCTTCTTGGACATAATACGACGCTCTTGAGTTTCGGCTGTCGCACAGCAGGAAGAACTGGCGCGCTCGGATCTCCGCCTTCAACAGGACCGGGACAGCTTTCGACCTGTCGTCCAAGAATTTGAGCCGGAAGAGCAGGGGCTCCGCGCGGGCGCGCTCAAGATAGTTGCGGATAAGGCGCACTTTGCGGATGTCCTTGGTCGAGTGGGAAACAAAGACCCAAGTTCGGGCGATGAGACGCGATGTCATTTTGAATCTCTGTCAACCGGAGCTCGCTGGAATACGTCTTGGCCGGCTGCTACGTCTAGTCGGAGAGCACGAAAGCCTGTCGACGAAGCGCGGCAGCAGCTGCCAACGATCAGCCTAGAGCATGGCGCATCGCAAACTGCCAGCTGCCGCTTTCGCGAAGGCCACAGTTCGGCGGCAGAAGCGTGACATTGCCATTTCCGTATTGACGCTCAAGCACCAGCCGTCCGACATTCATGAGCCGATGAACGAATTATTGATTTTAGCGCGGGTCAAGGGCCTATCGGCCTGGAAATATTAATAGTTTTTGCGGGGGACCAGGTGTCGGACGAAAGTATTCTAGAGCCAAGTTCGGCCCAGCCACGCTCGCAAAGTTCTGGCAAGCCCAAACTCAAAGTCTTCCTCTCCTACTCTCGGAAAGACGCCGACTTCACGCGCCGTTTGGCGAATGCCCTGCAACATCAGGGCTACACGGCGGATTTCGATCAGGCTGCCTACGATCCCGATAACGTCGAGACTGGCATTGCCGCAGAAGATGAATGGTGGCAGCGCCTGCAAATGACGTGAGCCCCTCCTTCCCTCCGATCATGGGGAGAGTCCTGGGGTGAACTTTTGACCCGTCGCCGGCGGTGCGGCAAGGGCCATTGCGGCAGTCCGGCCAGCGGATGAGTGCTGTAGCGGCCGCCAGCCGCGCCTCAAGATAATCCAAATAGGCCTCGAAATCAGCCGCCGAGCATGTCAATCGGAGACGGGCCCGCTCCTGCGTTCCCGTTTGCCAGCCCAAGAAGCACAAAAGCAGCCAGCATGATGCTTCACGATTCCAACGACTGCACTACGAGCAGATGTGACCGCCAAGATGTAGCGCACCCCCGAACCCCTGTGAATAGCGGGGAGCGTGTGTGGACAATGTAGTCGACGCGAAGTAGCGCATGCGAGACTCGTGCACGTTAATCGGTATGAGCTATCCAGAGAAAATTCTTCATGAAATCCGCTCGCGCTTGCCGGTCAGCAAGGTTGTGTCTAGCTCTGTTGCGCTGACGGCCGCAGGTCGCGAAATGAGGGGTCTGTCGCCGTTTAAGGCGGAAAGGAACCCGTCATTCTTTGTTAATGACCGCAAAGGCGCATGGTTCGACTTTGCATCGGGTAAGAACGGCGACATTTTCAAATTCGTAATGGAAACTGAAGGCGTTAGTCACGATGAAGCCGTTGAACGACTAGCACGAGAAGCCGGCGTATCGCTTGCAACACCTCCCCACGTGCCGACTGCTACGGCGAGGTCGCGCGCGCTCGGCGTTGCGCAGAAACTGACACTTGTGGACAGGATTGGTCGAGAGCTGCAATCGCGGTATTCCTATCAAGAAATTGATGCGTTTCTAAGCGAGTTCGCAGTGGCGCGGCCGACCACCGTCGCTAGCAATAGCAAGTGGATTTACGCAAAGACCGCGCTAGGCGGCGCTTCTAATGAGGTCGTGCTTCAGATTGCGGAAGAGCTCGGGGTCGCCGTAGACGGAGCCATCGCGCGCAAGCCTCCCAACGCATGGGCCCGCCCCCGCGGTCTCAAACTATTCGTCAGCCACATCTCGGACGATCGCGAGAAGGCCGGTCGCCTGAAATGGTTTCTAGCCGATGAGGGTATAGACGCGTTC
Organism: Hyphomicrobiales bacterium; assembly: GCA_003963125.1. Taxonomy (GTDB): domain Bacteria; phylum Pseudomonadota; class Alphaproteobacteria; order Rhizobiales; family Hyphomicrobiaceae; genus AWTP1-13. Next base: position 9,443 of record RXJK01000108.1, read on the forward strand.
GTTGCTCACGACGACATCCGGCCGACGTTGGAGTGGCCAGCGGAAATCGAACGTGCACTCGCCACAATGGACGCGTTTCTCGCCCTGCATACTGACGGTTTCAATGCGAGTTGCTGGACGCAGCAGGAGGTCGGTTACGCGGTGTGCCGCGGCGTGAAGATCATCACCGTAAAGATGGGCAAGGAAGACCCTGCTGGCATTATTTCGAAGCACCAGGCTCTTCTGCGCCAAAGACGTGACGCCGAGGCCGTTACCAAGGAAATCGCCCAGGTGCTGCTGGATGATCCGGACACGCACGGAATTCTGATGGAAGCCCGCAAGGCTCGGGGCCTCAACCAAGAGGTCATCCCATTTTGAACTTGACCCAGCACACGAAGGGTACTCGTTCCTAATGAGAATTCGTCGCTACATTCAACCCAGGACTCTTCTCGTGATTGGAGGGAAAGCAGGACTCACGTTAGCTGGAGAGCGGTCAATCTGCTACAAATTTGGTCTGCAGCGGGAGCGTCCCAAATTCCCTATTGGAACTCCAAGAACCGTCTCGGCGCTCCGGCCGGGAAACACTCGGCCACCAGGCTCGAACTGCACGTCCCATCGAAACTACCTCAATGCCTCCCAAACACACAGTATTGTTTCTCGTCTAGGACGAGGCTCAGGATCTGGTAGAAGGTGAAGGTGTGATGCTGTATTTCCTGCCGTATTTCCTTTCGATCCAACTCAGATACCCAGAGATCACCTAGACCTTCTATCCGCGCGACCTTATCGGAGACGTCTGTCTTATTGACTGTTGAGCGAATGAGCTCAACCATTTGTTCCGTTATCATGATATCATCTCACATCTGCGCTCTTGCCCAACTTCCCTTATAACGCCTCGAATCGGAATTGCGCGGTGTCGACCGTCACGGTGTGCCAAGACGCGCCTCGGCTCCGGCATTACCCGCAGCGGATCGGCGGCCTCAATCGCTCGAGTGCCTACTCTTCTCCAAGAAGCGCGAGAAGTTCCGCATTGATCCCGACCTGATTGTTGGCCGCCTGTGCAATTCGGATGGTCTGAGCGGCTACCGGACTAAGCCTGCCGACCTGAACCAACCGATCAGAGATAAATCCTGCTGCATCGAAGGATCCAGCAAACTTCAGGCGCGGCGCCAATCCCTCACTTAGGGGTTCCTTGGCCGCGTCTGCAGCCGACAATCGCTCGAAAACGCTCTCGGCGATGTTTCGGGCTGTATCCTCTGAGTTTACAACACCTCGGATACCCTGCCACTGCTCTAGGAAGCCTGTAGGATTTTCGCCTGCGAGTATGGATACGACGGGAACCCCTTTGCCAAAGGCAAACCCGACTTCCTGCGCTGTCCAGTCGCTGCCAGAGAAGTTTGGAGAGCAATAGGCAAGCAGCGCGTGCATCGAACCAAGCCCGCGCAGAAGTTCGCCCCGCCAATCCCGACCGGCAACGATGGCGTCATGCGCAAAGAAAGCCGCAATACCATATCGTTGAAGAGCGGTGCCGAGTAACGCTAGATTAGCCCGCTGTTCGTCACGGTGCGAAACGAAGAGCCGAAGGCCTTTTATGGGCCAAACCGGGTCGTTGTGCTCATGATGGCGCAAATCGAAGTACGACAGCAGCGCTTCAGTCTGATCATCTCCGAGTTGCCGCAAGTGTTCACGCAACGCACCATTGGCGCGACGATTCACGTTCCAGTTGTCGCCGATCCCAAGGGCGTCAAAGATCCTCCCACCTCCTCCCCAATACGGTCGATCGGTTACGACCTGTATGATCTCGTCAATCTCGCGCTCGCGCAGCGGCATGAGTGAAAGCTCCTGCGTTTCTGTTCTTCGACTCAATCAGGATTTGTCGAATCGAATGAACACGATGCCAGAAGTTCAATTTTGCGGCCTCTGTATCGACCGGGCATTGAGGCGGACAGGCGACAAGCAACGCCTTCTCGACCGCCGGCTTCAGCGCGAGTGCGATGGCGCGGTCGGGCGTGCGATAGCTGAGGGATGCATGAACGCGCGCCCCTTTCCAGCTGGACGGTTGAGTTGCCCGGCCAAGAACTCTACGCGGATAGCGGCGGGCCTGCCACGGTCAGTCTCAAAGCTGCACGGAGAACTCAGCAAATGCACTCCGACTCTCGGACTCGATGTTCGCCAACGATGCCGAGCAGCCGAGCGATGGGTGTTTACATTTGCCGCAAGATTGCGCGAGTTTTCGATTGGCCATGTAAACACTATTGCGCACTGCCAAATGAACTTGGCACTCCCGCCACGAATTAGAAGGCAGATGCTCTATCCAACTGAGCTACGGGATCTCAAGGTGTTAGGTCGAACGAGCCTGGAAGTTACGACCTCGCTTGCAAGTTCCGTTCTCGTTCTGGTCCACCCAGCGCCGTCTCTTTACCGCACATTCCGCGATGCGGTGTCAAACGTCATCCGGAATTCCGCCCCGAGACGCGCGTTGTCGTTCGGGATCTTCAGCGCATGGCGGTCAACGGGTGCCGTGGGTACGCCTCGACCCCATCATCAAGGTGGTCGTTGCGCCGCAGGACAAGCAGTTTAAGCGGTCGAAGGTCTGCCCGCGCTGTCGATCAGCCGGTCCGTGGCGATGGCGCCGAGCCACATGGCGGGGAGGGCGATCCAGCCCGTGATGGCGAAGATCGCGCAGCCCGTTACCCCCGCGCCGACCGCGCAGCCGCCGGCGAGCATGCTGCCGAAGCCCATCAAGGTGGCACCCGCGATGTAGCGCAGCATGCTGGGGCCGCCCTCGAAGCCCTGCAGCTCGAACTCGCGCGTCAGCAGGGAGGCGGCAAGGGAGCCCAGGAAGACGCCGGGGACGAGCCCGATGTCGAAGCTCAAGGGGATCGATCGCGCGTTGATGAGGCCCATCAGCGTGTCGGCAGAAGGGCCGGTGAAGCTGATACTCGTGACGCGCGAGGCTTCGAAGGCCACCTTCGACATGGCGTAGGTGAACACCCAGCCGGCAGCGACCATGAGGCCGACCCCTATGGCGGTCATCACCGGTTTCGGCGAGAGCGCGTTGCGGCGCGCGATCCAGAGGCCGATCGTCAGCCAAAGCAGTCCGAGAAAACTTCCCGTGACCGGGCCGGCGCCGAGGCTCGCAAGCACGTTACGGCCAGCGCCGCCCTCCACCGTCCAGAGTTCTGACAGCGCTTCGCGGACCGGTGAGAGTGCGCCACGCAACGAGGCCTGGGCCACAATGGTGAGGATCAGTCCCGTCACCAGTGCGCGCAGATTGCCGGTGGCCGAAAGCACGAGCAAGCGGCTGGCGCAGCCCCTCGCCAGGATCATGCCGCCTCCGAACAGCAAGCCGCCGATGGCGGCGCCGGACAGGCTGCCTTTGGCGGCGATCTGGCGGGCCTCCGACACGTTGAGCAGGTCGAGCGCGATGGCTACCTGCGTGGCGGCGACGGCCGCCGAGAAGGCCAGTACCCAGACGGCGACCTTGGGGCCCAGCTTGCGGTGCGCGAACTCGATCACACCGGCGCGAAGGCAGAACTTGCTCTGCTGGGCGAACGCACCGAAGGCGAGGCCGACCATGAAGCCCCCGAGGGCGAGTGCGCGCGCATCGCCGATCCGCTCGAGGAGTTGGTCGATCGTCACGGGCATTATCCTCGTGCGCGTGCGCCCTTCAGGCCATCACGAAGCGATAGGCCAAATCCTTGCGCTCGACACGGCCGAGCCCCGGCCAGGGGAGGTGGTAGCCGAGGAGCGGCGTGCGATCGGCTGCCAGGCGGTCGAGCAGGACTTTGCGCGTTGCCGCGCCTTGCGTGGCGTCATAGTCCGCACCCCACGCCCAATCCGGCTTTTCGAAGGAGATGATCGGGCTCGAAAGTGCATCGCCGCCGACGAGCAGGGATTGACTGCCGGAGTTGATGAAAACGGAACAGTGGCCGGGCGTGTGTCCAGGCGTGGCGACGAGAGAGATGCCGGGGAGGATCTCGGCGCCGGGCTTTGCAGCCGCGATCTGGCTCTCGATGATCTTGAGGCGGCGGTACGTGCCGGCCGTCATGCCCTTCAGGGCATCCGGCATGCTCTCGGCGAGGCCATCCTTGATCCAGAAGTCCCGTTCGACGATCGACATATGCACGCGCGCCTTGGCGAAGCGCGGTTCGTCGAGCGCATCGATGGCGCCCCAGAGGTGGTCGGGATGGGCATGGGTGAGCACGACGTCCGTCACGTCGTCGGGCTTGAAGCCGGCCGCCTCAAAGCGGTCGGCGAAGCCCCCTATCGTGGGCATGAAGTCCTTGGTGCCGCCAGTGTCGACCAGCACGAGCTTGCCGGCCGTTTTCAGGACGAGCACGTTGACTTGCGCGACGAGGTCGGGCGACTGCCCGCGCGCAGCCAGAAGATCACCGGCGGTCTTCGCGTCGGTCTTCGGCAGAACGAACGACAGCGGCAGCGACATGGTGCCGTCGCTGATGACGGTGATCTCGACCTCCCCGACCTTGAAGACGTGGGGCGCCGCTTGTGCCAGTGCTGGCCGAGAGAGTACCGGCGCGGTGGCGGCTGCGGCCAGGCCTGCCACGAAACCGCGACGGCTCAGCGTGTGCGAGAGCGGGCTTAATGTGGATCGGATCATCAGGGCTGGCCCTTCCATGCGTGTCGGGAGAACATATCGGTGGCAAGGCCCGCCGGCCAGCCGCGGACGCCCGGGTGGCCCGCGCAGTGCGTCTGCGCCCCTCAATCCACCTTGGGGCCGGACTTGCCGTCGGGCGTCACGTCCAGGGCCCGCGCGCGATTGAGAACCTTCGTTTCCTTCTTGCAGTCCTTCATGCAGGGCTTGCGGTTCCAGAACTGCTTTTCGGCTTTCTCGCGATCGTCATCGTAGAAGCCATTGGCGTTGGGCATGCGGATCTCGACGATGCTCTTCGCATTGAGCTCGAAATTCGGATCCTTGATCACGTCATTGAGCTGAAGCAAATAGGCCGTGATCGCGTAGATATCGTCGTCGCTGAGCGACTGCGCATTGCCGAAGGGCATGGCGCGCTTCACGTAGTCGAAGACGGTCGTGGCATAGGGCCAATACGAGCCAATGGTCTTCTCCGGGCGATCGTGCTTGAGGCTGCCGTGACCGCCGACGAGGGTGGGCCAGCGATCCTTGCCTTCGCCGAACTCGCCGTGGCACGTCGCGCAGTTCGTCTGGAAGATTTCTTCCCCTTGCGCCGCGGTGCCCTTGCCGGGGGGAAGCCCATGGCCGTCCGGGCGGACGTCGATATCCCAGCCCTTGACCTGCTCGGGCGTGGCGGGCGTACCCAACCCCAGTTTCTCGGCATAGGCCGCGGAGCCGGCGCTGGCGATGACGGCGAGTGCCAGGAGACAGGCGCGCGCGTCAGGAAATCTCGACATTCTCGGTCTCCCCGTTGGCATGCACGAGCCAGGTCTGGATGCCGTTGTTGTGGTAGATGTTGTTCACGCCGCGCACGGCACGCAGCTCGTCCTTGGTCGGCTGCACGTAGCCTGTCTCGTCGTGGGCCCGTGACTGGACCATCAGCTCCTGACCCTGCCAGTCGAA
>RXJK01000400.1:0-12014 GCA_003963125.1 Hyphomicrobiales bacterium
CGTGCCCGCACCGCACGCGACCTTTATGGCTCGATTGTGGCACAGGCCCGACAGCCTGCGTTCTACGCCGAGATGGGCATCCCCGACGTGGCGCGGGGACGCTTCGAGCTGATCGCGTTGCATACCGCACTCATCATGCATCGGCTGCAACGCGCCGGCGATCCGTGGACGTCGCTGGCGCGCAACCTCGCCGAGGTGTTCGTCACCGACATGGACGACAACATGCGCGAGCTGACCTTTTCCGACCTCGCCGTTCCCCGCGAGGTCAAGAAAGTCGCCGCCGCGCTCTATGACCGCCACGCGGCGCTCGCGAAGCATCTCGACGGCTCCGCGAGCGAGAACGCTTTGCAGGCAGCCCTCGTCAAGGATCTGGCCTATCTCTCCCCCGCCGGCGGCGGCTCCTTGCGCAGCGATCTCCTCGCGCACTACCTGCGCCAGACGGGCGCCGCCCTCGCCTCCCAAGACGTCGCGCGCATTTGCGACGCCGGCCCCGGTTGGCTGAACCCCATGGAGCTGAAAGGGGAACCCGCATGACCGACCCCCGCCAGGACATCGGCCTCACCGCCGCATGGGACGAGGCCGTCCGTGACATTCCCGAAGGCGGCGTGCAGCGCGACCGCACCGCCACCGAGGCCGAGCGGTTCGCTCTTGCCGGTCTGCTCGAACTGGTCGCGTTGCCTTCCCTGCACGCCACCTACCGCATCAGGCCCGCCGGCAACGGCCGCTACGTCCTCAAGGGCAAACTGGAGGCGATCGTCCACCAGACCTGCGTGGTGTCGCTCGCGCCCCTGACCAACGAGATCCGGCAGGAATTGGACGGCGTCTTCTGGCCCCCTGAGCAGATCTCGGAAGCTCCGAGCGGCGCCGTCGACGTCGAGGAGGAGCCCGATCCCGAGCCCATCGAAAACGGCCGCCTGCCCGTGGGCCGGCTGGTTTTCGAGACCCTGGCCGCGGCCATCGATCCTTTCCCGCGTGCCCCGGACGCCGTTCTCGATTGGACGCCCAAGGCCGACGAAGCCCCCCCGCCCTCGCCCTTCGCCGCCCTGGCGAAACTGAAAAAGTAACCTCTGGGCCAACCCCTCTGAACGGCGCAACTGCGCACGGCAAATTGCTCGCGCAGATACAAAAAAGCCATTGTGTCCAGCCTGCAAAGGGATATGGTCACGCGGTTTCTATGGGGGTATCCGCGTCAAACGCCGCCGGGGATCGGGCAATCTCCAGCATCGGATGGCACGTGGGGATCATGGCATCGCAAAGAACGATATCGCTCGACGCCATGGGCGGAGACGCAGGGCCCGACATGGTCGTGCCCGGTGCGGCCCTCGCCCTGGAGCGCCATCCGAACCTGAAGTTCGTGATGTTCGGCCGGCGTGAGCGGGTCGAGCCGCTGCTTGCCCAGCATCCCGATCTCGCCGCCCGCACCGAACTCGTCCACACGGACACCGTGGTCGAGATGGAGGACAAGCCCAGCCAGGCCGTCCGACGCGGCAAGACATCGAGCATGTGGCGCGCCGTGGACGCCGTGAAGAACGGCCAGGCCGAATTCGTGGTCTCGGCGGGCAACACCGGCGCCCTGATGGCGATGGCGAAGCTCGTCCTGCGCACCATGCCCGGAATTGAACGGCCGGCAATCGCCGCCCAGTGGCCCACCGTGAAGCGCCCCAGCATCGTCCTCGACCTCGGCGCCAACGTCGGCACCAGCGCGCGCGAATTGTGCGACTTCGCTGTCCTGGGCGCCGCCATGGCCCGCGCCATCCTGCAGGTCGAGCGGCCCACCGTTGCCCTCCTCAACATCGGCGTCGAGGAGATCAAGGGCGTCGAGGAAGTGAAGCAGGCGCACGCCTGGCTCAAGGACGCCGACCTCCCCATGGACTACCGCGGCTTCATCGAGGGCGACCAGATCGGCCAGGGCACGGTGGACGTCGTCGTCGTCGAGGGCTTCGCCGGCAACATCGCGCTGAAGACCGCCGAAGGCACCGCCAAGCAGGTCGCGACCTACATCCGAGAGGCGCTGACCAGCTCCATTTTCACCAAACTCGGCGCGCTGATTTCGCAAGGCGGGCTGCGCCGCCTGAAAGACCGCATGGATCCGCGCCGCTTCAACGGTGGCGTTTTCCTCGGCCTCAACGGCATTGCGATCAAGAGCCACGGCGGCACCGACGCGGTCGGCTTCGCCAGCGCCATAGATGTCGGCTACGACATCGTCGAGAGCGATATCCTGCGACGGCTTTCCGCCGATCTCGCCGCCCTGCACGGCAAGCTCGACGACACGGCCTTGGCGGGCGGCACGAAATAATCTCGCAGGCGGGAAAGCGACCTGCGTACGGCAATGAGGTGAGACGTGGCATTCATTCGGTCGGTCATCCGCGGCGTGGGCGCATATCTGCCGGCCAAGGTGCTCACCAACGACGACATCTCCAAGATCGTCGACACCTCCGACGAGTGGATCCGCGAGCGCACGGGCATCGAGCAGCGCCACATCGCGGCTGACGGTGAACTGACCTCCGACCTCGGCATCGCCGCCTCCCGCCAGGCGCTCGTGCGCGCCGGCATCGATCCCGTCGACATCGATCTCGTCGTGTGCGCGACCTCGACGCCCGACCGCACGTTTCCGGCGACGGCCGTCCGCATCCAGGCCGGCCTCGGCATCAGCAAGGGCGCGGCCTTCGACGTGCAGGCCGTGTGCTCGGGCTTCGTCTACGCGCTCGCCATTGCCGACAATTTCCTGCGCTCGGGCCAGTTCAAGCGCGCCATCGTGGTCGGCGCCGAAACCTTCTCCCGCATCCTCGATTGGTCCGACCGCGGCACCTGCGTGCTGTTCGGCGACGGTGCCGGCGCCCTCGTGCTCGAGGCCCAGACCCAGCTCGGCAATCGTGACGATCGCGGCATCCTCTCGACCACCATCCGCTCCGACGGCCGCTTCGAGGAGCTTCTTTACGTCGACGGCGGGCCGGGCTCGACCAAGACCACGGGCCACCTGCGCATGAACGGCCGCGAAGTATTCCGTCATGCAGTGCAAAAAATCTCGGGTGTGATCGAGGAAACGCTGGTCGAGACGGGCTATGCCCCCGACGAAGTCGACCTCTACGTGCCGCACCAGGCCAACAAGCGCATCCTCGACGGCATTGCCAAGCGGCTGAACATTTCGCCCGACCGGATCATGTACACGCTGGCCAAGCACGGCAACACGTCGGCGGCCTCGATCCCGCTGGCGCTGAACGTGGCGTTCGAGGCGCGGCGGCTGTCCGAGCGCAAGCTGATCCTCATGGAAGCCATGGGCGGCGGTCTGACGTGGGGCGCTGCCCTTGCCCGCTGGTAAGGCACAGGCACCTTATTTAAGCGTTGCATTTCAGTCTGTTGGTGTTGACCCCTCCAGGCCGTCCGGGTAGCATCCGCGACCTGAGCACTTTGGGGAGGGGTAGAAACATGGGTGGCAAAACACTCACGCGCGCCGATCTGGCCGAGGCGGTCGTCCAGAAAGTCGGGCTCCCGCGCAATGAATCGCAGGATCTCGTCGAACTGGTTCTGCAGGAGATCTCGTCGAGCCTCGCCGCCGGCGACGCCGTCAAGCTGTCCTCGTTCGGCTCCTTCGGCATCCGCCAGAAGGGTCAGCGCATCGGCCGCAATCCCAAGACCGGCCAGGAAGTTCCCATTACGCCCCGCCGCGTCCTCGTCTTCCGCCCGAGCAACATCATGAAGGAGCGGATCAACGCTGGGCTCTCGCGCCGCCGCGCGGCCGAGTAGAGCGTGCTCGCGCCGACAGCGGCAATTTTCGGCGCGCATCCCATCCCGCATTATTCTCGACGCAGTGAAGCGCAGCGGCGCCCTTGCGCGGGACACAAGGAGAGAGAGGGCTCACCTTGGCCAAGTCATCCGAGGCATTCCGCAACATCGGCGAAGTCGCGGCCGAACTCGACGTGAAGAAGCACGTCCTGCGCTTCTGGGAAGCCAAGTTCCCGCAGCTGAAGCCCATGAAGCGCGGCGGCGGCCGGCGCCTCTATCGCCCCTCCGACGTCGACTTGCTGCGCGGCATCCGCGATCTCCTTCAGGAAGCGGGCTACACCATCAAGGGCGTGCAAAAGATCCTGCGCGAGCAGGGCGTCGAGCACGTGAAGGCCGCAGTCGACGCGCATGCGGCCGCCAAGCGCGCCAAGGATGCGGCGCAAGCCGAGCCGGTAAAGACGACGTCGGCGCCGGGCCGCTCGCTGCTGCTCGATGCCGAACAGCTCAAGGCGCTGCAGAACGTGCTGAGCGAACTGAAGGCCTGCCGCGCGCTGCTGGCCGCGCCCAGTTCCAACAGTCCCTCCTGACACCCGCGTGAAACACGCGGCGCGACACCCCCGCCACGCGTTCATGGTGCGGGATCTTGCGCCGAGTAGCGGCGACGCCGGCTTCCTTGTGGTCCGCCGCATTCCGTCGCCATCGGCCCTGCTCTGGCTGATCGACATGCAAGCCTCGGCCGCGGCGCTCAAGCGGCACCCTATCGTCGCCCAGCGCTGGCTCACCCGGTCCGACCACCGCCGCCTGAAGCGCATCAGGGATCATGCGGAGAAGGCGCGCCGCGCCGCCACCTACGTCGCGCTGCGCATCATGATCGCCGCGCTCCTTGGAAAGCGCCACGCACGCGCCCCCATGGTCCGGCCGCTCGGCGGCAAGCCGCGCCTCGCCGGCGTGCCCATCTCGTTCAATCTCACCCACAGCGGCGACTTCGGGCTCATCGGCGTAGGCCGCCGCGGCAAGCTCGGCGTCGACCTCGAGGAGGTTCGCGACAGCTTGCCGATGGCCTTGAAGCATCGCGCCCGCATCGTCGAGGCGGCCCGCGCCATTGGATCAGACCGAGTGCTCGTTCCCGAGCGCGATCGTGACGTGCTCCAGGCCTGGACACGACTGGAAGCCTTCTCCAAGGCCACGGGCCGCGGCATCAACCGCACGCTCGCCGACTTCGGCATCCGCAAGCAGGGCAACGCGCGGCTCCACACCCAGGGCGACACCGTCGCGGCGCGCGCGCGCAGCCAGATGCCACGCTACGTGGTGCGCGATCTGCGCCTGCCGCCGCGTGTGATCGCCGCCCTGGTCCGCGACGTTTGAGCTGCATTCGCCCGCATGGCCGCCATTCCCTCCAGCGGTTGTGGACCGGGTTCGGCTTCTCTATGACGATCTGGCCCAGTTTTCCCGAAGGACCGACGCGTGACTGAACAGAGCCTGATCTACCACGAGGACCTGCAGCCCGATCACAACATAGCGCTGGGCGAGCGCACGCTATCCAAGGCGGAGATCATCACCTTCGGCCGGTCCTATGACCCCCAGCCCATGCACATTGACGAAGAGGCCGCGAAAGCCACGCTGGTCGGGGGCTTGTGCGCGTCGGGTTTCCATACCTGCGCCGTCATGATGCGCATGGCCTGCGACGGCATCCTCAATCGCATGGCCTCTCTGGGCTCGCCCGGCGTCGAGGAGGTACTCTGGAAGAAGCCCGTCCGCCCCGATGAGCCCTACCACGCGCGCTATCGCGTGCTGGAGAAGCGCGATCTGGCGTCCCGCCGCGACGTTGGCCTGTCGCGGATCACGGTCGAACTGTTCAACAGTAAGGAAGAACTGGCTGCCTCCTGGATTTCGATCCAGATGACGCGCCGCCGGTCTCCCCTCGAGACCTTGCCCGAGCGGCAAAGCGCGTCCCCGCGCACACCATTGGCGGACATCTGGAGCGGCCCGGCAGAAGCCGCAGGTTCCCTGCCCGACGGCTACTTCGAGGATCGCCAGATCGGCGAGACGGTCGCCTATCCGCCCCACACCTTCGAGCGCGGCGCGATCATCGATTTCGCCCGCCAGTTCGATCCCCAGCCTTTCCACCTCGACGACGAAGCGGCCAAGGCCTCCCTCTTCGGCGCGCTCTGTGCGTCCGGCTGGCATACCGCGGCGATCTTCATCCGCAGCATCGTCTCGGCCCGCATGCAGGCGAATGCGGCAGCGCGCGCGAACGGCATCCGCCTACCGGCCTACGGTCCCTCCCCGGGCTTCCGCGACCTGCGCTGGTTCAAGCCCGTGTTCGTCGGCGACACGGTCGAGTTCCGCTCACGCATCAGCCGCAAGGTCGATCTCAAGTCGCGCCCCGAGCGCGGCCTCATCGTCAACGACGTCCAGGGCCGCAACCAGAAGGGCGAAGTGGTGTTCGCGATCACGTCGCAAATTCTCGCCGAGCGCCACACGCCGTATAGGCCCGCATGAGCCGTGTTCCGGACGCACGCGACGTTGCCAGGCGCGAGCTTTGCCGTCATGGTTCGGAAAAGGATCGGGGGTACAAGGACCGCATGCGCGCTTTGAGGGGAATGGCGTTCGCTCTGGCGGTCGCGGCCGCCGCCGGTTGGGTGGTGCCGGCCCATGCCCAGGCCGAGATCTATTTCGGCGCCATCAGCTACTCGCCCTCGACAGGGGCGACGGGCTGGGGCACCGACTTCCCGACGCGTGAAGGCGCCGCCGCCGCTTCGCAGCGCAACTGCCGCCAGTACGCGGACGACTGCGAGGTCGTCACCTGGTTCAAGGACGGGTGCGGCGCGCTTGCCGCCAACGCCGAGGACTTCGAAAGCGCCTGGAGCCCCAGCAAGGACGACGCCGAGCAGCGCGCCCTGCGCCGCTGCCGGGCCAGCGGGCGCGGCTGCACCGTCATCCGCTGGGTCTGCACGACGAACTCGTTCTGGTGAAGCCCGGCAATCCGTTGCCCCCGCCGGTCGTTATCATCTATAACTAATTTCAGGACGGGTGCAGCGATTGCTGCACCGATGTCTTGAAGCGGCCCGCAGCGTGCCACGGCACGGTGCGAAAAGACCGCCCTAGGGATCAAACGAAACGCCCGGCCATTGCACGCCGGGCAACCGGGAGGAATTCATGCGTTTGCTGACGACGGCAGCGATGGCCGCGCTTATCGGTGCTGCCAGTGCCATCACGCCCGCCATGGCGGAAATCAAGGTCGGCGTGACCATTCCTGCAACCGGCTCCGCCGCGGCGCTCGGCGTGCCGGGCAAGAATGCCTTCACCGAGATGTTCCCCAAGGAGATCGGCGGCGAGCCCGTCAATCTGATCCTCCTCGACGATGCGTCCGATCCCGGCCAGGCAACGACCAATGCGCGCCGTCTCATCACGGAAGACAAGGTCGACGTCATCATCGGCTCGTCCATCACGCCAAGTTCCGTCGCCGTCGCCGGCGTCGCGCTGGAGAATGGCGTGCCGCACTTCACCCAATCGCCCATCGGCCTGCCGCCCGAGCGCATGAAGTGGACCTTCGTGATGCCGCAGAAGGTGAGCCTCATGGCGCAGGCCGTCTTCGATCACATGAAGGCGGCCGGCGTGAAGACGGTCGGCTACATCGGTTTCTCCGACAGCTGGGGCGATCTCTGGGTCAACGAGTTCAAGAACCTCGCCGTACCCATGGGCATGACCATGGCGGTGGAGGAACGCTACGCACGCGCCGATACGTCCGTCGCCGGCCAGGTCCTCAAGATCGTCGCGGCCAAGCCCGACGTCGTACTCGTCGGCGCCTCCGGCACCGGAGCGGCGCTGCCCCAGATCGCCCTGCGCGAGCGCGGCTTCAAGGGCACCATCTATCACACGCACGGCGCCGTCACGAAGGCATTCATCAAGATCGCCGGCGCTGCCGCCGAGAACGCGATCTTGGTGTCGGGTCCGCTCGTCGTCGCCGATCAGCTTCCCCCGAGCCCGCAGCAGGCGATCGGCGCGGCTCACATCAAGGCCTACGAAGCAAAGTTCGGCGCCGGCTCGATCACGCAGTTCTCGGGCCACGCCACCGACGTCGGCGAGATCCTGAAGCGCGTTGTCCCCATCGCACTCAAGAAGGCCAAGCCTGGCACGAAGGAGTTCCGTGATGCGCTCCTCGCCGCCATCGAGAGCGAGAAGGAGATCCCGGCCACCCACGGCGTCTTCAACTTCACGCCGACCGATCACTTCGGCCTCGACAACCGCGGCCGTGTGCTCCTGACCGTCAAGAACGGCGACTGGGCGATCGTGAAATAGACTTTGCGTCGCCGAGCCTGTTCCACGCCACGCGCCGCCGGTGCACTGTCCCGGCGGCGCTTTTCATTTGCTCAAAGGTCCGGCCGCACGGACCACACGGGTGTACCCATGAAGCTCAAGCTGCATCACGTGAATGTCGTCTCCAAGGACGTGGCCGCCCTCGACGCGTTCTATCGCGACGTCCTCTGCCTCGACGAGGAGCCGACCCTGTCGGCCGGCCGCATCCCGGACAAGGGCTACCCCGGCAAGGTCGCCTTCGTGACGGACGGCACCACGCAATTGCACCTCGCCGAGCGCGATCTCGAGATCGGCTTCCGCACCGGTCAGGCGGTCAATCCCGTGGACAAGGGCCATGTCGCCTTCCGCACCGACGACATCGAGGCGTTCAAGGCGCACCTCACCGCCAAGGGCATCCCCTTCTCCGACTACGGCGCCTGGGCCATGAACGGCTGGGAGCAGATCTTCTTCTACGACCCCGAAGGCAACGTCATCGAAGTCCACCAGGTCAAAGACGGCGCGTGAGACCCGCGCAGGCACTCCAAGCTCTCCACTGCCTTCCCGGAAGCCGTGCGCCAGCACGGCTATCCGGGATCTTTCCCCGTGAAGTGAATCTTAAAGGGATAAAGATCCCGGCTCTCGCTTCGCTCGGCCGGGAAAGCAAAAGGAGAGGCTTCAGAATTTTCTTTTCAAGAGCGTCGCCATGCTTCGTCGGTCTCGACGACGACTTTGCGTCCTTTCCCTCCACTGCGGTCCCGGAAGCCGTGCGCAAGCGCGGCTATCCGGGATCTTTCCCGGTGCAGTGACTCTCGAAGGATAAAGATCCCGGCTCTCGCTACGCTCGGCCGGGAAGGCAAAGGAGAGCGGTGCATCCACCCCTGAGGCAGACTACGGCTTCTCACCGCCGAGGCCGAGGTAGCTCTCGATGACGCGTGGGTCGGCCGCGAGTTCCGCAGCCGGCCCCTGCATCGTCACCTCGCCGAGTTCCATCACGTAGGCGTAGTCGGCAGCCTTCAGCGCCGCGCGCGCATTCTGTTCGACGAGCAGGATCGACACGCCCGTCTTCCGCAGCTCGCCGATGATCTCGAAGATGTCCTGCATGATGCGCGGGGCGAGCCCGAGGCTCGGCTCGTCGAGCATCAGGAGACGCGGCGTACCCATCAGCGCGCGGCCCATGGCGAGCATCTGCCGCTCGCCGCCCGACAGCGTTCCGGCAATCTGCCCGCGCCGCTCCCTGAGCCGCGGAAAGCGCTGGAATACGGCCTCCATGTTGCGCGTCCGGTCGGCGGCGCTCGTGCGGAAGCCGCCGAGCAGCAGGTTCTCGAACACCGTCATGGACGCAAACAGTTCGCGCTTTTCCGGCACCAGCGCGAGCCCGAGCGACACCCGATCCTCGACGCTCACACCGCCGATGTCGCTTCCCGAAAGCGATACGCGACCGCTCGCAGGAAGCACGCCCATCAGCGCATTGAGCAGCGTGGTCTTGCCCGCGCCATTGGCGCCGATCACCGTAACGATGCTGCCGGCACCGACCTCCAGCGAGACCCCGTGCACGGCCTCCACCTTCCCGTAGGCGACATTGAGGGTCTCGACGCTCAGCAGAGGCGCGCTCATGCGGCGCCTCCGAGATAGGCTTCGATCACGGCCGGGTTCTTCACGATGTCCTTGGGCGCGCCTTCCGCGATCTTGGTGCCGAAATCGACGACAACGATGTGGTCCGTGAGCCCCATCACGAAGCTCATGTCGTGCTCGACGAGCAGGATCGTCACGCCCTCGGATTTGAGCTTGCGCAAAAGCTGCGCGAGATCCTGCTTCTCCCGGTGCCGCAGGCCCGCCGCCGGCTCGTCGAGGAGCAGCAGCATCGGATTGAGGCACAGCGCGCGCGCGATCTCGATGATGCGGAGCTGCCCGAGCGCGAGGCTTCCCGCCGCCTTGTACATCTCCGTCTTGAGGCCCACCCGCTCGATCTGCAACGCCGCCTCGTGCAGGAGCTTCCTTTCTTCCGCCCGGTCGAGGCGCAAGAGGCTCGACACCGCACCCTTGGACCCGCGCAGATGCGCGCCGAGCGCGACATTCTCGAGCACGGTCATGCTCGGATGCACGTGCACGTGCTGGAACGTGCGCGCGATGCCGAGCCGCGCGATCGCCTGCGGCCGCTGCGAGCCGATGGAATTGCCCCGGAAGCGGATGGTCCCGCGCGTCACCGGCAGCACGCCCGTGACGAGGTTGAAAGTCGTGCTCTTGCCGGCGCCATTGGGCCCGATCAGGCCGACGATCTCACCGGCCTTCACTGCGAAGCTCACATCGTTGACGGCAACAAGCCCACCGAATTCCTTCCGCGCCGCTTCGAGCGCAAGAATGGGCTCACCGGCCGCTGGCATATCGCGCCTAGGCAGCGCCTCGGCCGCAGGCGGCGGCGCCGGCGGCGCACCCGCAGGCATCAGCGCGGCGAGCCGCGGCCAAAGCCCCTCGCGCGCCGTCTGCAGCAGCACCACGAGAAGCCCGCCGAAAATGATCAGCTCGTAATTACCCTTCGCGCCGAACAGCGTCGGCAGGATGCGCTGCAGCTGGTCCTTCAGCACCGTGACGAGCGCAGAGCCGAGGAGCGCGCCCCACACCTGCCCCGCACCGCCCAGCACCGCCATCAGCAGGTATTCGATGCCGGCATTGATGCCGAACGGCGTCTGGTTCACCGCGCGCTGCATGTGCGCATAGAGCCAGCCTGCGACGCCCGCCAGCAGCGCCGCGTAGACGAACACGATGAGCTTCACCTTCATCGTGCTGACGCCGAAGGATTCGGCCGCGACCCCGCCGCCGCGTAGCGCGCGAATGGCGCGGCCCGTGCGTGAATAGAGCAGATTGTTGGTGGCGATCACGGCCGCGATCACGCAGGCCCAGATCACGTAGTAGATGCCGCGGCTGTCGTAGAGATCGTAGCCGGCGATGTTGAAGGGCGGGATCGCATTGATACCGTCGTGCCGGTTGAAGAGCTCCAGTTCGCCGAACAGGAAGTATAGGCTGAGCCCCCACGCAATGGTGCCGAGCGGCAGATAGTGCCCCGACAAGCGCATCGTCACGAGGCCGAGCAGCAGCGCGCCAAGCCCCGTCACCAGCAGGGCGACCGGCAGCGTGGCCCACGGCGACCAACCGTACTTCGTCGTCAGCACCGCCGTCGTGAAGGCGCCGAACCCGACGAAGGCCGCTTGCCCGAACGACGTCAGGCCGCCGACACCCGTCAGCACCACCAGCCCGATGGCGACCAGCGCCCCGAGCCCGATGTTGTTGAGCAGCGTGATCCAGAACACGGGGATGCCCGGCACCAGCGGCAGCGCGGCACCGATCGCGATCAAAATCAGCGAGACGAGGCGAGCGGATCCCGAGGTCATTCGTCTTCTTCCACGTGACCCGAGACGAGCGAGCGGATGATCAGCACCGGGATGATGATCAGGAACACGATCACTTCCTTGAAGCTCGATGCCCAGAACGAGGCGAACGCTTCGACCACCCCGACCAGCACGGCCGCTGCCGCCGCCAGCGGATAACTGACGAGACCGCCGACGATCGCCGCAACGAACCCCTTGAGCCCGATCAGGAAGCCCGAGTCGTAGAACACCGTCGTCACGGGCGCGATCAGGATGCCGGACAAGGCCCCGATCGAGGCGGCAATTGCGAATGCGATCTGTCCCGACAGCGCCGTCCGGATGCCGACGAGCCGCGCGCCCAACCGGTTCACCGCGGTGGCACGCAGCGCCTTGCCCAGAATGCTGCGCTCGAAGAACACGTAGAGGGCGATCATCAGCACGATCGCCGTCACGTAGATGGCGATGCTCTGTCCCGAGACGGGAATGGGCCCGAGATCGAAGCCACCGGTTGCGACCGGCTGGGCTCTCAAGCCTTCCGGACCGAAGAACAGAAGCCCGAGCCCCGTCATCGAGAAATGCGTGCCCACCGCCGCGATCAGCAGCACCAGCACGGAGGCTTCCGACAGCGGC
>RXJK01000400.1:12118-14847 GCA_003963125.1 Hyphomicrobiales bacterium
AATCGCCACGATCAGCAACGGCGCAACGATATAGATGAGCGCGAGCCAACCGAGGGTCCGCAGCGTCAGGCTCCGGCGCTTGCTCCACAGTTCCACCGCCAGCGCCAGGCCTGCGAACACGAGCAGCAATCCGGCGGTACCCGGCAGCTTGCCGCTGTCGAGCACGGCGAGCGTCATGGCGCCGTACGTGACGAACTCGCCTTGCGACACGAGGATCACCCGCGTCACGGCGAACACAAGGACGAGCGCCAGCCCCAACAGCGCGTAGATGGCGCCGTTCGTGACGCCGTCCTGCATCAGGAACAGAAGGATCGTCGTGTCCAACAGCGCGGCTCCGGCATCGTCCACCCTGCACGAAACCTAAACGTACCGGGATGTACGCCAAGCGCTTCGTGCGATTTGCCGGAAAGATCCGCATGCCCTGTTGCGGGCAACGCGCTCACCGCAGGCGTCTCGCTGTAGCGCGACGCCGTCAGTTCCCCCCGACATTGTTTCTTATGAAGACTTTTGTTGCCATCAATAACAAACGGCCATCCCATCGGCAAGCACATCGAAAGGTCATCGCCGCCGTGGGTTAAAGGGCCGACCTTGTTGCCACTGGTTGCGAACCCAGGCTCGCCAATCCCAACATGCTTGCGTGGATGCCCGCCTCCGCGGGCATGACGGGAGTTACGGGCAACCGGGATGCCACTCCACCAACGTCACCCCCGCGAAGGCGGGGGTCCACGCCAGTCTCGGATCGAGGCTCAACCGATTGAGCGGGACGCCCCCTCTTGTTCTTGCTGCAGCGTGTGCGATTGCGTGGGGCGCGAGCACGATACCCGTTCGAGAATCAGCTCTCTTTCGCGCCCCAAAAGAAAAACGGCCAGGGCTTGCGCCCCGGCCGTCAACCCGAAATCCGTAAGCGACGAGCTTACTTCTTGTTGCGGGCGTCCATGCACTTGCCAGCCTTCTTGCTGTAGTACATGTACGAGCCGCACGAACCAGCGCGCTTGCTCTTGGCCTTCTTGCCGGCCTTCTTCGCCTTCTTCTTGAAGAAGCTGTACTTCTTCTTCGCCTTCACGACCTGGGCAACGCCCTCGGTCTCGACCTTCGAGCTGGGGCCCACGGGGCCGGCAGCGAACGAGGGCGTGAAAGCAGCAGCGACGGACAGCGCGACAACGGCGATAAGGGTCTTCCGCATTTCCAAGTACCTCCCGATGGTCAACTCGGCGATACCGCAATCCCATGCGACAACGCGACTTCGACCTTAGTGGCAGCTACATGAACAGGAGATGACTGTGGCTGAACGTGGGGTACACGAGTTGCAGATCCGCAACGGCATGAAGGGCTTGCATCTCGCATGCGCGAACGGCGCGTTGCAATCGACGTCGGTTTGCAACTTCGCCGCCGGGCGCTAAGACAAGCCGCAAGTGTTCAAGCGCAATCGGCGCTCCATCTTCCGGCGGTCTATGTCCCACAACACGTTCGGGCATCTTTTTCGCGTCACGACCTGGGGTGAGAGCCACGGGCCAGCCATTGGCTGCGTGGTCGACGGGTGTCCGCCCGGCATCGCGCTGACCGCGGCCGACATCCAGCTCGAACTCGATCGCCGTCGCCCCGGCCAGTCGCGCTTCACGACCCAGCGCCGCGAGCCCGACGAGGTGCGCATCCTCTCCGGCGTCTTCGAGGACGACAGCGGCCGCCAGGTCACCACCGGCACCCCCATCGCGCTGCAGATCGAGAATGTCGACCAGCGCAGCAAGGACTATGGGGACATCAAGGACAAGTTCCGCCCCGGTCACGCCGACTACACGTACTGGACGAAGTACGGCATCCGCGACTATCGCGGCGGCGGACGCTCATCGGCCCGCGAAACGGCCATGCGCGTCGCCGCCGGCGCCGTCGCCCGGCGCGTGCTGGCCGGCGTGACCATCCGCGGCGCGCTCGTGCAGATCGGCCCGCACAAGGTCGACCGCAGCCTTTGGTCCTGGGACGAGGTCGGCAACAACCCCTTCTTCGCCCCCGATCCCGGCATCGTCGAGACGTGGACGCAGTATCTGGATGGCATCCGCAAGGCCGGATCGTCCGTTGGCGCCGTGATCGAGGTCGTGGCCGAGGGCGTGCCCGCCGGATGGGGCGCCCCGCTCTACGCCAAGCTCGACCAGGATCTCGCCAGCGCCATGATGAGCATCAACGCCGTCAAGGGCGTCGAGATCGGCGCTGGGATGGCGAGCGCGGAGCTGACCGGAGAAGAGAACGCCGACGAGATGCGCATGGGCAACGACGGCAAGCCGTTGTTCCTCTCCAACCATGCCGGCGGCATCCTCGGTGGCATCTCGACGGGCCAGCCGGTCGTGTGCCGTTTCGCCGTGAAGCCGACCTCGTCGATCCTGCAGCCGCGCCGCACGATCGACCGGCACGGTGCCGACGCCGAGATCGTCACCAAGGGCCGTCATGACCCCTGCGTCGGCATTCGCGCGGTGCCGGTCGGCGAAGCCATGATGGCCATCACGCTGGCTGATCATTTCCTCCGTCACCGTGCCCAGACGGGCCAGACATCCTGATCCACGCCGACGATTGAAGGGAAACGCGATGCCCCAGCTCGACGAGACCCATGACGCCTCGCGCAGGAGCTGGGTCGCCAGCGCCAACGGCCATCCGGACTTTCCGCTGCAGAACCTGCCGCTCGGCATCTTCGCCCCCGGAGGCGCCGAGCCGCGCGCCGGCACCGCCATCGGCGACAAGAT
>RXJK01000058.1 GCA_003963125.1 Hyphomicrobiales bacterium
ACGGAGTCTTGACCTGCGGTTTGGCGGCGGTCTGCGTCTTGGTCGGCGCCGGCTTGGCGGCGGCGGCGGCGGCTTTCGCGGGCTGGGCGGGCTTGCCCGTGGCGTTGGCTTTGGCGCCGGCCTTGGCGGCGGCTTTGCCGGCGGGTTTGGCGGCGGCCTTTGCCGGCTTCTCCGGCTTTTCGTCGCCCGCCGCCTTGTCGTCCACGGCGATATCGTCGACGGGCGCCGGCGTGGCGACGGGCGAGACGCGCTTGGCGGCGCGCTTCGCGCCCCGTTTGGCCTGGCGCATGTTCACGGCGTCGGGCGCCGCCCGGCTGATCGGCGAGGCTTCGCCGCCCGCGGGCTCGACCCGGCCCGGCGCGGACGCTGTCCACGCGGCATTGGTGCGGGGCGCCGTCGTCGAGGCCGTCGTCGTCTCCGCGGCCTTCGGCTTGGTATCCGCAGCGCTGGCGGTCTCGTGCGCGGGCCGCGCGCTGAACGTCTTCGGCACGTAATAGCCGACACCCAGCG
This sequence comes from Hyphomicrobiales bacterium, assembly GCA_003963125.1. GTDB lineage: Bacteria > Pseudomonadota > Alphaproteobacteria > Rhizobiales > Hyphomicrobiaceae > AWTP1-13. The sequence goes on from RXJK01000058.1 coordinate 511, forward strand.
CCACGACCGCGGCGATGGCGAGCATCATCAGGGAGGAATCACTCTTAGGCATTGGCCTTCCGCTTTCTGGTGCGTGCAAGCTCGTGCACGGTCTCGACGCCTTCGGTGCGCCGCTCTTCGCCGACGATGTTGCCGTCCTCGATCCGCAGGATGCGGTTCGCGAACGGGATGGTGCGCGGATCGTGCGTCACGGCGAGCACGGCGCGGCTCTTGTCCTTGGCGATCTCGGAGAGAAGCTGCATCACCGCGAGCCCGTTCTCGCTATCGAGCGCCGCCGTGGGCTCGTCGGCGAGGATCACGGAGGGAGAGGCCACGATCGCGCGGGCGACCGCCACGCGCTGCTGCTCTCCGCCGCTCATGTTCTTCGGATAGGACTTGAGCTTGTGCCCGAGGCCCACCTGCTGCAGGGCACGCTGCGACTTGATCTTGGCTTCCGAGCCTTTGAGGCCGCGCACGTCGAGCGCGATGCGCACGTTCTCTTCCGCCGTCAGCGTTGGGAACAGGTTGTAGGACTGGAACACGAAGCCGATGTGGCGGCGGCGCAGATCGGCGAGCTCTTCCGCGTTGAGGCCTTCCGTGCTGTCGCCGGCGACGATGAGCTTGCCCGAGCTCGGCGTCATGATGCAGCCAAGGATCGACAAGAGCGTGGTCTTGCCGCTGCCCGACGGTCCCATCAGCAGCGTGAGTTCGCCGGCGTTGAGCTTCAGGTTGACGCCCTTCAGCGCGCGCACTTTGACTGGCCCGAAGCCGAGCTCCTTCACCACGCTCGTGGCTTCGAGCATGATTTTCGCGGGCGTGGCCGGTGCGGTGGCGGGTTTCGCGGTCTCGGTCATCGGCTGAACACCATGGCTGGATCTATCCGCATCACCTTGCCGATCGCGGACACGGCGGAGACGGCACACATCGCGAGCGTCAGGGCGAGCAGCACGGCTGCAAGCCCCGGCGTCATCAGGATCGGCAACGCGGTCCGCTCACTCAAAACTGCGATCGTCAACGCGATCGCCATCCCGAGGCCGTAGCCCAGCACCGCGCTCAAGCCGGCCTGCGCCAGGATCACGCGGTGGATGTAGCCCGACGACGAACCGAGCGCGCGCAGGGTGGCGAATTCGTTGAGGTGGTCCTTCGTGCTCGAATAGAGCGTCTGAGCCACGATCACGGTTCCGACCACCAGGCCGAGAATAGCACCGCCGATGAGCGCGATGCCGGCCCCCGTCGCGAACAGCCAGTGGTTGAGGCTGCGCTGGCGGAACTCGGCCTTCGTCAGAACTTCCGTATCGGGCGAACGCGCCTTGATGGCCGCGCGCACGCTCTCGACGTCGGCGCCCGGCTGCAGCTTGACGAGGCCATATGTGAAGCGGTCGCTCGGCATGCCGAGGAGCTGGCGCGCCCGCGACAGCGTCGTGAACACGTAAGGCGAGACGGTGAACGAGCGAATGCCTTCGGTGAGCCCCGTGACGCGCACGCGCGAGCCGCCGATCTCGGCCGTATCGCCCACGCCCTGTATGCCGAGATCGCCCAGATAGGACTGGTCGATGATCACCGCGTCACCGGCGCCGAGGCCCGAGACGTCGCCCTGCACCACGTTCCAGGGCACGAGGCCGCGATCCTCGACGTCCGTGCCGATCACCACGACCAGCGTCGACCCGCCCTGCGGCTTGCGCCAGTCGGCGAAGGACACGATCAGCGGCACGACCTTGGCGACGCCGGGCGTCGCCAGCGCCGCATAGCGCACCCGCGCATCGACGTTCTGCCCTTCCTCGAAATTCTTGGTCCCGTAGGCCATCACCCAGAGGTCGCCGTCCGCGCGCTCGATCATGGAAATGATCATGGACCGTGCGCCGAGATAGAGGCCGAGTTGCACGGCGACGAGCACGATCGAAAACAGGATGCCGACGAGCGTCACCGCCAGGCGGATGCGATCGTGAAACAGGTTGCGGAATGCGAGCGTGATCGTCATTGCATCCTTGAACCGTCCGAGCGGGTGTTCCCGTCGCGGGAAACGAGCCACGACGACAGCCGGATCGACAAAACCTTCGGGGTCGGATCCGGGGATTTCGTCCTACGTCCTGCGCGACCGGGCGCAAACCGAATGACGCTTATATATGGTGTGAGTGGGGCAATGGCCAACCCCAATACACACGCCAGGAGCGCACATTGCC
>RXJK01000294.1:0-13686 GCA_003963125.1 Hyphomicrobiales bacterium
ACCGTACTGCGCAAGGCGGTCGATCTCATCAAGCGCGGGCGGGGCATCGACATCGATCTCGCCGCGCTGCCGCTCGACGACAAGCCGAGCTACGAACTGCTCGCCAAGGCCGACACGGCCGGCGTGTTCCAGCTCGAAAGCACGGGCATGCGGGACAGCCTGAAGCGGCTGAAGCCCGACCGCTTCGAAGACATCATCGCCATGGTGGCGCTCTATCGCCCCGGCCCCATGGACAACATCCCGACCTACATCAATCGCAAGCACGGCGAGGAAGAGGTCGACTGCCTGCACAAGATGCTGGAGCCGATCCTGAAGGAGACCTACGGCGTCATCATCTACCAGGAACAGGTGATGCAGATCGCGCAGGTGATGGCCGGCTACTCGCTCGGCGAAGCCGACCTCTTGCGCCGCGCCATGGGCAAGAAAGACAAGAACGAGATGGCGAAGCAGCAGGCGCGCTTCGTCGAGGGCGCCATGAAGAACGGCGTGAAGAAGGAAGATGCGGTCTACATCTTCGAGCTGGTCGACAAATTCGCAGGCTACGGCTTCAACAAGAGCCACGCGGCGGCCTACGCGCTCGTCAGCTATCACACGGCGTATCTCAAGGCGAACTACCGCGAGGAGTTCCTGGCCGCATCCATGACGCTCGACATGGGCAACACGGACAAGCTCGCCATGTTCACGTCGGAAGCGCGCAAGTTCGACATCAAGGTGCTGCCGCCGTGCGTGAACGCGTCGGAGGTGGACTTCCTGCCCGCGAAGAAGCAGATCCGCTATTCGCTCGCCGCCTTGAAGAACATCGGCGCGGGCGCGGTGGAGGCGCTCGTTGCGGAGCGGCAGGCGAACGGGCCCTTCAAGTCGCTCTCCGATTTCGCCGCACGCAGCAACCCGAAGACGCTCAACAAGCGGGCGCTCGAAACGCTGTCGGCGGCGGGTGCCTTCGACGCGCTGGAGCCGAACCGCGCGCTCGTCAACGGCAACGTCGAGCAGATCCTGGCGCTCGGCAACCGGCTGGCGTCGGACGCCGCGCAGGGCATCACGGATCTCTTCGGCGGTGGCGGCGGCGGCGGCAAGGGCGGCCTGGATCTCAGACCGCAGAAGGCCTGGACGCCGATGGAAAAGCTCGGCCACGAATTCGACGCGGTGGGCTTCTTCCTGTCGGGGCACCCGCTCGATGCCTACCAGGGCGTGCTCGGCAAGCTCGGCGTGATCAGCTCGGCGGAGCTGGAGGCGAAGGCCGCGCGCGGCAATGTCGCGGCGCGCGTCGCCGGCATCGTCGTCTCGGCGCGGGAGCGGCGCTCGCAGAAGGGCAACAAGTTCGCCTTCGCCATGTTCTCGGATTCAACGGGGCAGTTCGAATCCATCATCTTCTCGGACACGCTGGCCGCCTGCCGGCACCTGCTCGAACCCGGCACGGCGGTCGTCGTGTCGGTCGAAGGCGAGCGGGACGGGGAGACGCTGAAACTGCGCGCGCAGGGCATCCAGTCGCTCGACGAGGCGGCGGCCGGCGTGCAGCGCGGGCTGAAGGTGGTGCTCGACAAGCGCGCGGCGCAGGCCAAGGGCGCGATGGCGGAACTGAAGAGCCTGCTCAAGCCCGGCGGCAAGGGCACCATCGTGATCGCGATGGCGCTCGAGGAGCGCGGCCGCGAGATCGAGTTCGCGCTGCCCGGCCGCTTCGACATCTCACCCGCGCAGCAAGGCGCGATTTCCACCGTGCCCGGCGTGGTGGAGGTGGTGGAGGTGTGAGGGGGGGGAGTGCGGTGAAAATTCTTGTTTTGTAGGTCGGGTAGAGCGCAGCGAAACCCGACATCTCGCTTTGTAGTGAGTTGCAGCTTAGCCAAATAACTTTTTCGACTGCTGCCGGAAGGGCAAGGACGATTTCATCAACACAACTAATCGGTGCGTCATGACACCATCTGAAGAGCTATTTTCCATTGGAAAACGCCTAAAGGTATTGGCCTCACATTGCGAAGACGATCACATCGCTACGCCGCTTCGGAAGATGTCAAAGGCCGCTTCTCGGATTGGGGAGTCATTCTCCGGCTCCTGGCTAGGCTATCATTCACGGGTCTACTACGACGGCCTTGTCAGGCCACCCCCAGGAGCAAACTTCAGCCAAGAGTGGGGTTTGGAAGATGTGAGCTTCACTGGCCTCGGCTCTCGTGGAGATTGGCTAGAGTTTGACACAGAGGTTGTCAAAACCGCGATCCGAACCGAAGCAGGCGATCCCGACATAGAGAAGGCGCGAGACGCCGCAGCGCAGGCACACTCTGCATTCGATAAGGCCAAGTCCGATGCCTTGTCGATATTTGAGAGCGAGACTGCAGATCGCCCCGATACCTTCCTAAGCAAGCTCAAAGAGCATCTCGAGCGGCTTGAAGCCTTATCGTTGATGGAATTTGCTCAAAGGTGGTCTCCCAAGGGTCCGGTTATGACCCGCGATACTCTCGCTCTCGGGCAGGGGACTATGATGCCTCCTCATGTCGCCGTTTTGGCTGACGTGACATCGATTGAGCACGTCTTCAAGGTTTGCAAAGAGGCAGCAGAGATCTGCAACAAGGCTGCGTCTCACCTCGAACGCAAGAGCCGCAGGACGGCAAGTGCTGCCCGCGTAGGTACCAACGTTTTTATTGGACACGGCCGCTCAGGCGCATGGCGTGAATTGAAAGACTTTATTCAAGACCGCCTCAGCCTACCTTGGGATGAATTCAACCGCGTGCCGGTCGCTGGCATCACTAACATTGCTCGCCTCGCCGAGATGCTCGATGCAGCCGGGGTCGCACTTCTTGTGCTTACTGCAGAGGACGAAATGATTGATGGCGGAGTTCAGGCCAGAATGAATGTCGTGCATGAGGCAGGGCTATTTCAAGGTAGATTGGGGTTCACGAGGGCCATCGTGCTACTGGAAGACGGTTGCTCTGAATTCAGCAATATTCAGGGCCTCGGGCAAATCCGCTTTCCTCAGGGTAAGATAGCTGCAGCGTTTGAAGAAGTGCGACGCGTGCTAGAAAGGGAAGGTCTAATATCCTAGGCGACCCGCAATCATAGACGCGCAGCATCAGTCAAATCCTGCGAGCAGTTCGAAGCTCCGGTGGACAGCTCTGAAAAGCACGAAGCGGCGTCAGGTTTCGCCTTCGGCTCTACCCGAGCACCGGTCTTGCGGTCCCGGACGGCGCGCGTCAGCGCGGCGAGCCGGGATCTCTCCCATTGACGTGTAAAGATCCCGGCTCTCGGCTGCGCCTCGGCCGGGAAAGCAAGAAAGGAAAGTCAGGCGGCGGTGGTCCGCGAGGGCGCCGGCTGGGCCAGCGCCGCCGCTTCACCTCACAGCGGCGAGCAGAGCCACGCGCCGAGGCAGAGCTTTTCGTCGCCGACCTTACAGGCCATCTGCGAGGAATGGCAGGTGGTCATGGCGCCGTCGGTCTTGCACGTCGTCTTCACGGGGCCGCGGCCTTCGCGGCCCTGCCCGTAGATGGTGTTCTTGAGACCGTTCTTGGAGAAGAGTTCGGCCACGCTGTAGCCCAGGGCCTGGCCTTCCACGCTGACGCGCCGGCAATCGGCCGCGTGCGCCGTCGCCGAGAGCATCAGGGTCATCGCCGTCGCGGCCAAGGTCTGCTTCAAGAAGCGCATCTGGCACTCCCAATTGTGGTTCAAGCTGGCGCGACGGTAGTTCAGCGCGCGTGGAACGCCAATGCCGTTGCTCGCCTTGCCGACGGGTTATCCCTTGAAAAACCGCTGGGTGTGTCGCCGCCGCCCCGCCGGCCGCTAGCCGCCCGCCTGCCACACGCGGATCGCGTCGATGGGGTGCACCAGCATGATGATGTTGAGGATCAGGTTGTCACGGATGAGGAATAACAACCCGACCTCGACCGCGATGATGAGGGCGACCATGATCCACGTGGCGAGGCGCGAAGCGAGCAGGAAGCCCAACATCATTGCGACGATGTCGAACGTGGAGTTGATCACGCTGTCGCCGAAGTAATTGCGCGAGATCGTCACGGAGCGGTAGCGGTTGATGATGAAGGGCGTGTTCTCGAACACCTCCCAGCCCGCCTCGATGAACACCGCGATCAGCAGACGCGCCGCCACCGAGAGGCGCCCGGCCGCGATCCAACTGATCAGCCAGTAGAAGATCACGCCGTGCAGCACATGGCTGTAGGTGTACCAGTCGGCGATGTGCTGGGACATCTCGCTATCGCCGCGGCCGCCATGCCAAAGCTTCACGTACCCGCACTTGCAGATGAGCGGGTGGCCCATGGCGAAGACCACGCCTTCCGCCACCAGGATCACGAGCAGGGAGGCGAGGAGGGCATTGCGGAGGGACAGGCGGGGCAGGCGGTCGATCATGGCTTCTCGTTAGCATGCTGGGGCGAGGGCCGGAGGACCCTCCGGCGGCGGAGGATGGTTAGCGGCCGTCGAGCGCGGCCTTGGGGCCACATTGCAGGGTGAAACCGGGTTCAGTTTGCTCGAATTTTGGGGGAATTGCGCTCGGCGGGCGGCGAAGTCGTCCACGTGGCACTATTTTGCCATACGACGCAGGCTTATGTGGCCGCTGCGCATTGCGGGTGGGAGCATGAACCGTCAAGTCTCTTGGATTGCAGGGCTATTCGCCCTGGCTGTGGCCTGTGCCGGCGGCCCCGCCGTGGCGGCGACCTGCAGCAAGGACGATTTCGCCAAGGCCGTCGACATGGCGGGCGCCGCGCTGCGCAAACTCAGTGCGGAAAGCATGCCGCGCATCCAGGCCAAGATGCGGGCCTTGAAGGACAAGCGCGGCTGGTCCGACCAGGGGTTCGAGGAGCGCGCGTTCGCGGCGCTACAGGACGAGCGGATCGCGCAGTTCGATGCGCAGGCCAACGAATTGCTGTCGAAGCTCGACAACCTCGGCTCGTTCTCGCCGTCGAGCGAAGCGGACTGCGCGCGGCTCGAGGAGCTGAATGCGACGACGCTCGAACTGCTGGCGACGGTGAAGGCGAAAGCGGCCTACAGCCTCTCGAAGCTCGACCAGATGGCGGCGGATGCGCCGGCGCTGCCGGCTGCCAGCGATCCGATCAAGAGCCTGATCACCGAGGACCAGAAGGCGGCGGACGCCAAGCCCGCGGAGCCCAAGGCCGCGGAGAGCAAGCCCGCACCGAAGGCGGCCGAAAGGACCGAGAAGAAAGTCGCGGCCGCCGCGCCGCCGAAAACCGCCGAGCCCTGGAGCACGCAGACCAAGGGCGAGGTCCTTCCCGTTCCGAAGGCGGATGCGCCGGCCGTTCGCCCCGAGGCCAAGCGCGAGGCGTCGTCCCAGCCCACGGCTGCCGCCGAGCCGCCGACCCTGCAGCCCGCGCCCAACGCGCCGCCGCCGCAGTACCTGCCGCCGGAAGAGGACGGCTACACCATCGATGAGATCAAGGCCGCGAGCGCGGGCGTGTTCGGCAAGCTGTCGGCGAACGTCGCCGCGGTGATCGAGCACGTGTTCGCCAAGAGCGGGCGGCCGCGGGCGTATGTGATCGGCGAGGAGGGCGGTGGCGCCTTCATCGCCGGCGTGCGCTACGGCGAGGGCACGCTCTACCTGCGCGAGGGCGGCACGCAGAAGATCTACTGGCACGGGCCGTCGGTCGGCACCGATATCGGCGGCGACGGGTCGAAGACGCTGTTCCTGATCTACCGGCTCAAGTCCACCGACCAGCTCTACTCGAACTTCACGGGCATCGCCGGGTCGGCGTATCTCGTCGGCGGGGTCGGCGCCACGTTCAATACGAACGGCGACGTGATCCTGGCGCCGATCCGGTCGGGGCTCGGGCTGCGCATCGGCGCCAACATCGGCTACATCCGCTTCACGCCGAAGCAGACGTGGAACCCCTTCTAGGCGGAAAGATCCCGGCGGGGGGCGCGAATTTTCATCGCGGCCCCGCTTGCGCATTGCCCGCTCGTGACGCGATACTGCGTGTGCTGTGCGTTTTGCACGGCGTGTTGCGTTGCGGGCCCTGTTTGCATGTTGAAGCGCGTCGATGAGGCGTTCGGGGCGGTTGCCCTTCCCTCGGTGCTCGAAGTCGCGGCCTTTCATGGCGTGTCGCGCGAGCAAACCCGGATCATGTTCGACGAGGTGGCGGCACGGCTGCGGCGCGAGCTGCAGCGGCTGACCCTGTCGCGCGGCGGCCTCGCGGATGCGGTGCTGGCCCTGAAGGGGCAGGCAACCGACCGGGACGGGGAGCACGGGGCGTCTTCCCTCAGTGCGCTGGTGCTCGGGCCGCCGCATGCGGCGCGCGTGTTCGCGGCGCACATCGCGCGCCGGGCGCGGGTATCGCCCGAGCAGGCCGAAGCGCTTCTGCCCGTCGTGGTGGAGGAGCACGCCGCGGCGGTCGCCAAACGCGCGGAGCCCGAACTCTACCAGATCCATGTGCGGATCCCCGCTGCGGCTGGCGGCGGGCCGGCGTGCATGTACGCGGAGATCAGCGAGGCCATCCGCACGCGCGCCGGGGCCGGGCCGTTCCGGCGCAAGGTGCTCGTGCGGCGGGTGCGTGCTGCGATCGCCGATGCGGCCCAGTTTCCCGATCGCGGGCCCATGGCGTGGCTCGCCCAGGGTGCGCTCACGCCGTTCGTCGCAGCGTGGCGGACCACACGGCCGCTTCTCGTCGGCCGCGGGGCGTAAACAACCGGCACGCGCGGAATCAAAAATGCCGGACCGAGATTGTCGGTCCGGCATTTGGTCCATCGCAGGCGCGAGGGAGGATCCTTACCAGCCGCGGCAGGGGATGGCGCTGATGTCGCAGCTCCAGCCGCTGCCCGAGCGCGAGCAGCTCACCGACTTGGCGCGGGCGAGACCGTAGCGGCCCCAGGACGAGCCATACTCCCAAGCCGTGAAGCCCGACCAGGCCGAGACGGCGGCGGCGGTAGCAGCCCCGCGCGTGGGGCCAGAGCCGCTGCCATCGTGATAGTGATCGACAAGGCAGGTGCGGCCGCCAACCCGCTGCAGCGAGTGCAGAGCCTGGGCGACACCGGTTTCAGACGCAACAGCGCTGCCCGCCGAGACAGATCCGGCAATGGCGAGCGAGGCACAGACCGCAACAAGCTTGTTCATAGGACGAGCCCCATTCCTCGATTGATGTGCGCGGCATCTTTGCCGAATTCGCCTGTGTCCGCGAATGACCAAAACCTCGCAGGCTGGATTTTCCCAATCCCTCGAAGCTTTTGCGTCACAGTCCGGCGGCGGATGCCGGCGCACGATCGAGTTGTGGCAGCTATTTGACGGCGATCACGGCGATCTCGACCAGCATGCGCGGGTCGGCGAGCTTGGCTTCGACGCAGGCGCGGCCGGGGAGGTTTTGTCCGCCCGTCCAGGCGTTCCACGACTCGTTCATGGCATCGCGGCTGCGGATGTCCGTGACCCAGATGCTGGCGGAAACGACCTTCGTCTTGTCGGTGCCGGCGATCTTCAGGAGACGGTCGATCTCGGCGAGGATCTGCTTCGTCTGCCCCTTGATGTCCTGCGAGATGTCGTCGGCGACGATGCCGGCAGTGAAGACGAAGCCGTTGGCCTCGACGACCTTGGAGAAGATCTTGGAGGGCTCGTGGCGGACGATGCTCATGATGGTTCCTCAGTTGGTTACGAAAGCGAATTGCGCACGGCCTTCTAGCAAGGCCGCGGCACTATCGCCACGCCAAAGGCGGTCGTGCAGACGTGTTGTGCGGTGGGATCAGTCCTCGTTCTTGCCGAGCGACGTGAGCACGCCGCCCGCCACCGCGCGCGGATCGCGCCGGCGCCAGGTCGCGCGCTCCACGTCGACGAGGAAGCGCTCGACGAGTGCGTTGAAGAGCGCCGGCTCCTCCAGGTTGATGGCATGGCCCGATCCCGGGAGGACGCCCAACTGCGCGTTGGGCATGCGGCGCTTCATCCAGAGATTGACGTCGAGGCAGGGCTCGTCCTCGTCGCCGACGAGGAGGAGCGTCGGCGCGGTGATGCTGCGCAGTTCGCTGTCGAGCTCGTAGAGCGACGGCCGGCTCGCCTGCACCTTGCGCAACGTGCTGGCGGCCGCGTGCGCATCGTGTTCGGCCAGATTGTCGACGAAGGTCTTCCAGCCGATGGGATCCTTGTTGTGGAGGTGGACGCGGGTGGGGCTGAGCCCCATGGCGTTGGCGTCGATGCGGCCCGCCTTGTCGAAGCCGGCGGCCGTCTTGCGGCACTCCTCGACGAACTGGCCGCGCGTGTCGAGATTGGAGCCGGAGCCGGCGCCTGCGGCGACGCAGGACAGGACGCGCGAGGGGAATTTCGCCGCGACCATCAGTGCCGCGTAGCCGCCCATGCTGAGGCCGACAACGTGGGCCTTGTCGACGCCTGTCGCATCGAGCACGGCGATGACGTCGCGATTGAAGAACTCCTGCCCGTAGTGCTCGTCGCCCTTGGGGGCATCGGAGCGCGGATAGCCGCGGGCGGCCATGGTGATGGCGCGCCAGCCGCGGCCGAAATGGCGCATCTGGTCGTCCCAACTGCGGTGATCGCCGCCGAACTCGTGCACGAAGATGATGGGCACGCCCTTGCCCGTCTCCTCGTAGTAGATGCGGGCGCCGTCGGATGCTGCATGCGGCATGGCTTGCCTCTCTCGCGGAAGCTTCGTGTGGGGACGGCCGATCAGGCCTGGGAGGAGTAGCCGCCGTCGACAGGGATGGCGGTGCCGGTGATGAAGTCGGACGCGGGGCTCGACAGAAATACGGCGATGCCGGCAAGGTCGGCGGGGACGCCCCAGCGGCGCGCGGGCGTGCGCATCAGCACCATGGCGTTGAGGCCCGATACCTCGCTGCGGGCGCGCTTCGTCAGGTCCGTGTCGATCCAGCCCGGCAGCACGGCGTTGACCTGGATGTTGTCCTTGGCCCAGCCGCTCGCCAGCGCCTTCGTCATCTGGACGATGCCGCCCTTGGAGGCCGCGTAGGCCGTCGCGAAGCCGGCGCCGAAGATCGACATCATGGAGCCGATGTTGATGATCTTGCCGCCGCCGGCCTTCTGCATCTTCGGATAGGCGGCCTGCGAGCAGGCGAAGGCGCTCGTCAGGTTGGTGTCGAGCACCTGGCGCCACTCGGCGAGCGTCAGCTCATGGGGCGGCTTGCGGATGTTGATGCCGGCGTTGTTGACGAGGATGTCGAGGCGGCCGAACTGGGCAGCGACGTCCTCGATGAGGCGGGCACACGCCGTATCGTCCGTCACATCGGTCGCGAAGGTTGCGACCTTGGCGCCGAGCTTGGCGACTTCCGCTGCAGCCGCTGCATTCTTCTCCGCGTTGCGGCCGGAGATGGCGATGGCCGCACCGGCTTCCGCGAGCCCGACCGCCATGCCGAGCCCGATGCCGCCGTTGCCACCGGTGACGACGGCGACCTTACCCTTGAGATCGAACAGCGACATGCAACCCTCCGGAATGATCCGGGCTCACTCTGCCGCAGCGCGCATGTTGCCCGCAAGCCAGCGGTCGATGTCCTGGAGTGCGCGGGCCGATAAAAGCTTTTTGCGCGCCACGCCACGATCCTTGCCCTTGATGCGCTTGCCGTCGACATCGTGCGAGGGGGCGTCGAGCGGCGGGAACAGGCCGAAGTTGATGTTCATGGGCTGAAAGGAACGCGGCGATCCGGTCTCGCCCTCGGCCGCGATGTGCCCGCCGGTGATGTGGCCCAGCAGCGCGCCGAACGCCGTCGTCGGCGGCGGTGGCGTCCAGGCTTGGCCGAGCCGGTCGGCTGCAGCGGCGCGGCCCGCGAGCAGGCCGATCGAAGCGCTTTCGACGTAGCCTTCGCAGCCCGTGATCTGGCCCGCAAAGCGCAGGCGCGGAGAAGCCTTCAGGCGCAGGCTCGTGTCGAGCAGCTTCGGCGAATTCAGGAAGGTGTTGCGATGCAGGCCGCCGAGGCGCGCGAACTCCGCCTGCGCGAGGCCGGGGATCATCCGGAAGATGCGCACCTGTTCGGCGTGCTTCAGCTTGGTCTGGAAACCGACCATGTTCCACAGCGTGCCGAGCGCGTTGTCCTGGCGGAGCTGCACGACGGCGTGCAGGCGTTCGCCGGGGCGATGCGGGTTCGACAGGCCGACGGGCTTCATGGGCCCGAAGCGCAGGGTGTCGCGGCCGCGCTCCGCCATCACCTCGATCGGCAGGCAGCCGTCGAAATAGGGCGTCGAGGCTTCCCACTCCTTGAAGCTCGTCTTCTCGCCGGTGAGGACCGCATCGAGGAAGGCGTCGTACTCGGCCTTGTACATGGGGCAATTGATGTAGTCGGCGCCGGTGCCGCCGGGACCCGGCTTGTCGTAGCGCGACTGGCGCCACGTGACGGTCTCGTCGATGCTGTCGATATGCACGATCGGCGCGATTGCGTCGAAGAAGGCGAGTTCGCCCTCGCCCGTGACCTCCTGGATGGCAGCGGACAAGGCCGGCGAAGTCAGCGGCCCCGTGGCGATGATGACGTTGTCCCAGTCGCCGGGCGGCAGCCCCGCAATCTCCTCGCGGGCGATGGTGATCAGGGGATGGGCTTCGAGGCGCGCGGTGATTTCCGCCGAGAAGGCGTCGCGGTCGACGGCGAGGGCGCCGCCGGCCGGGAGCTTGTGGCGGTCGCCGGCCTGCATCACGAGCGAGCCTGCACGCCGCATCTCCTCGTGCAGAAGGCCGACGGCGTTGGTCGCCGCATCGTCGGAGCGGAAGGAGTTGGAGCAGACGAGTTCGGCGAGGCCATCCGTCTTGTGGGCGTCCGTGCCGCGGACGGGGCGCATCTCGTGCAGCACCACGGGCACGCCCTGGCTTGCGACCTGCCAAGCTGCCTCCGAACCGGCGAGGCCGCCGCCGACGATATGAATGGGTGCGTGTGACATCGATGCCCTGCTTCCGGGCCCGCAACCTATCGAAACGATGGCTCACGCTCAACCCGGTGAAGTATCTGCGTTTCCAGGGCCATGCGGCCTGGCTGGTGCGCGTCTCCCAGAGGCAGTGAACGGCGCGAATTTCTGGTGCAACACGGCGCTATTAGGTTCGGTTGCGTACTAGAATCGTTGCAGTGTCCGCCGCGCCGGGTGGTGTCTGTGGACAGGGTATGACGGGACAAATCAGTCGCGCAACGTCGGTGGGACTCCTCGCCGTCTTGGGGTTCGGCCTTCTACTGGCCGGCTGCACCCACGTGCGCAACGGCCCGGTCTCGCAGCACTACCGCGATTTCCAGACGCGCGAACCGCATTTCAACACGGTCTATGTCTGCCACTCCTATGGCTGCCGCATGCAGACGCCGTTCCGGTTCACGGACGACGACATCCAGCAGCTCAAGATCGTGATGGACAAGACGCGCAAGGCCGATACGCCGGCGGAAGAGCGCCGCGCCATCGCCTACGCCATCGGCTGGATGGAAACGCGCACCGGCGAGGTCATCGGCACCAAGGCCGACCGGCCCGGCATGGATTTCCTCGCGAGCGGTGATCCGACCCAGCAGGACTGCGTCGATGAATCCACCAACACCACGAGCTATCTCCTGGTCCTGGAGCGGAACGGCTTCCTGAGGCATCACACGGTCGGAACCCCGTTCGCCAAGGAGAACTACCTGCGCGGCGTCTCGGGCTGGACGCACTGGACGGCCGTGATCAAGGAAAACGGCAACGGCCAGAAGTGGGCCGTCGACAGCTGGATCTACGCCAACGGCGAGAACCCTGCGATCGTCGAGGCCGAGAAGTGGTACATCGCCAGCCTCGACCAGCTGCCGGCCGCCACACACTAAGCCCCGGGGCATGCCTGTTCCTCGGGTAACAGCGGGAAAGTTCCATCGGCATTAGCGAACGGCGGCGTCACAGTTTCGCCGCCCGCGCGCTCTCAGCTACCGGGAGGTATTGTTCAAAGGTCCCGGAATGCTTTACCGCCTGCGCCTCGAGCGCGACCTGAAACGCTGGCAGGACAAGGGCCTCCTCACCGAGGCAGCCGCCGCCGCCATTCGCGCCGATCTCGCGTCCACGCACTGGGGCATCGGCGCGGCGGGTGCCTTCGCCATCCTCGGCGCCGTGCTGTTCGGCTTCGCCGTCATGAGCTTCGTTGCCGCCAACTGGGAGGGCATGTCGAAGCTGTTGCGCATCGTGCTGCTGCTCGCCACCCTGTGGGCCTGCTACGGCGGGGCGACGTTCTTCTTCGGGCGCAATCTCGACCGCTTCGGACATGCGGCCGTGCTCGGCGGCATCGCCGTGTTCGGCGGCAGCATCATGCTGATCGCGCAGATGTACCACATGGAAGGCAATCCTCCGGACGCGGTGCTGCTGTGGACGCTGGGTGCCCTCGTTGCCGCCTATCTCGCGCGTTCCGGGCCGGCGCTGGCGGCCGCGTTCGTCCTGATGACGGTGTGGAGCGTCTACGAGCGCAATCTCAGCGACGGCCTCGACCTCGGCTTCCTGCCCGTGTGGGCCATCGGCGCCTTCTGCGCCTACGCGCTCAGCTGGAGGCCCGGGCTGCATCTCGCCGCGATCAGCCTGCTCGTGTGGATCGTGCCGCTTGGCGGCCTCGTCCTCGACCAGCATGCGCATTGGATCGTGGTGCTGATCGGGCTCGCGGTGGGGCTGGCCGGATCGCTCGGGGCCAAGGAACTCGATCGCGTGGTGGGGCCGGTGTCGGGCGCGGTGTTCGCCTACGGGCTCGCGATCACGATCGCGGCGCTGTTCATCCTGCAGTTCATAGACGACCGCGCCATCCCGCAGACGCGTGACCCGAACGGCATGCTCGTGCTCGTCCTGCTCGCGGTCTTGACGCTCGCTCTGCTGCTGGCGGCGATGGCGTGGGGCATCCACACCGACAACAACGGCGCCATGTGGATCGCCTACGCCGCGTTCGCCGCGGAGATCTTCACGCTCTACGCCAAGACGTTCGGCAATCTGCTCAACACGTCGCTGTTCTTCCTGATGGCGGCGATCATCGTCAGTGGGCTCGCGTGGCTTGCGCTGCGGCTGCACAAGCGCTCACATCCTCTTGCGGGAGCTGTCGCATGACCTTGCCGCGCCTCAAGCCCTGGATCGCGCTTGCCGTGGTTGCCGCCCTGCAGACGGCGGTGCTGGCCTGGATGATCATCGACCGCACGATCCTGATCAAGACGGGCAAGGAGATCGTGCTGCCCGTGCGGCCGGTCGATCCGCGCGATCTCTTCCGCGGGCAATACGTGCGCCTCGGCTACGACGTCTCGAGCGTGCCCCTGCGGCTCGTCGAAGGGCCGCGCCCGGTCGGCAATGCCGCCTTCTACGTGACGCTCGAGGCGCAGGAGGGCGGCGGCTATGTGCCCGTGCGCCTCACTGCAAGCCGGCCGCGCGAGACGGGGCCGAAGCAGATCGTGCTCAAGGCGCGGACCTTCTTCCGCTTCCCGACGGCCGAGCAGAATTCGTCCGGCACCGTGCAGGTGCGCTACGGCATCGAGAGCTACTTCGTGCCGGAAGGCGAGGGGCCGCGGCTCGAAGAGCTGGCGCGCGACAAGAAGCTCGCGGTGCTCGTGGCGGTCGATGCGAAGGGCAACGCAGCGCTGAAGGGCATCGTCATCGACGGCAAGCTGCAATACTCGGAGCAGTTGCTTTAGTCCGCGCCCCTTGTGCATTCGCGGCCTGGTGCTCTAGCTGCAGGGGCGGGCGGGGGCAACGCTGTTTGTGTGACGCGGGGTGATCTCGTAGAGGCGGACGGTTTTGCCCTGGTTGTCGGGACCGAAGGCGGCGAGTTCGCGCGCCTGGTCCTTCTCGAG
>RXJK01000294.1:13751-14708 GCA_003963125.1 Hyphomicrobiales bacterium
GCGTCTCCGTGAGCAAGTAGATGCGGCCTTGCGCGTCGGCGGCACTCGCCAGGCGGGCATTGGCGAGGGCCGGCGCGATGGGGCGATCCTTTCGGTTCCAGCGGTGGAAGCGCAAAGAGCAGCCCTGCTCGAGTGAATAGATGCTGCGTCCCGTGACGGCGATGAAGCTCGTGTCGGTCAGTCCGGTGCCGGCGGCCCAGGGTGCCTCCGCCAAGCCGTTGCGCACGATCCACTGCGCGGCTTCGGTCGCCGAGGAGAAGGGCGCCTGCGCCAACGACAGGCTGACGGCTGCGAGGCCTTGCAGACCCCACGCGATCGCGAGCGTCGCGAAGACGGTGCGGGCGCGCGGCGTCGACACGCCACCGAGCCAAGCCAGCGCGATGATGAAGAGCGCGGCGACGCCGAAGTGGCGCGGATAGACCGGATAGACCCAGGCGCCGAACGCGAGGACGAGGGCGAGCATGAGCCCCAAAAGGCCGGTGCGGATGACGTCCCGCGGGAACAACCGGAGCGCGGCATAGAGCAACGCGCTTAGCCCCGCGAGATTGCACAGCATCATGAGGGCCGCCGACCACGCCCAGCCGAACCAGGCGCCGAACGCCGTCAGGGGCGTGACGATCGCGCCGAGCGATACGATGGCGAATAGGACACCTGCGGGCTTCGACGCCGCGACGGTATCGGCAGCCGGCCACATGCTGGCGAGCGCGAGCAGAGCGGAGATGCCGACAGCAAACATCGCCCGCCAATTGATGCCGAGGGTCGCGCAGCGGTAGACGACGAGCAGTCCCGCCAGCCACTGGAAGTGCGCGCTGACATGCATCATCAGCGCGAGCCAGATCCACGCGGACCAATGCCGCCACGTGACGAGCGCGAGGATCCAGAGCAGCAGCCCGAGGCTGTAGGAGCGGCCGATGACGGTGTATTCGAACAGGCAATAGTAGTTGAGGGCCAGCGCTA
>RXJK01000406.1 GCA_003963125.1 Hyphomicrobiales bacterium
TCACGCGTGGGCCTGCGGTATGGGTTTTCGTCAGCGTCGGGATCAGCATAGCCGATCATTTCGGCAGAGACAAAGCTTTGAGCGGCTTGCCTTTTCCTGCCAAGCTGCGAACTTGAGGGCGGAGCATCCCTTGCGCGATGGGAGCCGGCAGGTGAATGGCAGGAACTGGAAGCGCACCTGGCGGCTGGCCAGTGCCGCGATCGCCGTGGGTTTGGCCACGCTTGCGGCACCGGCCGCTGGTGCGGCGAGTTTTGACTGCAACGCGCGTGAGATTTCCGAGGCCCGCCTGCTCATCTGCGGGGACATCGAGCTGTCCCGGACCGACGATCGCGTGGCCCGCCGGCTGCGTGGCCTGGAGAAGCGCCAGGGCCTCGGCCTCTATCTGAGCCTGCGCTACTGGAATGCACGCGCCAATGACGCGCGCGATGAGTGCCTGCGCGACAGGGCATGCATTTTGGCTGTCTATCGTGCCCAGTCCCTCGCGCTGGACCGGTTGCAGGCGTGCCTCGACTCAGGCGCCCGCCGGCGCTCGTGCCTGCGCGCGGCTCTGACCAACGAGGAGACGGCGGCGAAAAACAGTGCTGGCCGGGCCGCTCCGTAATTCACGCTACAGCACTTCGTGCACCTTGATCTGCACGCGGTCGGGCAGGCGCTGGGCACTCGCCAGGAAGATGGATTGATTGAGCCAAGCGTACGCGCTGTCGACCGGAGCCTCGAACTCGGGCACGGTCTTGAAGTAGACGAGCTTCGGATCGACCGCCTCGCCGCGCGACATGGCGGCCTGCACCTCAGCCGATGCGCGGCGCATACCGCGGTTCGTCACGGCGATGTCGACGCCGTCATCGGTGCGGATGGCGTAGCGCGCGATGAGTTCGAGGAGGCCGTCCCCGCGCACGTATTGCCAGTCGGCCCCGCCCGGCAGGATCGCGCCATTGATCCGTCCGCGCACGGTCCCGCCGTGGATGGCAATGATGCGGCGCCGGCCGTGCGGCATCGGCCCGAGATCCTCGATCGGCCCCACGATGGCCTCGATGTCGCACACGTGCGCAAACTCGAACATGTCTTGGCACTCCTAGTGGCGCTACGCGTTCGAGCGCCTGAGCAACGTCGAGGCCAGCAGACCTGCGGCCACTGCGATCACCACCGTGGCGATACCGTAGAACGTGGGATAGTTGACGGCAAAGCCGTGCAGGTAGCGCTCGGTGCCCTCACGTTCCAGCGTCAGGCGGACGCTGTACTGGCTGAGCAGCTTCTCTTCGCGAAACAGCATCACGCGCGTCTCGAAAGGGCCGACCGTTACGTTCGCCGGCAGGACGATGCTGGCACGGAACAGGCTCCGGCCGATGAACGCGACGCCGAAGTTGTCGCGCACGTAGAGACCCTGCTTCTGCTTCAGGCGCACGACGGCGTCGCGGAACTCGTTGAGATCCTCCGTCGACAGCGCGTATTGCTGTCCGACGGCGGGCCGGAAGCGCAGATGCCGGAAGCCGATGCCGTGCAGCGCCCGATAGTCCTCCGGCACGATCTCTTCCATCGGCCGCGTCGACGCGATGGCGTAGTAGCTCGGCACGAGGTCGAAGACGGCCGCGGACGTGTTGAGCCAAAGCCCCGCGACGTTGTTTTTCCGCCGCGCCACGATGCGCCCCGGCACGCCTTCGACGACGATCACGACATCGTAGTAACCGGACTCGGCGCTTGGCTGCTGGCTGTTGTCGACGGCCCCGAAGATCACGATCTCCGTGCCGTTGAAGCTCGACGTCACGGCGACGTTGCGGGCGGAGACGTCGGCCTGCACGCTCTCCTTCACGCCGGGCCCCTGCTCGCGCTTCACGTCTTCGGCGCGCCCGTGCGGCGCTTCCTTCGCGACGTTGGGTGCGGGCCGCTTGCGCTGCGCCTGGGCGACGATGATCGAGGTGCTGGTGTCGAGCGGCTTGGCTTGGGCCGCGAGTCCCATTCCGATGACTGCTGCGACGGCGAGTGCGCAGCACGCGCCCGCGAGGAGCCGCAGCGCCGAGTGTCCAGCCCGCCGCATCAGGTTACCGCGCACGAGATTGGTCGCAGGATCGAGAAGCGCAGGCAGCCCCGTTCCGTTGAACGGACCACGGTTTTTCGGTGCTGTTTGTCGGCCATGCCTCACCTCGGGGCGATGGGCATAGGGACACCAACTCGCAAGGCTTTGCAACCCAAGAGATGCGCTGGACAGGCGCAAAATTGCCGTGCGGGTTGCGTCCGCGCACGCGCGCTACGCGCGCCGCGTCAGCTCCGGAGGCGACCCGTCTCGACCTCGCCGCGGTCGACCCGGCGGGAGAACTCCGTCTGCCCACCCGACGCAAGGATGCGCGCCTGTTCCACCCAGTTCTCGCGCTCGATGCGTCCCTTGAAATCGAGCGTCTGGCTCACGCGGTCGATGTCCGCCGCAGTCCAGTTGGCGATCGCCTCGTAGCTCGAGATGCCCATCGAGTTGAGCTTCTTCTCGATCAGCACGCCGATGCCGCGAATGCGCTTGAGATCGTCGTTGCCGCCCGTGCGCAGGCCACGACGCGGCGTATCGACAGCCGGCTCGGTCTTGAACGCCTCCGAGCGCACGGAGGGCAAGGCGCCGATGTTGCGGCCTGCGGCTTGCGGCTCGCGTTGCGCGTTTTCCCGAATGGCGTCGGCGAGCTTCGCGGGATGCAGCGGCTGCGTGAGACCCTGCTGACGATCGTATTGGCGCGAATACGCCGTATCGCCGCCGCGGCTGAGAATTTGCGCCTGTTCGACCCAGTTCTCGTGGGCGATGCGGCCTTTCGTGCCGAGCAGCCCTTCGAAGCGCTCGACGTCCAGCGGCGACCACTGCGCCATTTGCACGTAGCGCGTCACGCCGTGCCCCTCGAGGGCCTTGGCGAGATCCGCATCGATGTGGCCGATGCGCAGGAAGTCGTCGTGCGCGTGCACAGTTTGAGGGCGAACCGGGACGGCCGGCGGCAGTGTCTCCTGCGCGAACGCCGCGCGCGACGAGACATCGGGAGGCGAGGTGGGTGCCGTAGCCGAAGCAGGTGTGGCCACCGGCGCCGGGGCGGGAGCAACGGGCGGCCGTATCGGGGCCGCTTGCGTGATGATCTCCGCCACGACCGCGGAGGCGCCCGCCGTCGAGGGCTGGGGTCGCACAGAGAGCGCCGGAACGACCGTCGGCGTGATGCCCGTGGAGCGGCCTTCGTTCAGGCTCGGCACAGCCGTCGCGATCTCACCGCGCGCGCGTCGGCGCGCGTAGTCCGTCTCCCCGCCCTTGGCGAGGATCTGTGCCTGCTCGATCCAGTTCTCCTGCGAGATGCGTTCGCGAACACCGAGCGCTTCGCCGATGCGGTCGACATCCTTGGCCGTCCACGCCGCGATATGCTCGTAGCGCGTGACGCCGAGGCGAACGAGCGACGTTTCGAGGAGGCCATCGATCAGCCGGATGCGCTTCAGATCCTGCGCGGGCACGGCAGCTGCGACGGGTGCCGCGGCCGCAGTGGTGATCGGCGAGGGCTGCGCGACGGGAACGGGCTTCGCCGCGAATTCGGGCAGGGGATCCACGACGCGCGCGACGCCCGGCATCGCAGGCACGGGCTTGAAGAGGCTGCGCCGGACGATGCAGGCGAGGCAGGCCCCGGCGAGATAGGCGAGCCCGAGCAGGGCCAGGGTCTGCACGTACAGCGCGATCATGATCTGTTACTCCCCCGGACACGTCGCGCTGCTGGGCGCGCTCTTTCTTATGTCAGCGTTTCTTCACGGCGCGATCGCAGGAAATCCATCCGATCACGAGCCCGATCACGAACGCCGCGACGAGCCACCACATGAGCTGATAGGCAAGGTAGTCCATGCGTCACCCGTCGCTTACCGCGTCTCCGCCTTCGGTCGTACCGAGAATTCGATGCGCCGGTTCTTGGCCATGTTCTCAGGTGTCGTGTTCGGCGCCGCCGGCCGCGCGATGCCGTAGCCTTTCGCTTCGAGCTGGCGCGCATCGACACCCGCCTTCACGAGGAAGTTCAACACCGACTGGGCCCGGCTCTCGGACAGGCGCAAATTGGCGAACGGAGATCCCTCGGCGCTCGCGAAGCCGCCGATCTCGATCGTCATGCCGGGGCAGTCTTTCGCAGCAGTGGCGAGCTTCTCCAGCGTCTCGAAGCTCGTCTGCGAGACTTCCGCGCTGCCGTAGCGGAAGAGGATCGTGCCCGCCGCTGCAAGGCCGGACAGGTTGTCCTCGCAGGCTTTGGCGGCTTTGATCTGGGCCGGGCTCGGCGGCGGGGCCGGGGGAGCCTTGGCGACGGGCGACGGCGGCGCCGTGACGGCGGGCGGTGGCGTCGGCTTGGGCTCGGGCTTCGGTTCCGCCTGCCGCGGCGGCGCGGCGGGTGCAGGCGCGGCGGCCGGCGGCGGCACCACCGGCGAGGTGGAAGAAACGCTGAGCGGCGTCTCCTTCTTCTCGGCGGGCTCTTGCGCCTTGGGCTGCAGGTCGGGAGCGGTCGGGGGCGGCGGCACTGGCGCCAGTGTCAGTTGCTCGACAGGCTTGGGTTTGGGCTTGGCCTGCAGATGATCGATGACCTTGAAAGCCGGCGGCAGCCCCTTCAGCGATTGGCGCGCCGCCTCCATCACCTCGTCGTCCGCGGCGAGACCCGAAATCGTGACGAGCCCGTCCTTGATCTCGGCCTGTCCGTTCTCGAGCCTGACGAGCTGCCGGACGATGAGGGCGGCCGCGTCCTTCCAGCCGGTTGCCGCACCCGCACCTGGCTCCGCATCGTCGGAGACGGCGCTTTCCGGCAGCTTCTCGCGCGCGGCCGCTATGACGTGGGCTTCATCCGCATCGGACGGGACGAAACCTTTGAGCGCGAGCGCCTTGCCGTCGAAGCGCGCCGTGAAGACGTGCGGGCTCACCGTCGGCGGCGTGATGTTGGCCGACGCGAGCTTGATGCCCTTCGGCAAGCTGTTGCTGATCGACCGCAGCGTCCGATAGGCGCCCGCGTCTTCGGCCTCGCCGCTGGCGCTGAATGACAGGGCATCGAGCCGCACGTCGCCGCGCTGAATGTAGGTGAGCTGCTTCAACCCGTAGCTCACCCCGCCAAGCCACGTGTCGACGCTCGGCACGCCGCGGGCAAGCCGCATCCGGTCCTGGATGTCGAAACCCGGAAAGTTGGCGCGCGCCATGCCGAGGATGGTCTGCTTGGCCGCTTGATTGGGAACGTAGCCGCTCAGTCGCACGCGGTTACTCTTGCGCGAGGCCGCCCAGTTGTAGTTTTCGACCTGCTCGATGAGATCGGCCCGGTTGTCGACGACGCGCACGCCCCACACGTTGCCGAGGAGCTGCAACGCCTTGTCGGGGTCGGAGATGTCGGACGCTTTGCCGGAGAGCACGCCGTCACGCCCTTGGAAGGCGCTCGCCGCCCACGCGAGACCGCCGGCCTGCAGCGCCGATTGAGCGCGATCGGCGAGGTCGCGCTCGATCCGCGTGTGCTCGGCCTCGACGGCCAGCCAGCCGAGGATCAGCAGCGGGATGATGCCCCAAAGCCACCGCATCCAATTGCATCTCATGCCGTGAAGGCTCCTGCAAATTCAGGTATTTAGCTGTTCGGCCTCGTGCAAAACCGCCGCCTGCGCACGATCGTGCACTGCTCTCGTGTCGGTTCTCCCCCACGGCGGACATCGGCTGCCCGAGCCCGCGGCCGTGTTTGCTCGGCCGCACTATAGACAATGGGGTTCGCCATTCCAAGCTGCAGGCCGGTAAAGGCCTGGAATTTCCGCGGCTAGACGGGTCCTTGGCGGTACAATTTGTGAAGCCGCGCTGGCAGCGCTGGCCATGCGCGCACGCATTCAGCAATATAGAGCCACAACACAGAAACAGATCTCGGGCAGGGACCCAGCCAAGGACAGCGCCGTGACAGACAGCACCGTACTCGTTTCCAAGCAGGGCGGCGTGACGAAGCTCACCCTCAACCGCCCCGACAAGCTCAACGCCTTCAACACGACGATGCATCAGGAACTGCGCGCCGGCTTCGAGCAGGCTGCGTCCGATCCCGACTGCCGCGTGATCGTGCTGACGGGGGCGGGCCGTGCGTTCAGCGCCGGCCAGGATCTGGCGGATTCCAGCGTCAACAAGAACGGCGGCGTCGATGCCGGCTCGGCGCTCGAGAAGCTCTACAACCCGCTGATCAAGTTAATCTCCACCATGGAGAAGCCGATCATCGCGGCGGTCAACGGCGTGGCCGCCGGTGCGTCTGCCAACATCGCGCTTGCGTGCGACATCGTTTATGCGGCCAAGAGCGCTTCGTTTCTCCAGGCGTTCATGCGCATCGGCCTGATCCCGGACGCGGGCGGCACGTTCACGCTGACGCAGCTGCTGGGGCCGGCGCGAGCCCGTGCCCTGTCGATCCTCGCCGAACCGCTTCCCGCCGAGAAGGCGGAGGCCTGGGGGCTGATCTGGAAGGCGGTGGACGACGACAAGTTCCAGGACGAGGTAGCAGCCGCGGCGGCGAAACTTGCGAGCGCGCCGACGTATGCCATCGGCCTCACCAAGAAGGCCATCGCGGCCGCGATGACGAATACGCTCGGCGCGCAACTCGACCTCGAACGCGATCTGCAGCGCCTAGCGGGCGCCTCGCCCGATGCGAAAGAGGGCGTTGCCGCGTTCCTCGAGAAGCGTCCCGCCCGCTTCACGGGGAGGCCGTCCTGAATGGCTGACCAGGACGAGATCGCGCGTCGCTCGGCGCAGGTGATGTGGGCCGACGATGCCGCGTGCAAGGCACTCGACATGCGCGTTCTTGAAGTCCGCCCGGGCTACGCGCGCATGGAGATGGCCGTCGCCCAGCACATGGTCAACGGACACGGCATGTGCCACGGCGGCTATATCTTCACGCTCGCCGACAGCGCTTTCGCCTATGCCTGCAACTCCTTCGGCCAGCGCGCCGTTGCGCAGAACTGCGCGATCACGTACGTGAGCCCCGGGCGCCTCGGCATGCGCCTGGTGGCCGAGGCGCAAGCCCGCCTGCAGCAGGAGCGCTCCGGCATCTACGATGTCACCGTGCGCGACGAGGCCGGCGCGACGATCGCGGAATTCCGGGGGCACTCGCGCACGCTGCCGGGGAGCCTGCTCGACACGCCTGCAAAGACCTAGCGCGACGCGACGGCGCGGCGCAGTGGAGAAGCCGATGACGAAGATCCCAGGGGCGCCACGCTTCGACACGCTGAGCCTGCATGCCGGCCAGCGGCCGGATCCGGCAACGGGCGCGCGCGCCGTGCCGATCTATCAGACCACATCCTACGTGTTCGCCGATACGGATCACGCCGCCGGCCTCTTCAACCTCGAACGCGCCGGGCACATCTACTCGCGCATTTCCAATCCGACGGTCGGCGTGCTGGAGGAGCGGATCGCGGCGCTGGAAGGCGGCGTCGGCGCGGTGGCGACGGCCAGTGGCCAGGCGGCGCTGCACCTTATCGTCGCCACGCTGATGGATGCCGGCAGCCACATCGTGGCCTCGCAGCGCATCTACGGCGGCTCGCACAACATGTTCACGCACACGCTGCCGCGCTTCGGGATTACCACCACCTTCGTCGATCCGCGCGATCCCAAGGCCTTTGCCGCGGCGATCACCGACAAGACGCGCCTCGTGTTCGGCGAGACCTTGGGCAATCCGGGCCTGGAGGTGATGGACATCGCGGCGATCGCCGAGGTGGCCCACGCGCACGGCCTGCCCTTCGCGATCGACAATACGTTCGCGACGCCTTACCTGTGCCGGCCCTTCGAGCATGGCGCCGACATCGTCATGCACTCGGTGACGAAGTTCCTCGGCGGTCACGGCGTCGCCATCGGCGGCATCGTCGTCGACCGCGGTGCCTTCGATTGGGCGGCCTCCGGCAAGTTCCCGACCATGACCGAGCCCTACGCCGGCTATCACGGCATCTCCTTCGCGGAGGAATTCGGGCCGGCCGCCATGATCATGCGCGCGCGTGCCGAAGGCCTGCGCGACTTCGGCGCCTGCATGAGCCCGGCCAACGCGTTCTACCTGCTCCAGGGTGTCGAGACGCTACCCGTCCGCATGAGCCGCCATGTCGCCAACGCGCTCGCCGTTGCCAAGTTCTTGGAAGGCCATGCGGCGGTCGCTTGGGTGAAATACCCAGGCCTCGAAAGCCATCCCGACCACGCGCTCGCATCCCGGCAATTGCCGAAAGGCGCGGGCGCCATCATGAGCTTCGGCATCAAGGGCGGCCGCAAGGCCGGCGCAAAGCTGATCGAGCGGCTGCGCACCTTCTCGCACCTCGCCAATGTCGGCGATGCCAAGAGCCTCGTGATCCATCCCGCGAGCACCACCCACCAGCAGATGAGTGCCGCCGACCTCGACAAGGCCGGCATCGGTGAGGAACTCGTGCGCCTGTCGATCGGCCTCGAAGACCCGCAGGACCTGCTCGACGACCTGGGCCAAGCGCTGGCCGCTTCGCAGAAGGGCTGACGCGATGCTTCTCACGGTCGACGGCAAGACGGTCTATGCGGCGACAGGCGGTCGCGCGTTCGAGACGGGCAAGCCCACTGTCGTTTTCATCCACGGCGCGGGGCTCGACCACACCAACTGGCAGCTCCCGGCGCGCGCCTTTGCCTGGCACGGCTTCAGCGTGCTGGCGCTCGATCTTCCCGGGCATGGCCGTTCGGAGGGGCCGCAGCTCGACGCGATCCCGGCGATGGCGCAGTGGATCGTACGCGTGCTCGATACTGCGGGTGTGAAGTCGGCGGCGCTCGTAGGCCACTCGATGGGGGCAAGCATCGCGCTCGAAGTCGCAGCGCTCATTCCCGATCGCATCGATCGCCTGGCTCTTCTCGGCGCGGGCGCTGCGATGCCCGTGAACGAAGCCTTGCTCAACGCTGCGCGCGACAATCCGGCCGCCGCCTACGGCATGATGACGGGCTGGTCGCTCGCGCAAGGCGCCAAGGTCGGCGGCAATCCCGTGCCGGGTGTCTGGATGACGGGCGCGTCCATGGCGCTTCTCGGCCGCAACGCCGCTGGTACGTTGCATCGCGATTTTCTGGCCTGCGCGAACTGGTCGACGGGGCCTCAGTCGGCAGCGAAAGTGCGCTGCCCGACTCTCGTCGTCGCGGGCACGGCCGACCTGATGACGCCCGTGAAGGTCGGGCAGAAGCTGGCCGAGGCGATCGCCGGCGCAAGGTTCGAGACCTTGCCGAATTGCGGCCACTCGCTGTTCGCCGAGAGCCCCGATGCGCTGCTCGATAGCCTGAAGCGCTTCTTCGCCAAGCCCTGAGCCGGCCTATTGCCACAAGCCCAGCTTGTCCCACTGGGCCTTCGGGATTTCCTTGCCGAGCTCGTACGTGAAGGCCGTGGCCTTGGTGCCGGCCTCGTTCAGCGTGCATTTGAAGCTGAAGGCGTACCACTTCTGCCCGCTGCGTACGCCACCGGTGCTTCCCGACACGGACTTGGCGTCGATGTTCGGTGTCGTGCCGGCGTTGACGACGACCCGGTCGGGCCGCGGCTTGAGCTTCTTGTCCTTGCCGAAGGCCGTGAGGCCCGCGAGGCTGCACACCTGCATGGCGCGCGTGCGGGGTTCGAGCTTAGAGGTCCAGTCTGCCGCTGCTTTCTGAGCGGAGGCCGCGGGGACCGCCGTCAGCGCGACGGCCGCACTCACAAAAAGCCCAGCGCCCCGTCGCTGCCAGCTCGACTTGATCTGCATGCATGTCCCTCGCGTGTCCGCGCTGACCGCGGCCTTCTTTGGCCACGGCGTTCGCGGGCGCGCCCCCCGGCGCGTGCCCGTCAGCGGCAGGAGATTATACTAGTTGGCCGGTGTTATGGCGCGGCGCATTTGCATAGGAGCTGCCGACGCTGGCTGCATGGGCGAAAGGTCGCGGCGGATCTCGGCGGCCACGCAGTTCGCACGGTTGATGTAGGTGTTGGCGAGCGCCGCGTGGCTCTGCAGC
Organism: Hyphomicrobiales bacterium; assembly: GCA_003963125.1. Taxonomy (GTDB): domain Bacteria; phylum Pseudomonadota; class Alphaproteobacteria; order Rhizobiales; family Hyphomicrobiaceae; genus AWTP1-13. The sequence goes on from RXJK01000406.1 coordinate 9,929, forward strand.
GACCGGTCGAGCTGCGATTCGTCGCACTTCTCAGGGAAGCCCTTGAAGAGGTCGATATACTCACGCGAGAGACTTGAAAGCTGCCAGCCGAGTGGCAACGGCAGATAATTGTAGTAGACCCCCGCCTCCATGATCTTGTACCCGGGCTTGGGATCGGCGGAGACGTCGTACTGGGTCGTGAAGCCGCGCCCCTGCCACGTGGAGAGGGCCGCAAGCAGCGGCGAGAAGAGATCGCCCTGCGCCTTGTTGACGGGTTCGTCCATCCAGAAGCGGTCGAACGGGATCCACGCCGCCGAGATCATGATCAGCTTGATTTCAACGGGCGGCAGGCTCCCGTCCTTGGCATGCAGTTCACCCAGCGACTGGGCGAGCTTCGAAGCCGTGGCGACGCCCGAGTTGTCGACGTAGGCGCCGTCGACGAAGGTCATGCGCCGCAGCCGCGCCTTCTTGCCCTGGCCGACGTCGGCGGGATCCTGGAACGTGTACCAGCCGGCCGGCGAGATCCAGGGAAAGCGCGCACTGAGGCCGATCGCGGTCGACAGCGGGATGTCCACCGGGTCGACGCCCGTCGAGAAGAAGTCGAACGTCTTCGCCGAGCCTGTCCAGGGCGGCCCGATCGATGTGAAGTCGAGCGGGCTCAGCACCATCTGCATGCCGGTCTCGACGTTGCTGGTGTTGAAGGCGAGGAGAGGCGTGGCGCCGGCAAGGCAATCCGCGCCGCCCTTGCCGCACATCTCGAACAGCGAGCGCGACAGCGGGTTGTCGCTGCGCTCGCCGCTGAAGCGCCAGGACTGCTCGAACGCCTGCTCCAGCGCGCGCGCACGATCGAAGCTCTCGATCGGATAGGGGATGAAGCGCTGCAGGAAGTCGGGGAAGAGGCCACCCCAGACGACCGGCGCCAGCATGTCACGCGAAAGGATGCGGTCGGAGCGCTTCTCGTAGTCGCCGCGCGTCGCAAGGCTTTCGAGACACGGTTTGGCAGCGTCGTTGGCGCCGTGGTTGCGGGAAAGCCCCGCAAACACCGCGGCCCCGAGGCTGCCTCCGGAGACCGAGCTGATCGAGAACACATGCTGCGCGAAGTTGGGGCAGAGGTCCTGCATGCGCGACAGGAATTTCGCCGTCTGGTAGGCGGCGTAGAGCCCGCCGCCTTCGGCCGCGACCACGTACACCGGATAGGGCTTGCCCGCGCTCTTGTAGGCGTCCATGTCCTTGCGCGCGCCGAGCCACGAGCGGAAGGCCGCTTCGACCGTCGGCCGCTGGATGTCCGGATTAGCCGAGTGGCGGAACTCGTGGTTGTCCGTCAGCCCGAAGATCTCGAATACGACGAACAGCACGGCGAATGTGCCGATCAGCGGCACCCCGAAGATGCGGTAGTAGCGCGAGAACAGCGCGGACAGCACCGCGAGGTTCACCATCCACAGCGCGAACACGGGGATGGAGCCCAGCCGCTGCGGCAGGTGCACGGGATCGCGCACCAGCAGCACGATCGACGCCAGGATCACGATCGGAAACACGATCCAGCTGTTGAAGACCGCGAGCTTGCGCGCCTTGGAGCTTCCGTGCGGCGTGAGTTTGCGCTCGAAAATCGTCACGATCAGGAAGAAGACGACGGCGATGCCGGCCATGATCGCAGCGCCCATCAGGAACTGCTGCTGCAGGGCCGCGATTTCCCTGATGGGACCGAGCAGAGCCGCGGGCGTGTTGGACAGATCGAACTGCGGCAGGCGGCTGAGCCAGATGCCGAGGCCTGCGCCGAGCAGGGGCAGCGTCGCGATCACGCGCGGCCCCCAGCGCAGCACCGTATCGCAGAGCGGATGCGGGTCGACGCCGGCGGGAATGTCGCCGGCCGCATCCTCCGCGATCTGCCGCGCGACCTGCCACAGCACGCCTGCAAGCAGGGTGAGGGAGCCGACCGCCAGCCACCACTGGATGTGGTACATGTTGCGCGCGCGTTCGAGGGTCAGCACGCGGTGCACTTCGAGCGCCTGATCGAAAAGCGTCAGGATGAACACCGACAGCAGGGCCATCGCCAGCGGCACGCGCACGGCGTAGATGCCGCGCAGCAGGCCATCGAGCCAGCGTTCCGTATGGGGCTCCTGCGCAACGATCGGCGCATCAGCGGCTTGAACTGCCATAACTCCCCCTCGACAATTCGGCACCCTCAGCGCACGAGACGCGCAACAAGCAGCGTGCGAGGACGGCCCTTACGATCCTGAATTCCGACTGCTCGTCAGCGAACGGAGCGGTTTCCGCAGCGCACCTGAAGCTGCTTGATGCGGCTCATGAAGTCGTTCATGGCGCCGGGCGAGGCGCAGGCGTCGACGCAGGCTTTCACGCAGTCCACCTCGCACGAGGGCGGACAGGCGCGCCGGCCGCAGCACTGCATGGAGCAGGACACGCGCTTGTCGGGCGCCGTGCAGATGTCGCCGTCCTGCTGGGCGAAGGCCGGAGCGCCTCCAAGCATGATAAGAAGGCCTGCGATGGCCGAGAGTGCTGCTGTGCGAGCTTTCATTGAGGTCTCCCCAAAACCCGCCGTCCACGTTCTACCGCGTGTCTTATAGCGCAAGCGTCATGAACGGACTGCAACGTGTCCGCCCTTATAGCCGACCTTCCCCGTCCCCCAAAGCGCGTGGAAGAAGTGTTAGCCCGGGAAGCGGATGCCCGGCGCGAGCCCGTGTGGATAGTAGTTCCAGCCGATATAGATGGCGACGAACAGGATCACCGTGATGATGGCGCCGACAAGCGCATTGCGGGTGAGGCTGTGCCCGATCAGGGAGGAAATGAAGGCGAGGCCCGCGAGAAGTCCGAGCGGTTGCAGCGGGATGGCGGACCAGTCGATGGGAGGCATAGGCGTCTCCTGGGTTGGAATGCGCACGTAGCGACAACGCTTAGACCGGATTGGAGGCGAAGCCGTGACGGGTGCGACACAAGGGCGGAGATGCAGCACTTGGTCCCACCCGAGGCGGAGCGTCCTGAGATTTCATGGGCTTGCGCACGGGGCGCCGGAAGAAACGCCGGGAGCAGAATTGCCGGCCGGTCCCGTCAGGCGCCGAGGTAGGCGCTCTTCACGTGCGGGTTGTCGAGAAGCTCCGCACCCGTGCCTGTGAGCGTCACGCGTCCCTGTTCGAGGACGTATGAGCGGTCGGAAAGCTCGAGGGCCGCGAAGGCGTTCTGCTCGACGAGGATCACAGTCGTGCCCTGCGTCCGGATCTCCTTGATGATCTCGAAGGTCCGTTCCACGAGGTTCGGCGCGAGGCCGAGTGACGGCTCGTCGAAGAGGACGAGCTTCGGGCGCGACATGAGGGCCCGGCTGATCGCCAGCATCTGCTGCTCGCCGCCCGACAGGGTCCCCGCCGCCTGATCGCGCCGCTCCGCGAGGCGCGGGAAGCGGGCGAACAACTTCTCCATGTCCTCCTGGATGCCGTTGGAGTCGTGCCGCAGATAGCACCCCATCGCCATGTTCTCGGCGACCGTCATGTAGGGAAACACGCGCCGGCCTTCCGGGCAGTGCGCGATGCCGAGTTCGAGGATCCGCTTCGGGCTTGCGCGCGTGATGTCCTCACCAAGGAACGTGATGCGCCCCGCGGCCGGCCGAAGCACGCCTGAGATGGCGCGCAGCGTCGTCGTCTTACCGGCACCGTTCGCGCCGATCAGCGTGACGAGCTCTCCGGCATTGACCTCGATCGAGAGTTCGCGCACCGCCGCCACCTTGCCGTAGCGGCAGACGAGGCCTTCAACTTTGAGCACGAGCGTACCTCTCTCCGAGATAGGCGCGGATGACGGCCGGGTCCTTGGCGATTTCAGCCGGCGTGCCGTTGGCGATGATGCGTCCGTAGTTGAGGCAGACGATGCGGTCCGACACGCCCATCACCATCTTCATGTCGTGCTCGACGAGCAGCACCGTGACGCCCTGCGCACGGATCTGCGCCAAGAGCTTCATGAAGCTTTCGGTCTCGACCGGGTTCATGCCGGAGACGGGTTCGTCGAGAAGAAGAAGCTTCGGGCGCGCGGCGAGTGCCACGGCCACCTCGAGCAGGCGCAGTTCACCGTAGGGCAACGAGGAAGCCACGAGGTCCGCCCGCTCGAGCAGCCCGCAGAATCGCAAGGTCTCGCGTGCCGCGGCGTCGAGATCGCGCTCTTCGCGACGCACGGAAGGTAGCCCGAGCAGGATGCCGAGCGCTGTCTGCTTTGAGCGCAGGTGCAGGCCGATCAGCACGTTCTCGATCACGGAGAGGTTGGTGAAGACGGCCGTCTTCTGGAACGTTCGCACGACGCCGAGCGCGGCGATCCGGTCTGCCGGCAGGCCGTCGATGCGCGTGCCGCGGTAGGAAACTGTCCCGCCCGCGAGTTGCGCGTAACCCGTGATGGCATTGAAGGCGGTGGTCTTGCCGGCGCCGTTCGGCCCGATGAGGGAGAGCACTTCGCCCTCCTTCACCTCGAAGCTTGCGCCGTCGACGGCCGTGAGGCCGCCAAAGCGGATTGTCAGGCCGTCGACAGTAAGCGCCGCGCTCATGACGCCACCCCGCCGACCGAAGACGGCTGCGACGACACCTCGGGGGAGCGCGACTGCTGCCGCCGGTTCCACCAGTTGCGGACGGCCGGCACGATGCCTTCGGGCAGGAAGTAGACGATGAACACCATCAGCACGCCGTAGATCACCCACTGCACTTCCGGCTTGATGGCCGCCGCACGCAGCACCTCCGGCAGCAGGCCGAAGATGACGCCGCCGACGATCGGCCCGGCGAGCGTGCCCT
>RXJK01000121.1:0-14627 GCA_003963125.1 Hyphomicrobiales bacterium
TGCGCGTGGGCGGTGCCGTCAACCTGCACTTCCTGCCGACGCCCTACTTCAGCCTGGAGCGGGTGCGCATCGCGGACGCCGCGGGTGGCCTGCAGGAACCCTTCTTCCGCACCGAGAGCCTGACGATCAAGCTTGCCATCCCGCCCCTGCTGCGCGGCGCGGTGGAGGCCAACGAGGTGGAATTCCGCCGGCCCGTGCTGCGCCTCGCCGTCGACGACAAGGGCAACTGGAACTGGCAAAGCTTCATCGGCGCCTTCCGCAACGCCGCCTACATGCCGACCAGCGTGTCGATCACCTCGCTCGTGATCAGCGACGGGATGCTCGCCGTGCACGGGGCCAACGGGCAGGAGCGCACGCATTTCGAGAACATCCAGGCGGACCTTTCGGCGACGGCGCTCGAAGGGCCCTACCGCGTGCGCGCGTCGTTCGGGGCCAAAGGCGCGGAGCGGGAGCTGCGGCTGGCGACCGCGGCGCCCGAGGCGGACGGCTCCATCCGCCTCAAGGCTTCCGTCAGGGCGCAGGACACCGCCTCCACCTACGCCGTCGACGCCAAGATCGCGAACCTCATGGGTGCCACCAAGCTCGAAGGCGAACTGACGGCGCGGCTCCCCTTCGGCGGCATCTGGCCGTCGCAAACGCGCGCCGTCACGGACGAGGCGTTCGAGCTCAAGTCCCAGCTCACGGCCGATGCCAACGGCATGCAACTGCGTAACCTCGCGCTGGGCTTCGAACAGGGCGGGCAGCCGCAGACGCTCGCCGGCGAGATGACCGCGCTCTGGCGGGGCGATCTCGACGTCGACGTGAAGCTCGCTTCGCCGTGGCTCGACCTCGATCGCATCAGCGGCGTCGGCCAGGGGGCGGGCCCGCTCGACAGCATCGTGCCGTTCGCCCAGCGCCTCAACGACCTGCTGCCGCAGGGCGGACGCTCGCGGGCGCGGCTGACGGTGGAGCAGGCCAATGTCGGGCGCGAAGCCATCAGCGGCCTCAAGCTCGCGCTCAAGCGCGAGGGCGAGCGGCTGGTGGTCGAGGAGCTACAGGCGGGCGTGCCCGGCAGCGGTCGCATGGAGATCAACGGAGCCGTGTCCGGAACGGCGGAGGCGCCGCGCTTTGCCGGCGCCGTGACCATGCGCGGCGCATCGCTCGCCCGCTTTGCAAGCTGGGCGTCGGCAGGCGCGCTGCAATCGGAAGGGCGTTCGGACGGCACGTTTGCCGCCCGCGCCGCGCTCGCGATCGAGCCCGGTTTCGCGAGCCTCAAGGACGTCGCGGCCGAGATCTCCGGCAATTCAGTGCAAGGTTCGGCGAGCTATCGCTGGGGCCAGCAGAGCGAACTCGCCCTGCGGCTCGACGGACCGGAGATCGACGCGCGGGCGTTCGTTCCCGCCGGTACGGACCTCGGCGCGTTCATCGCGCTGCTCGCGCCGTCGAGCCCTGCTGGCGAGCCGCGCGGCGCCACCACCGGCCTCGGCGCAGCCGACCTGTCGCTGCGCATCAGCACCGGCTCGCTTCTGACGGGAGGACAGACCTACCGCGACGTCACGGTCGACGTCGAGCGCAAGGGCAGCCTTCTCAAGGTGCCGCTGGTGCGCGCGAGCGGCGACGAGGGCTTCTCGCTCGAAATCGAAGGCGAAGTCGCGAGTGCCGACACGATGCGCAAGGGCGGGTTGCGCCTGACGGCGTCGGCCGAGACGCCGGAGAGCCTGAAGCCGCTGGCAGACGTGCTGGGCATTCCGGAAGCCTTGCGTCCCGGCGAAACGCGGTTCCAGTCTCTGGCGCCGCTGCGGATCGCCGGCAGCGTCGCGTTCGGCGCCCGCCTGCCGACTTCCGTCGATCTCAAGGGAGAAGGCGAAGCCAACGGTGGCACGCTGCGGTTCGAGGCGCGTCTCGACGAGGGCACGGGCAACTGGCGCGCCGGTGCAACGGACATCCTCCTGTCGCTCGAAAATCCGGACGCGCGTCAGGTTGCAGCCCTGCTGCTGCCGGCAACAGGTAGCGTTGCAGGCGATGCGCGGCCCTCGGCGCGCACGGCGGAGGCCGGCCGCCTACTCCTGCGCGCGGGCGGACAGGCCAAGGACGGCATGGCGGTGCTGTTCAGCCTCACCGCCAACGAAACGGCGCTGGCCTTCGACGGCCGGCTCAACACCTCCGCCGAGGCGCCGCGCCTCGTCGGAGATCTCGAGATCGCCGGGGCCGACGGCGCGCGGATCGCGGCGCTGGCGCGCATCTCCCCACCGTTGCGCCTCGGCAGCTTCCCTCTGAGCGGCACGCTGCGGCTCGCCACCGACGGCAGCACGCTCAATGTCGAACGCATGGCGATCGACATGGGTGGCGGCGCGGTGCTGCGCGGGCGGCTCGGCATCGCTCCGGACGGCGCTGCGCAGCGCATCAACGCGGACATCGAGACCGACACGCTGAGCCTAGCGCAGTTGCTCGCCCCGGCGCTGGACAACCGCATCGGGGCTGCAACCGCCGCGGCGGCAGAGGGCGCGCTGAACGAGCGCGCCAGCAACTGGCCCGGCGAGCCATTCGACACGCGCGCCGTCCGCGCGCTGGTCGGCGACGTGGAGCTGCGCGCCAGACGCCTCAGCCTCGACCGGGACCTCGTACTCAACGACGCGCGCGCCAGCGTGCGCATCGCGGACGGCCGGATCGCCGTGCGCCAGCTCGAAGGTGCAGCCCTCGGCGGCCGCTGGGCCACGGCCCTCGTCCTGCAGGCCGCACCGCAGGGCATGGAGATGGTCGGCACGCTGCAGTCCGATGGCATCGATATGGCCCGCCTCTCGGTCGGCGCATCGGGAACGGCGCGGGTGAAGGCCTCCTTCAAGGGGACCGGCACGAGCCCGCGGGCGCTCGTCGCGTCGCTGCAAGGGCAGGGGACGATCGAGCACGAGGGCGCTGCCGTCCCCGGCCTGTCGCCGTCGGCCGTCAGCATGGCGGTCGACGCCGGTATCGCCGGCGCCAACGACAGCATCGCGCAGCTCGTGCGGCAGGGCGTTCTCGCGAACCTGAGCAAGCCGGCCCTGCCGCTGCCCTCACCGCTGGCGGTCGAGATCGCCGACGGCGTGGCGCGCCTGAAACCGATCAGCGTCGACATGCCGGCGGGCACCGCGTCCGGCAGCGCCGCGATCGATCTTGCCGCGCTGACCTTCGCCGCAGACTGGCGGCTCTCGGACAAGCTGCTTTCCGGGAATGGGCGCGAGCTGCCGAGCGTCAGCGTGCACTATCGCGGTGCGCTGGGCGCCGTCGGGCGCATCACGCCGGACGTGGCAACGGATGCGCTGGAGCGCGAGGTGTCGGTCCGGAAGATGGAGCGCGACGTCGACGAACTCGAGCGGCTGAGAAAGCTCGACGAGGCGCGGCGTCGCGAGGACAGCGCCAGGTTGCGGGAGCAGATCGAACGGGCGCCGCCGCCCGTGCAGCCGCCGCCTCAGCAGGTGACGAGCCCGTCGCCACAGCCGGCCCCGCAGCCGCGCCCGCAAGGGCAGCCCAAGAGCCCGAACTTCAAGTCCCTGCTGCCTTCCTGGCTGGCACCCTAGGCGCTTCGCGCACTGGCTTTGACGCCGACGGCTGGCCGCGGGGAGCGCGTGCCGGCCCGTCCGAATTGCGCAATTGCTCCTCGAGCAGCAACAGAGGGATCTCGCCGGCGGGCACCGGTTCGGAGGAGAGGAAGCCCTGCATCTCGGTGCAGCCCTCGGCGCGGATGGCCGCGAGTTGCTCTTCGGTCTCGACGCCTTCGGCGGTGGCTTCGATGCCGAGGCCGTTGGCCAGCGTCGCCACCGCGCGCACGACATTGAGCGAGCTGCGGTTGGCCATCATCTTCTCGACGAAGGACTGATCGATCTTGACCTTGTCGAAGGGGAAGCTGTGCAGGTGGCTGATGGACGAATAGCCCGTGCCGAAATCGTCCATGGCGATGCGCACGCCGAGTGCGCGCAATTCGTGCAGCACGGCCAGCGCGGTCCCGGGATCGCGCAGCAGGATTGCCTCTGTCACGTCGATCTCGAGACGCCGCGGATCGAGGCCCGACTTGTCGAGCGCGCGGCGGACCGCGTCGACGAGGCCCTTGCTGCGAAAATGCGTCGGCGACAGGTTGACGGCAACGCACAGATCCTGCGGCCAGCTTTGCGCGGCCATGCAAGCCTCTTCCAGCACCCACTCGCCGAGCGGCAGGATGAGCCCCAGTTGTTCGGCAAGCGTCAGAAACGCGCCCGGCGGGACGAGACCCTTCCTCGGATGGCGCCAGCGGATCAGGGCCTCGAAGGCCTTGATGCGATCGGACTCGAGGCCGACCACGGGCTGGTAGAACAGCTCGAACTGCTTGTTCTCGACGGCCTGCGCAAGATCGAGGGAGAGCTCGTGGCGCTCGTGCAGCGCCAGGTCCATGCCCGTATCGAAGAAGCAGAAGGTGCCGCGGCCCGCCTTCTTGGCGCGGTAGAGCGCGATGTCGGCATTGCGCAATTCGTTCTCCGGCTTGCAGCCCGGCGTTCCCGCAATCGAGATGCCGATGGTCGTACCGATGACGACCTGCACGCCCGAGATATCATAGGGCTCGCCGACGACGGAGACGATGCGCTGCGCCAGCGTTGCCGCATCGGAGGGACCCGAGATGGCGGGCTGCACGATGGCGAACTCGTCGCCCCCCATGCGGGCCACCGTGTCGGCGCCGCGCACGAGCGTACGCAGACGCTCGGCGACGAGTTCCAACAGCCGGTCGCCGGCTGGATGGCCCATCGTGTCGTTGACCTTCTTGAACTGGTCCAGATCGAGCATGTGGATCGCGACGAGCGCGCCCGGCTGCACGAGGCTCAGCGCGTTCTCGAGACGCTCGTTGAGCTGCACGCGGTTCGGCAGGCCCGTCAGATGATCGTGGAGCGCGAGGTGGCCGGCGCGATAGGCCAGCTCCAGAACGTGGCGGATGTGCTCGCCGAACGCGCTCCAGTTGAGCGGCTTCAAGAGAAACGACGTCGCGCCGCCCATCAGCGCGCCTTCGAGACCTCCACGGGTCTCGTTGGCTGTTAGAACGATGATCGGGATATGCTTCAAGGACGGCATGCCGCGCATGCACTTGATGAGATCGAGGCCGTTGAAGCGCGGGATCTCGAGATCGACGATGGCGAGATCGATGCGCACGCCCTGCATGCGGCAGAGCGCGTCGTGCCCGTCCTCCGCTTCGATGACGTTCGCGAGGGCCTTCAGCTTCTTGCTGACGACCGTTCTCGAGAACGCATCATCGTCTACGACCAGGACTGTCGGTCTACGCATCGTTCACCCAAACTCATGTCGCGGCGCTCGCGGGCCTGCATTGCCCCGCTGCTGCACCGGTTCGTGGCCGCACAGTGCAATGGCTTCAGTAAATTCCGGGGTAACAAATGCCGGGACGTCGTCGTATTGCTCGCGATGGTGAACGCTTTCCTAATCGGAAATCATGTCCCGCATTCCCGTTGCACGTACCGTGTGCGCACCAAAGGAATTCAAGACTTTCTTCGCAGTTCCTGGGGCATCGTGCATGCGAACGCAACGGAGTTCGAACCTTGCACAGAGAAGCCGATCTCTCCATTCCGCTCATCGACCCCGTGGCGATGGCGCAGTGGACCACTGATCTCGACCCGGAGGATGTGGAGGCGATCCTCGCCCAGGTGCCGGGCCAATGCGAGGCGTGCGTGAGCGAACTCACCGCCGCCGCCGACGCGCAGGAACTCGTCAAGGCGAAGCGCGTCGCGCACAAATTGAAAGGCATGGCGGCCAACCTCGGTGCGGCACGGCTGGCGCGGCTGGCGCGCAGCATCGAGCTCGAAAGCGCGGACGTCGCGGAAGTCGTGCAATGCCTGCCGCTCGTCAGCGCCACGGTTGCCGAAACAATCGATGCCTTGGCGCGCTCCCACTAGCGCGCAATCACCGCATGGCGCGCATTATCGCGCTCCCGTCCACCGATAATTCACCAAGGCGTGCGACAAACTGCTGAGCAGGTCTCGCGTACTTCGGGGCATAAAATGCAGTTTATCGACCGCGTCAGTGGCGTCATCGACTGGTTCACGGATCCCAAACTCCGCCCGGGCAGCAACGAGCAGCGCCGGCAGCGGATGTTCCTCATCAGTCATCTGGCCGGGCCGTTCCTCAGCCATCCGATCACCGCGTTCCTGTATCTCGCGGATCCCAATCCCTGGCCGCACGTGCCGATCCTCGGCGCGTCGATCTCGCTGTTCTGGGTGTTTCCCTTCCTCGTGAAGATGATGCCCCAGTACTACACGACGCTGGCGCTGCTCAGCGTGCAGAACCTGATTTTCGCGATCCTGTGGGGTTCGTTCAACTACGGCGGCGCGAGCTCGCCGTTCCTGATGTGGCTGCTGGTCGTGCCGCTGCTCGCCTTCTTCTACATGGGGTCGAGCAATCTGACGCGCGCCGTCGTGTTCCTGCAGATCGCCGCGGGCCTCGGCTCCTTCTACATCGCCTATCTGTGGGGCGAGCGCTTCCCCTCCTACATCCCCATCGAGAACATGGTGGGCGTGGGGCTGATCTCCGCGATGTCGGCCGCGATGTATGTGCTCATGATGGCGAGCTACTACGCGCAGATCGTGGATTCGCAATCTGAGCTCTTGCGCGAGATCGCGCGGCACGAGGCGACGCTCGAGAAGCTGATGCAAGCCAAGGAAGAGGCCGAGCGCGCCAACGGCGCCAAGTCCGAGTTCCTGGCCAAAATGAGCCACGAGTTGCGCACGCCACTCAACGCCGTCATCGGCTACAGCGAGATCCTGCTCGAAGACGCCGAACTCGAAGGCCGCGGCGAACAGATCGGCGATCTGCAGAAGATCAGCGCCGCTGGCCAGCACCTCCTCTCGATGGTCAACGACATCCTCGACATCTCCAAGATCGAGGCCGGCCGCATGGACCTGTTCCTGGAGGACGTGGACCTCGACAAGCTCGTCAACGAGGTGGAGATCAACTCGCGGCCGCTCGCCGCGAAGAACACGAATACGCTCATCATCGAGCGCGGCGACGACAAGCTCGGCATCGCGCATCTCGACGCGACCAAGCTGCGCCAGGCCGTGCTCAACCTCGTCAGCAACGCGACCAAGTTCACGCACAACGGCGAGATCACGCTGAAGGTGCGGCGCGAGACGCTCGCCGACGGCGACTGGATCGAGATCGCGGTCAAGGATACCGGCGTCGGCATCTCCAAGGATCAGATCAACGCGCTGTTCTCGAACTTCACGCAGGCCAACGCCAAGATCGCCTCCAAGTACGGCGGTACCGGCCTCGGCCTCTCGCTCAGCCAGAACCTGTGCAACCTGATGGGCGGCCGCATCAGCGTCGAAAGCGAACTCGGCAAGGGCTCGTGCTTCACGATCCGGCTGCCGGCCGTTGCGCGCCCGCCGTCGGAAGCGATCGTGGACGGCACCGGCGCGGCGGGTGCGGATGGCAAAGGCCCGCAGGCCGAGCAGATCGCCGTCGGGCGCGCCGAGCATCCCCATGCCAAGCGGCTGCTGGTCGTCGACGACGACATCGCCTTCCTGGAACTCGCCGACCGGCTCCTCACCAAAGAGGGCTTCAACGTCGTTGCCACGGCCGACCCGAAGGGGGCCCTGCAACTTGCCCGGTCGCTCAAGCCGCATGCCGTGCTGCTGGACGTGGTCATGCCGGACTGCGACGGCTGGTCGGTGCTCAGCGCGCTCAAGGCCGATCCCGTGACGAAATCGGTGCCCGTCGTCATCCTGAGCATCATCGACGAGAAGAAGCGCGCCCTGCAGTCGGGTGCGGCCGCCGTGGTCGCCAAGCCCGTCGATCGCAACGTCCTCCTGCGCGCGCTCGCCGCCATCGAAACGAGCAACGGCCAGCTGCAGGCTCCGCACGCGGCCTAACCTGATCGAGGAGAACCCATGCCCATCGTACTCATCATCGAGGACAATCCGATCAACCGCGACGTGCTCGGACGGCGGCTCGAGAAGCGCGGCTACTCCGTCCGCTTCGCCGAGGACGGACCGACCGGGATCGAGGCCGCCGAGCGCCTGATGCCGGACGTCATCCTCATGGACATCGGCCTCGGCGACATCATGGACGGCTGGGAAGCGACGCGGCAGATCAAGGCGCGTGCGTCGACGACCAACATCCCGATCATCGCGCTGACGGCGAGCGCCTTCGAGAGCGACCGCCGCAACAGTCTTGCGGCCGGCTGCTGCGATTTCGACACCAAGCCCGTCGACCTGATGCGGCTCCTCGGCAAGATCGAGGGTGCGCTGGCCGGCGCCCGCGTCGCCGCCGGGATTTAGACCGCGCCAGCGGCATCCCCTCCGGAATGCTGAAACGCCTCGGCACCGCCGGGGCGTTTCGTTCTTTGAGCGTGAGGAGCGGCCGGCGGTGCGTGAGGTGCGGCTCGAAGAGGAAGCCGGCGCTGACAATTCTGCCCAGCTCCGGCATCCCCGCGGAAATAGGCCCCCGGAAGTCTTACGCAGCTCACCCTGTCATCCCGGCCGAAGCGCGAAGCGCGTCGCGCCGGGACCCAGGGGCAAAGGACGCGCCCGTGGCCCCTGGGTCCCGGATCGGTGCTGCGCACCGTCCGGGATGACAAACGCAGTGCCCCCGCGGCGCGTCATCGACGATTGATCGTCGCTTGGACAAGCCTCCATCTGCATCCCCGGATGGCGCGGAGCGCCAGTCCGGGGTCCTGCCCGGTGGCAGTTGTCGCTGACATCGATCCACGGAGTTGCCCAACCGCCCCGCGGCGAGATCCCGGACAATCGCGCGCGCGCGATTTCCGGGAATGCAGTGAGTGGCACAAAGGCACGCACTCAGCTCCACCTCCGTGCAACGAAAAAAGGCCCGGGTGGGCCCGGGCCTTTCGAGATGCATAACGCTGGCCGTCAGGCGGCCTTTTCGGAGCGGTCGGTGGCGCGCACGCCGATCAGAGGCGCGCGGTCGCCTTCGCGGTGGGCGCGGAACTCGAGGTCGGCGGAGCGCATCGCCTCCAGCATCGCCTTGACGAGGACGTCGATCTCCTCGTGCTTGTGGTCGGCCATGACCTGCACGCGGAAGCGGGCGCCGCCCTGCGGCACGGCGGGGTATTCGACGAGGTTCGCCACAGCGCCGAGATCGGCGAGGTTGCGGGAGGCGATGCGCGCGAGCCCTTCGGCGCCGAGGCGGACCGGTACGATCGCCGACGGATCGCCCAGAACCTCCATGCCGACGCGCTGCACTTCGCTGCGCAGGTAGAGGATGTTGTTCATCAGGCGCTGGCGACGCTCCTTGCCCTCGGCCGAGCGCACGATGCGGAAGGCCGCGTTGACGGACGCAGCCTGCACCGGCGACAGCGCGTTGGAGAAGGTCTGCGTGGCGCTGTAGTACTTGAGGTACTCGGCCGCGGCCTTGGTCTTGACGGCGATGAAGCCGCCGTTGGCCGCGAAGGTCTTGGAGAAGCTGCCGACGATGATGTCGGGGCCGTGCAGCATGTTCTGCAGGCCGAGATGGCCGAGACCATCATCACCGATGGCGCCGAGATCATGCGCGCAATCGACCAGGAGCTTCGCGTCGTACTGGTCGCAGGCAGCGCGCAGGGCGGCGATGTCGGGCGTGTCCGAGTGCATCGAGAACAGGCTCTCGGTCACGACGAGGATACCGTTCTCCTTGTCGGAGGCGCGGATCTTCTGCAGGCGGCGCTCCAGCGCGCGCACGTTGAGATGGCCGTGGTAGGTGATGTTCTGGGTCGCAGCGCGGGCGCCTTCCTGCAGGCAGGAATGGGCGAGCACGTCCATCACGACGTGATCGTTGGGGCGCACGAAGCCCTGCACGGCGGCGAAGCCGGCCGACCAGCCCGTCGGGTAGAGGACGATCTCGTGGCCGCAGAGGAAGTCGGAGATGTTGCGCTCGAGCTCGAGCGAGTTCTTGGTGTTGCCCAGCAACGCGGCGGAGCCGGCGCTGTGCACACCGTACTGGCCGATGGCCTCCATGGCCGCGGCCTTCACTTCCGGATGCGACGCGAGGCTCAGGTAGTCCTGCGAGGCGAAGTTGACGCCAGAGAAGGGCACGCCGTCGTCGGTCAGGGCCGTGCAGCGCGTGCGCGGGGCCGAGGTCGTCGACTTGGCGTAGGGCCACACGCCGTTCTTGCGGCGCAGATCCTGCCAGGCGAAGAAGCCGTCGAAGCGGCCGATCAGATCAGTGCCCGGAAGGACCTTGAAATCGCGCAGGCTGCCCTTGAGGGACTCTTCGGACGCAACAGTCTTGCCGCGGCCTGCATCGCTACCAGTCATCTTTAAAAACCCCCGACGCCAAACACTTTGTATGGGGGGAGAATGCGCCTAAGCCCTCGTTATAGTATTAACGGGGCTTAGGCCTTTGCAGCACTGGTTAAGGATCGGTGAACGCTCGCCGATCACTTCAGCGGGGCGGCCAGCACCTTGTCGGAATTGAAGCGGTAGACGCCGCCGACAGTGATTTCGAACTGGCTCGATTCCGTCGTTACGACGCGGCTCGGGTTGAGCAGTTCGTAACCCGTGAGCGTGGCGCGCGGCGAATACATTCCCGACACTTCGAGGTCCATGTTGTCGGTCACGCCGACCTTAAGGCCCGCCGTCAGATGGTGCTGCGCGAGGCCGAGCGTCATGGACGTGAGGTCTGCGTCGCGGCTGCTGAAGGGCGCCGTGTTGTAGGAGTAGCCGGCGCGCAAGGTGAGCGCCTTGTTGGCCTTCCATTCGGCGGCGACCTTGAAGACGTCCATGTCTTGCAAGCCGAAGCCAGGGCCGTCGCTGGCGCCGAACAGCGTCACGCCCGTATTGGTCGAGGCGTTGCTGAGCGACTTCACCGAGCTATACCAGATGTGCTTCCAGTCGAACATCATGGTCACGGAGGGGCGGACCTCGACGGCGACGCCAGCCTGCAGGGAGGGGGGCGCATCGATGCTGCCGCCCTCGGCGAAGAGGCCGCTGTAGCGGGTGAGCTTGCCCATGTAGACGCGGGAATTGCCGGCGACGCCGAACTTCACGCCCGGCATCACCTTCCATTCGAAGCCGGCGCGCACGCCGCCGCCCCAGGATTCATCCGTACCGCGGTTGGTGAAGTTGGCCCCATCGCTTGAAAACACCGAGAATTGGCTGAGGCCCTGCACTTCCATTGTCTGGCGGGCAAGGATGGGCGCGACGCCGACGGAGAAGCCCGGCGTGAGTTGCTTGGCGAGGGCCACCGAGAAGAACTGCTGCTGAGCGACCATGCCCATGACGCCACCGCAGTAGGCGCCCGACGCCGGCGGAGAGAGGCCACTGCAGGTGGTGCTCGGCATGTCCGCGTAGCGCGTCATCACGCCGCCGTTGCCGTAGGCCGTGAGCGCGATGGCATCGACCCAGCCCCAGTTCACACGCCAGGTGGCAGCGAAGTTCGGGATGACGAGCCAATCCTTCTCGCTCTTGTGGCTGCCGTCGGCCGTGTAGCCGCCCGAGCCGACCGAGGAGAACCCGCCGCGCATGTTGAAGAAGGAGGTCGAGGTGTCGATCTGCGTCGACACGCCGGTGAGGCCTGCGGGATTGAGGCTCGCCGCCGTGGCGTCGGTGCTGTCGGCGACGCCGGCGCCGGCCAGCGCCTTGCTGCGGGCGCCGATGCCGTTCTGCATGTAGCCCTCGCCGGCAAACGCCGGAGCGGCAGATGCAATGCCGGCCGCGAGGGCCAGCGCGGAAGCCGCCAATCGAGCCGGCGAAACGGAAATCCTAGCATTACGAGCGTGCATTGAATTCCCCCTTGCGAAATCGGATGCGGCCTAGGGGGCTTCAATCTGGTTAATAAATTGTTAATTGCCGTCCCGCTTCGGTAAGGCGCGTGAAAGGAAGGCTGGACGCAGCAACGCTCGTGTCGCTTTATACGACGGGAAAATCCAAGCCCAGCAAGCGCAGTCTTGGCGTGGCGCCGTAGGGTGAGCACAGCTGCAACAGGGTACATTTTTGTACTCAGGACGCCGCGCATCAGCGTTTGGTTAGACCATTCTCGGTCTCGGAAACGGCGAAAAGAGAATCACAGGAGGCTGCGCAGGCGCTCCATCTCGCCGAGATTGAGATCGGAGATGGCGCAATAGACGACGCCGTTGGCCGACCACGTCAACAGGTTGTAGCCGTTGCGCGTGGTGGCGTGCGGCGGACGCGCCGTGGTCGCAGCCCACGTGAAGACGTTGATCACGTGCTGCCGCTGCCGATACACCACGACGGCGACGCGCTTGCCGTCGACATAATCGAGGCGGCCGCCGGCGAGCGCGAAGCCGTCGCTCGCCAGATCCTTGACGACGGGCGAGACGTCCACGCGGCCGGCAAACCACGGCTTCACGGTGTGCGTATCGGCAGAGGCCACCTGGATCGGGCTCTCGAGCAGGGAGCGCACGTGCGCCGTGACGATGTCGTGCTCCAGGCGCGCCCCCGCCTCGCGGGTGTTCAGGAGCCACAGCGTCAGGCCGGAAGAGACGAGACAGGCGATCACGACGGCGGCGGCAAGGCGCGGCATGGAGACTTGCCGGCTGCTCCATGTGCCGGCGACGGCCGGCGCCTCGGCATCGGCCTTGCGGATGGCGTCGAGGAGGCGCGTCTTGACGTGCACCGGGGCCGGCTCACGGCCGAGCGCGCGCACGTCCCGGCTCATGCGCGCCAGATCACGGGCCATCTCGGCGCACGCGGGACAGCCCGAGAGATGGGCGCCCAGCGCATCCTTCTCGGCCTCGTCGAGCTCGCCATCGAGACCTCGGCTCACGAATTCCCGGGCCCGCTCACATTGCATGGCCTTCTTCCTTTGCGATAAGGCGCTTCATGATGTCCCGCAGCTCGGTGCGCGCACGGGACAGGCGCGACATGACGGTGCCCTCCGGCGCGCCGATCACCTGCGCGATGTCGCGGTAGGACAATTCCTCGATCTCACGCAGCACGATGACCTCGCGGAAGGTCTCGGGCAGCTCGGCCAGCGCGCGGCGCAGAATGGCTTCGTCCACACCGCGGATCATCTGCGCTTCCGCGCTCGCCGCCTTGTCGACGAGGCTCTCCACCAGCTTGGCCGATCGACCGCCCTCGCTACCGGCCTGCGCGAGGATCTCGTCCAGGGAGACCACCGCGGCCGACTTCTTGCGGTGGCCGAGTTCGCGATAGGCCGCGTTGCGGACGATGGCCAGCAGCCAGGGGCGCACGTCGCCACCGCGGAAGTTGCCGAAAGCGCGGAAGGCCCTGAGGAAAGCTTCCTGCACCACGTCCTCGGCATCGGCACGCGACCGCAGCAGCCAGACGGCAAGCGTATAGGCCGCATCGAGATGCGGCACCGCGATGCGCTCGAAATCGGTGCGTTTCGCCATCGTTTCGGTGTCGGCCTGTGGCCCTCCCTTGCCGCGCACGTGCTGTCACACGGTCATTCTATCCGGCCCCAACCGCTTTTATTCCCGAACCGGTGCAGTCACCGAAACGTGAGCAGGCGCCGGCACGAATTGTAGCCGCGCCCGGGAATGGATCGGCCGTTCGGCGGATCGACAGGGATGCACCCCATGCCGGGGTGCCCACCAATGGAGGATCCATGTCCACACCCAGCCGCCGCGACATCCTCGTCTCCGCCGCCTTCGCTACCGCCCTCGGCCTCGACCGGACACTCGCCATCGTGCAGCCGGCCGCCGCGCAGACGGCCGCAGCCCCCTCCCCGACGTTCCATCGCTACAAGGTGGGCGACATCGAGGTCACCGCGCTCTACGACGGGATCTGGCGCAAGCCGCACGATCCGGCGTTCATCAAGAATGCGTCGGTCGACGAGACCAAGGAGGCGCTGGCGAAAGCCAACCTGCCCAACGAGTTCGTGCCCATTCCGCTGACGGTGATCGTGCTGAAGATTGCCGGTAAGCTCGTCATGGTCGATGCAGGCTCGGGTGTGGGCCAATGGCAGCCGACGGCGACCAGCCTGCCCGCCAGCATGCAGGCGGCCGGCATCGATCCGAAGGGGATCAAGACCATCCTGCTTTCGCATTTCCACCCCGACCACATCTTCGGGCTGATGGAAAAGGGCACCAACGCGCCGATCTATCCGGATGCCGAGATCATCGTGAACGCGGCCGAATACCAGTGGTGGACGGAAGAGGGCCGCGTCGAGAAGCTGCCGGAAGCGCGCAAGGGGCTCGGGCAACGCATCCAGGCCGTGTTCCCGAAGTGGAAGAACTTCAAGCTGGTGCAGCCAGGAACCGAGGTGGTGGCCGGCGTGCGCATGGTGAATGCGCCGGGCCACACGCCGGGGCACGCCGCGTATCTTGCCGGATCGGGCAACCAGCAGCTCATGATCTCGAACGACGTCGCCTACGTTCCTGCGCTGCTCGCCCCGCATCCGGAGTGGCAGGGCGCCTACGACCAGGACGGTCCGACGGCGGTTGCCACGCGGCGCGCGCTGCTCGACCAGGTGATCGCGGACCAGACGATGCTGTGCGGGGCGCATTTCCCGTTCCCAGGGACGGGCCGTATCGCCAAGGACGGCAATGCCTATACCTTCACGCCTGTGACCATCTAGGAGGACGCCATGACTGGATACATCGTGCGGTCGCCGCGCCGGCTGTTGGCCGCGGTCGCGCTTGCCGTGACGCTCGGGGCCGGATCGGCGCTCGCCGTCGATACGCCCACAAAGGAAGCGCCCGACCTCGGCCCCGTGCGGGCCAA
>RXJK01000121.1:14697-15510 GCA_003963125.1 Hyphomicrobiales bacterium
GCCTACACGTTCTACCGCAAGGCCCTCGACTTCGATCCCGACCACAAGGGCGCGCTCGAATACCTGGGCGAACTCTACGTCGAGACGGGCGACCTGCCCAAGGCGCGCGAGAACCTCGCCCGGCTGGAAAAGCTCTGCCCCTCGGGCTGCGAAGAGCGTGAGGACCTGGAGAAGGCGATCGCCTCGGCCGCCGCCTCGCCGCAGGGCGTCAAGGCGACCAACTGAGCTGAAGACGTGCGCCCGGGCCGTCACGGCGGCCCGGGTCTGCCGTTTCGGACGGGGAGATCCTTGCGCGACGCCGGTTCCGGCGAGCGCGAGGCTTGCTATGGTGGCGGGGTCGCCTCGTGCGACGACACGCTCTCACGGCCCACCCCGAGGATGTCCATGCCGACCGAAGCCGCCCCTGTCGATCCGCGCGCCTATCGCACCCAGAACTGGGTCATCAGCAAGCCCTCGGCGCGGGGGCGCAACGGCATCGTCGTCAGCCAGAACCGCGAGGCGGCGGAGGCCGGCGCGGCGATCCTCGCGGCCGGCGGCAATGCGGCGGACGCCGCGGTCGCCACTGCCTTCGCGCTGTCGGCGGCCGAGCCGTGGAACAGCGGGCTCGGCGGGATCGGATTCGCGCTCGTCCTGAAGGCGGGCGAGACACAGGCCAAAGTCGTCGACTTCGGGCCGATCGCGCCCCGCAAAGCCAACCCGGCCGACTACCCGCTCACAGGCGAGGTGAAACGCGACCTGTTCGTGTGGCCGGAGGTGGTGGGCGACCGCAATATTCACGGGCCGCTGTCGTTCTGCATCCCCTCGTCCGTCGCC
>RXJK01000203.1 GCA_003963125.1 Hyphomicrobiales bacterium
CAAGGGGAAGGCGGGCCATCCCCTTGGTGAGCCCGGACCCCTTTTTGCGAATACAGTTGCCGGACAGCCGTGCTGACGCCCGGCTTCCGGGAACGCACAGATAGGTGCGCAATATTTCGCTCATCTGTCATCCCTGAATTTGCCGAAGGCAAATATCAGGGACCCAGGGCGGCAAACGAGGGCGCCCTCACCCCGTCAGGTGCGAGACGTTCTTCACCACCGTGTAATGCGTCAGGCCCTCGCTGCCGCCCTCGCGACCATAGCCCGAATCCTTCACGCCGCCGAACGGCGTCTCCGCGATCGACGCCACGTAGTGGTTGATCGACAGGTTGCCGACCTCGACGCCGTCGGCCAGCTGCTCGGCCTTCTTCGCCGAGTTCGTGAACGCGTAGGCCGCAAGCCCGTACGGCAGCTCGTTGGCGCGCGCGATGGCTTCCTCGACGCTCTTCACCGGGCTCACCGTTGCGATCGGCCCGAACGGCTCCTCGCGCATCGCGCGGGCATCGGCCGGCAGGTCGGCGAGCACCGTGAGGGGGAAGTAGTAGCCCCGGTTCGCCAGACGCGCCCCGCCGGAGAGCACGCGTCCGCCCTTGGCCTTGGCATCGGCCACGAACTCCGCCATCGCTTCGACGCGCCGCGCATTGGCGAGCGGCCCGAGCTGCGTTGCCGGATCGAGGCCGTTGCCGATTTTCAGGCTCGCGGCCTTGTCGGCGAACGATCGCGCGAAGGGCTCGTAGATCTTCTCCTCGACGAACCACCGCGTCGGCGACACGCAGACCTGACCGGCATTACGCGACTTGCCCATCACCGCCGCGGCACCCGCCGCGACCGGATCGACGTCATCGCACACGATCACCGGCGCATGCCCGCCGAGTTCCATGATCGCGGGCTTCATGTGCGCGCCTGCCAGCGCGGCGAGGTGCTTGCCCACCGCGATCGAGCCGGTGAACGTGACGAGCCGGATCTCCGGCTGCGGGATGAGATACTGCGAAATCTCGGAAGGTACGCCGGTGACGAGGTTGAGCACGCCCGGCGGCAGTCCGGCATCCTGGAAGGCGCGCGCGATCTGGTAGGCCCCGCCCGGCGTCTCTTCGGAAGCCTTGAGAATGATTGAGCAGCCCGCCGAGAGCGCCCCGCCCACCTTTCGCGACGGCGAGCTGACCGGGAAGTTCCACGGGCTGAAGGCGGCCACCGGCCCGATCGGCTGGCGCAGCACGGTGTGGCGCATGCCGGGCTCGGACGGGATCACGCGTCCATAGACGCGGCGTCCCTCGTTGGCGTCCCACTCGATGATGTCGGCCGCCCGCTGCACCTCGAGCCGGGACTGGCCGATGGGCTTGCCCTGTTCCAGCGTCATGGCGACGGCGAGTTCCTCGACCCGCTCGCGCATCAGGGCGGCGGCCTTCAGGATGATCTCGGCGCGTTTCGCCGGTGACGTCTTGCGCCACACGCGGAAGCCCTTCTCGGTGGCTTCGACCGCGTCTTCCAGGTCTTTCCGCGTCGCGTGCGGCACCTCGCCGATGACGCTCTCATCCGCCGGGTTGAGCACGGGCGTGCCGGCTCGCGTGCGCCATTCCCCGCCGATGAGCAACTTGAGTTCGGGATATCGGTTGTCCGTTGCGTGCGCCATGGATTGCCTCTGCGGCTGGAAAAGGCGATGCCCGCCCCGTTTGGCTTCGCTCAGGGCCGGGAGAAGGTCAACCCGCGATCTCGGCAGCACATTCATGCACCGGACGCGCTGGGACACCCCTTCCCATTGTCGCCGGAGGTCCCCTGGTGTATGCGGCAGCAGAGCCGGAACGATCCCAGAGGCCTGTATGTCCGCGAATTTCTTCTCCATCGTCGAGCCCGCATTCGCCCAGGCAGAGCGCCCGTTTATCGAGCGGCCGGACGGCTCGGTCCTGACCTACGGCGCCGCCCTCGCGGCGACGGGCCGGATCGCCAATGCGCTGGCCGGCATGGGCGTGAAACCGGGCGACCGGGTGGCGGTGCAGGTGGAGAAATCGCCGGAAGCGATCCTGCTCTACCTTGCCTGCTGCCGGGCGGGTGCCGTGTTCCTGCCGCTCAATACGGCCTACACGCAGGCCGAGCTCGAGTATTTCATCGGCGATGCCGAGCCCACGGTCGTCGTCTGCACGCCCGCCCGCCTGGCGACCATCGAGCCCATGGCCCGCAAGCTCGGCGTGCACCGCGTCGAGACGCTCGGCACTGCGGGCGACGGCTCGATCATGAACGCCGCGACCGGCCAGCTCGACAGCTTCAAGACGGTCGCGCGCAGCGAGACCGACCTCGCTGCGCTTCTCTACACCTCGGGCACGACGGGCCGCTCGAAGGGCGCCATGCTCACGCACCGCAACCTCAGTTCCAATGCGCTGGTCCTTAAGGACGTGTGGCGCTTCTCGTCGAACGACGTGCTGCTGCACGCGCTTCCCATCTTCCACACGCACGGCCTGTTCGTTGCGACCAACACGACGCTGGTTGCCGGCTCGTCGATGGTCTTCCTGCCGAAGTTCGATCCCGACGAGATGTTCCGCCTGATGCCGAAGGCGACGGTGATGATGGGCGTTCCGACGTTCTACACGCGCCTCCTGCAGGACGCGCGCCTCAGCCACGAGAGCACGAAGCACATGCGCCTGTTCGTGTCGGGCTCCGCGCCGCTGCTCGCCGACACGCATCGTCAGTGGCACGCGCGCACAGGGCATGCGGTGCTCGAGCGCTACGGCATGACGGAAACCAACATGATCACGTCGAACCCCTACGACGGCGAGCGCGTGCCGGGCGCCGTTGGCTTCCCGCTGCCCGACGTTACGGTGCGCATTGCCGACCCCGAGACCGGTGCGCTGCTTCCCACCGACGCGGTCGGCATGATCGAGGTGAAGGGCCCCAATGTGTTCTCCGGCTACTGGCGCATGCCGGAGAAGACCAAGGCGGAGTTCCGCGATGACGGCTTCTTCATCACCGGGGACCTCGGCAAGATCGACGACAAGGGCTACGTGCACATTGTCGGCCGCGGCAAGGACCTGGTGATCTCGGGTGGCTACAACGTCTATCCGAAGGAGATCGAGGCCGAGATCGACGCCATCGACGGCGTCGTCGAGAGTGCCGTCATCGGCGTGCCGCACGCGGACTTCGGTGAAGGCGTCACGGCCGTCGTCGTGGCGAGCCCGGACGCCAAGCTCGACGAGAAGGCGGTGCTCGGCGCCCTGGATGGCCGCTTGGCCAAGTACAAGCTACCGAAGCGCGTGCTGTTCGTGCCGGACCTGCCCCGCAACACCATGGGCAAGGTCCTCAAGAACGAACTGCGCAAGACCTACGACGGCCTCTACGCGAAAAGCTGATGTCTTCCGCGGGAGTAGTCTGATGCGATGAGCCACTTACGTGGTGGAAAGGCCAAAAAAGGAGGCGGAGCGCCCTCAACGCACGCGGCACGATCTCGGACTGGCGTGGACCCCCGCCTACGCGGGGGGGGGGGGACGTTGAGGAAGTTATTCCGCGCCCGTCTCATCCTCTCCGTCATGCCCGCGAAGGCGGGCATCCACGCAAGTTGCCGTTGATCGCGCCGCTTCGAACAATGCAACCGCCCAGCCCCGGACCCTGCATCCAGGGTGGCGGCAAGTTGCGCTGGCCCGATCACAACGCGACGGGCGCCCCGCGCGCATCGAGGCGCGCGATGCGGATCATGTTGGTCGTGCCGGGAGAACCGAGCGGCACACCCGCCGTGATGACGATGCCCTCGCCGGGCTTGCAGAACTCTTCGCGCGCCGCGATCTCGCAGGCCTTGCGCACCATGTCGGCCTGGTCGTCCGGATCCTTCGTCAAGACGCAGTGCAGGCCCCACGCCACGGCCAGCCGCCGCGCGGTCGACAGCACCGGCGTCAGCACCACCACCGGAAGGTTCGGCCGCTCGCGCGCGACGCGCAGCGCCGTCGAACCCGTCGCCGTGTAGCAGGCGATCGCTGCCAGATTGAGCGTGCTTGCGACGGCATGCGTCGCGGCCGCGATAGCGTCGGCGCCGGTGGCCAGCGGCGGCGTCTGCGTCGCATGCACGAGCGGCGTGTACATGGGATCGCGCTCGGCCTCGATGGCAATGCGATCCATCATGCTCACCGCCTCGATCGGGAATTGGCCTGCGGCGCTTTCCGCCGACAGCATCACCGCGTCCGCGCCGTCGAACACGGCTGTCGCCACGTCGGACACTTCCGCCCGCGTCGGCACCGGCGAGGAGATCATGCTCTCCAGCATCTGCGTTGCCACGACCACCGGCTTGCCGGCGGCCCGGCACTTGCGGGTGATCTCTTTCTGCAGCAGCGGCACGCGCTCGATCGGCATCTCGACGCCGAGATCTCCGCGCGCCACCATGAGCGCGTCCGAAGCCGCGATGACATCGTCGAGATCGCTGATCGCCGAAGGCTTCTCGATCTTGGACATGATCGCGGCCCGGTCGCCGATGATCTTGCGCGCCGCCCGCACGTCCTCGCCCCGCTGCACGAAGCTGAGCGCGACCCAGTCGACGCCGAGCCGCAGCGCGAAATCGAGATCCGCCTTGTCCTTCTCCGTCAGGGGATCGATCGGCAGCACCGTATCGGGCATCGACACGCCCTTGCGGCTGAGGATCGGCCCAGGCACGATCACTTTGGCGTCGATCACGCCAGGCTTGCGGTCCATCACCTGCATGCGGATCTTGCCATCGTCGATCAGCAGCGTATGGCCGGGCTCGATCGCCTCGAAGATCTGGGGGTGCGGAAGGAACGCGCGCTGCGCCGAGCCTTCGCTCTCGATCTGGTCGAAGCGGAAGATCTGGTCCTTGAAGAGTTCAGCCCGCCCGCCGCCGATCTCACCCACGCGAAACTTCGGCCCCTGCAGATCGCACAGCACGCCGATGGGCCGGCTGAATCGCGCTTCGGCCGTGCGGATCGCCTGGTAGGCCGCCTTGGCCGCATCGTGCGGCGGCCGCGAATGGCTCATGTTGAGGCGGAACATGTCGACGCCCGCCGCAAACAGCCGCTCGATCACCTCCGGACTGTTGGAGGCGGGGCCGAGGGTGGCGACGATCTTCACGCGGCGGTTGCGGCGCATGGGCGCTCCTTGGCAGGGTCGGGCGACAGAGGAACTTACTCCGGCGGGTTCGCAAACGTGACCGCCAAATGCGGAAGCCTGAGGACAGTTTCAACAGGCCCGTGAGAGGGGAACGCGGGTTCGCGTGTCCGTAGGCTGATTGAGTGGGCTGTTTACCCATTCTTAGCCTTGTATTCACGCAATATTTTGAACTTCGGCAGCACCATGCGGGCCTCACACCGCCGTCGAAGAGGGTGCCCGTCCATGTCCGCGTCTCCGTTGCGCCGTCCCGAGGCCGAGTTGCCGCTGGAAACGCCTTCTGTGGCGCCCGCTGCCGCCAAGGTCCTCGATACCGAGGTCGCCGTCCGCAAGCTCGACATCGCCGAGGCTCTGAAGGTGATCGCGGCCAACTACGGCAAGCCCTATCAGCAGGTCCTCATCGAAATTGCCAAGCTCTCGTTCGGCGGCGGCAAGCTGGCCGTGGGCGACTATTTCGCGTTCCGTCTCTTCGACGACGCCATGCTGGCCGGCGCCGACAAGGCGCACTTTGTCGGCCTCGACACGTCCCGCCGCATCTGGATCACCGCCAACTACGACAGCGAGTGGTGGGGCCTGATGGGCAACAAGCTCGCCGTGACGACGCTGCTCGGTGGCTATGGTTATCCCGTCATTCCGACGCTCGCGCTCTACAGCGAGACGCTGCCCCTGCGCAACGCGCCGCGCATCACGTCGCCCGCGGATCTCACCGCGTTCCTGCGCGAGCCCTCCCGCTATCCTCTGTTCGGCAAGCCGATGGATTCCCTGCGCAGCCTGGGTTCCGCGAGCTTCGATCATGTGGATCTCGCCACCGACGAACTCGTCTCCCCGACGGGCGCGCGCGTGAAGATCGAAACCTTCGCCAACGAGGTCGCGAGCCTTTATAGCGCGGGATACATTCTGCAGCCGCGTGCCAACCCGCACGCGGCCATCGAGCGGATTGCCGGCAAGCGGCTCGCCACCGTGCGTATGCTCACCACCCGCAGCAAGGCCGGCACCAAGGTGCACCGCGCGGTCTGGAAGATCCCGGCCGGCGCCAACGTCGCCGACAACTTCTGGCGCGGCGGCAATCTCCTGGCGACGCTCGATCTCGAGACCGGGCGCGTGATCCGCGCCGTGCGCGGCGTCGGCCTCAACCAGGAGCCCGTCACGCAGCATCCCGACAGCGGCGAAGCGCTGGTTGGCTTCGAACTTCCCCAGTGGAACGAGATGAAGGCGCTCGTGTGCGAAGCGGCCGGTCTGCTGGGCGGCATCCGCCTCGTCGGCTGGGACGTCGCCGCCACCGAAAACGGCCCACTGATCGTCGAACCCAACTACACGCCCGACTTCGACATGGTGCAGATGGCCGACCGCCGCGGTATCCTCGATGAGGAGTTCAAGTCCTTCCTCGCCGAGTGCAAGGAGGGTGCAAAGGAAGCCAAGCGCCGCCTGCGCCGCATCCAGCTCGAGGATGCCAAGGAGCGGTTCGAAGCCTTCAGCCGGTCGATGGGCCTCAAGTAAAGACAGCGCGCGCCCTGAAATCAGGTGGCCGGATTGCGCTTGAGCAGCGATCCATTCAGCGTCGCCGCGAAGGCGACCCACGCGAGATAGGGCGCAAACAGCCAGGTCGCTGTCTGGCTCGACGGCCAAGCCAGGATCATGAACGCCAGGATCGTCGCGAGCATGGCCAGGGCGTCGGCGAGAGCCGCGGCGATCTGGCGCCGCCCGAACATCAGCCAAGACCACGCGCCGTTGAAGAGGAGGTTCAATATCCAGGCCGCGAGCGCTGGCCCTGGGCCGGCGGATGTCCACACCAGCCAGCCCGCCACGGCAATCATGATGTACAGGACCGTCCACGCCGGCGCGAAAACCCAGTCCGGCGGCGTCCAGGAGGGCTTGTCGAGCGACCGGTACCAGTCGCCCGGCATGAAGACCGCACCGCTCAGCGCCACGACGAAGACCGCAACGATGAACGGGATGAGGCTCAGCCAATCGGACATGCGCAATTATCCTTCCAGCGCAAATTGCGGTCATCACTGAGGGGAGCAGCAGGCGGTCCTGTCAAGCACGTCCGGGCGCGCCGGCAGGCGACCTGAAGCAGAGGCGGACGCTATCGCTGGTCTCAGAGCTCGACCCGCCGGCCGATCTCGATGACGCGGTCACGCGGGAAGTTGAACGTATCGGCCACATGCGACGCATTGCGCTGCAGCCACGCGAAGGGCCACACGATCCATCTGGGCAAACCCCGCCCGTCGGCACGGGCCTCGATCGTCTCGTGGCCGATGAAATAGGTCGCGTTGGCAAAATCGATCGTCGCGAATTCCGGGCGTTGCTTCAGAAGCCGCAGCACGTCCGGCTTCTCCATGAAGCCGTAGCGGGCGAGGACGCGCCAGAAATCCGGCGCAAGCTGGCTCACCTCGGCACGCTCCACGTGCTCGATCCATGGCACGATGGCTGTCTCCACCGTGATGGCGATGACGGTCTTCTGCAGGGAATGCGCATGATCGACGTACCACGCCATCACCGGCGGCGTGGCGTCCTTGAAGCGCGTGAAGAACACGGCCGTCCCCGGCGCGCGCACGATGCCGCGCGTCGATAGATCCCGGAGGAAGGCCTCGAGCGGAACGGAGAGCGCTTCCGTTGCCGTCCGCACCGCATCGGTGCCGCGATGCCAGATGTACATCGATGCGTAGACAACGGCGGCGAGCACCAGGGGCACGTAGCCGCCCTCCGCGATCTTGGCGAGATTGGCCGCGAAGAATGCGGCATCGACGACGAAGAAGAATCCCGCGACGGCGAGCGCGCGCTCCGGCGGCCAGCGCCACACCTCGATCATGGCGATATACAGCAGCACCGTCGTCATCAGCATGGTGGCGGCGACGGCCACGCCGTAGGCAGAGGCAAGGCTTTCCGACGTCTTGAACATCAGCGCCAGCGCGATGGTGACGATCATCAGCAGCCAGTTGACCGCGCCGACGTAGATCTGCCCGTAGCCTTCGCCGCTCGTCTGCGTCACGTGCATGCGCTGCATCCAGCCGAGGCGGATCGCCTGCCGTGTCATCGAAAAAGCGCCCGTCACCAGCGCCTGGCTGGCGATGACGGTGGCGAGCGTGGCGAGAATGACCATGGGCACGATCAGCGCCGAGGGGCACAGCCGGTAGAACACGTTCTCGTCGACGACGCCCGCCGAGAGAATGTAGGCGGCCTGCCCGAAATAGCTGAGCAGCAGGCTCGGGAACACGATGAAGCTCCACGCCATGCGGATCGGGTGCGGGCCGAAGTGTCCCATGTCCGCATAGAGCGCCTCTGCGCCCGTCACGCACAGGAACACGGCCCCGAGGATCAGGAATCCCGCGCCGCCACTGGTGAAGAGGAACTTGAGGCCATAGTACGGATTGAGCGCGATCAGCACCGAGGGGTTGCGCACGAGCGCTGCAAATCCGAGCAGCGCGATGGCGAGGAACCAGACCGCCATGATCGGCCCGAACGCGCGTCCGATGCGCGCCGTGCCGAGCGGCTGCACGAGGAACAGCGCGGCCAGGATGACCACCGCCATCGGCAGGATGTAGGGTTTCACGGCTGGTGCCGCGAGTTCGAGGCCTTCGAGCGCCGAGAGCACCGAGATCGCCGGCGTGATGGCGCCGTCCCCGTAGATCAGGGCCGCGCCGAAAAGGCCCGCCGCGACGATCAGCGGACGCTTCTTCTTGCGCACGCCGAGCAGCGACATGAGGGCGAGAATGCCGCCCTCGCCGTCGTTGTCGATGCGCATGGCGATGGCGACGTACTTGACGCTGGTTATGATGACGAGCGTCCATACGATCAGCGAGAGCGAGCCCAGCACCACTTCGCGCGTCGGCGTGCTGCCGGCGATCGAGACGACCGTCTTGAACGTGTAGAGCGGGCTCGTGCCGATATCGCCGAACACGACGCCCAACGCGGCGAGCCCGAGGCCCACGGCATTGCCGTGCAGACCCGGCGCCTGTGATTTCTCGATCGAGGGATCGGAAATCGGATGGCTCACCGCGCTGGCATGACCATGGGCAGTGTCGGGCGTCGTCCCGCTCGGCATGCATCGCTCCACTGCAAAAGACAGCCGATCAGGCGACCGAGAAGGCGCGTCAGGCGCAGGAAATCTGGCCCGGAGTGTACATCAGATCTCCGTAACGCATTTGCGACGTCGAAGATCCGAGGGACTTGGCATCACGCGCCCCAAGTGCCCGCCTGCTATTCGACCGGCTTGCAATATTGAGTGACGACGGCCGCGGACCCTTCCGTCTCTGTCAGGTAGCAGAAGTAGACCTTCTTGGCCTTACGCAGCAGCAGACCCAGGCCGCCCGATGGCACGGCCGTGGTGCCGGCGATCACGAAATCCTGGCCGAGCAGGGAACTCACCGTGATCTTCCCCGATGCGGTCTGCGCCGCAGCGGTGGTCGCAGTCATATGCAGGATCAGCAAGAGGCAGGCGAGGGCGGTCTTCATGGCGCTTTCCCCGTGAGAGTGACGCGCGACTCAGGGCACCACACTCTAGCAAACGCACCCCGCCGCCGTCGAAAGCACCGCTTCAGTACGACCTCGGCAACCCCAGCACGTTCTGCGCGACGAACGCGAGCACCATGTTCGTCGAGATCGGTGCCGTCTGATAGAGGCGCGCTTCCCGCCACTTGCGCTCGATGCCGTATTCGCGCGCATAGGCGAACCCCCCGAACGTCTGCATGCAGGCTTCGCCCGCTTTCCAGGCCGCTTCCGAGGCGAGCATCTTGCCCATGTTGGCTTCCGCGCCGCACGGCTGATGCGCCTCGAACATGGCGCACGCCTTGCGCACCATGAGCGCGGCGGCCTCGGCCTCCGCGTGCGCCCGCGCGATCGGGAACGCGACGCCCTGGTTCTTGCCGATGGGCGCGCCGAACACCACGCGCTCCTTCGCGTACTCCGTCGCGCGGCGGATGAAGAAGCGCGCGTCGCCCATGCTTTCCGACGCGATCAGGATGCGTTCGGCATTCATGCTGTCGACAATGTATTTGAAGCCGCGGCCTTCCTCGCCGATCAGGTTTTCCGCCGGCACCTCGAGATTGTCGAAGAACACCTCGCAAGTGTTGTGGTTGATCATGGCGTCGATCTTGCGCATCTCGAGACCCTTGCCCTTGGCCTCGCGCAGGTCGACGAGGAACACAGACAGCCCCTCCGAGCGCTTCTTGACCTTGTCGGCCGGCGTCGTCCGGGCGAGCAGCAGCATCAGGTCGGAGTGCATCACCCGGCTCGTCCAGACCTTTTGGCCGTTGATGACGTAGCGGTCGTTGCCCTTCTTGTCGGCGCGTGTTTTGAGCTGCGTGGTGTCCGAACCTGTCGATGGCTCCGTCACGCCGAAGGCCTGCAGACGCAGCGCGCCGGATGCGATGCCGGGCAGGTACTTGCGCTTCTGCTCGGCGTTGCCGTGCCGCAGCACGGTGCCCATCGTGTACATCTGCGCGTGGCACGCAGCGGCATTGCAGCCCGTCTCGTGGATCGTCTCGAGCACGGCGCACGCGGCCGACAGCGGCAGGCCGGCCCCGCCGAACTCCTCCGGGATCAGCGCACCGAGATAGCCGGCCTCCGTCAGCGCATCGACGAACGCCGTCGGATACTCGGCGGCGTGGTCGAGCTTCACCCAATAGTCGTTGGGGAATTGCTCGCAGATCTTGCGCACGCCCTCGCGGATGTCGGCCCAGCCGGCATCGAGGGCCAGCGACACGTTCGAGAGATCTGCCGTCATTGCGATACCTTCTGCTTGTTTCCCCTCTCGCCGCTTGGCGGGGGAGAGAGCCGGGGTGAGGGGCAGCGGCATCCGCGACCTGTCACCCTCGGACTTGTTCCGAGAGTTCCGAAGGTCCAGCCAATCGCGGGTACGCCACCAGGCCGGCACCGTGTCCGTGACAACCTTATTTTACCCGCCGGCGACGCCTTGCGTGTTCACGTAGAGCGCATAAAGCGACTGGCTGGCGGCCATGAACAGCCGGTTCCGCTTCAGCCCTCCGAAACACACATTTGCGCAGCGCTCGGGCAGCGCAATGCGTCCGATGGGAGCACCGTCCGGCGCAAACACCATGACCCCGTCGAGGGCCGCGTCCCCCATGCCCCACCCGCACCACAGGTTGCCGTCGATATCGCAGCGCATGCCGTCGGGCGTGCCTGGGCCCGCGTCGATCAGGATCGACTTGTTGGCGAGCTTCCGCCCGCCGTCGACCACGTCGTAGGCGAGGATCTTCCGGTTCGGTACGCCCCGGCTTTCGACGAGATAAAGCTTCGTTTCGTCCGGCGAGAAGCACAGCCCGTTGGGCCCGAGCACGCCTTCCGCCACGATCGTCGCCTTCCCCGTCTCGCCATCGATCCGATAGACGTTGGCATCGATCTCGGGTTCGGATTTGTAGCCCTCGTAGTTTCCGAGGATGCCGAAGGTCGGGTCCGTGAACCAGATCGATCCATCGGATTTGACCACGACATCATTCGGCGAATTGAGCCGCTTGCCATCGAAGCTGTCCATCAGCACCGTGATCGACCCGTCGATCTCCGTGCGCGTCACGCGCCGGCCGCCGTGCTCGCAGGTGACGAGCCGCCCCTGCCTGTCGCGCGTATTGCCGTTCGCGAAGTTGGACGGCTTGCGAAACACGCTGACGGCACCTGTCTCCTCCTCCCAGCGCAGCATGCGGTTGTTGGGGATGTCGCTCCAAACGAGCATGCGCGCGTCGCCGATCCACACCGGGCCCTCGGACCACCGGCAGCCTGTCGCGAGCCGCTCTACGCACGAGAGCTTGAGCCAGTACTTCTCGAAGCGGGGATCGAGGGCCGTGATGGCGGGATCGGGATAGCGCGTCGCCTGCCGCCATCCGTCTGCAAAGAGGTCGTGGGTATTTGCCGTGCCTGCCATGTCGTCTCCAGGGGACGTCGCGCTGCTGTCTCGCCATCAGGGAGCGCGGGGCAATGGCAATGTCAACACACGGGAAGGCGCAGAAGGCTTTTACACCGCCTCCGCGAACTCCTGCCGCGCGCCGGCCGGCGCGAAGAAACAGAAGCCGTTACCGCCTCGGGCCTTGCAGGCATAGAGCGCTTCGTCCGCCTTGCGCAGCAGTTCGTCGGGGGCATCGCCGTCGAGAGGGGCAACAGCAATGCCGATGCTTGCCCCGAGTTCCAGGCGCAGGTCGCCGACCACATGCGTGCGCGCCAGGGCCTTGACGAGGCGTCCCGCGAGCATTTCGACGTCGGACGTTTGCCGCACGCCCGATTGCAGAACCACGAATTCGTCGCCGCCGATGCGGGCAACCGTATCGGTCTCGCGCGTCGCGGCACGGAAGCACTTGGCGATCTCGACGAGGAGCGCATCGCCGACGGCATGGCCGTGTGTGTCGTTGATCGGCTTGAACCGGTCGAGGTCGATGTAGTGCAGAGCCATCGTATCGCCACGCCGCACGCGGGCGAGCGCCTGGGCGAGGCGGTCGAGCAGAAGAACCCGGTTCGGAAGATCCGTCAGCGGGTCGTGATGGGCGAGATGGGCGATCAGCGCCTGTTGCCGGCGCTGCTCTGTGACGTCGACATATGTGACGACGAAGCCGCCGGCAGGCAGCGGCACCCCGCGCACTTCCACGATCCGCCCGTTGGGCCGCGTGCGCTCGAAGACGTGCGGCACGGGCGTTGCGGCGCGCGCCATGCGCATGCTGATCTGTTCCCGGATGTCACCGGGGCCGTATTCGCCGCGCTCGGCATTGAACCTGAAAAGGTCTTCCAGCGTGAGATCGGACCGCTCGAACAGCGACGGCGGATAGTCCAACAGACGCTTCTGTTCGTCGTTGCAGAGAACGATCTTCAGGTTCTTGTCGAGCAGCATGAGGCCGCCCGGAAAATTATTCACGACCGCTTCGAGCAACTGTACGCGCTCCTTCAGCGCCTCGAAGGCTTGAGTATGCACGGGGTCGGACATCCAATGGGTCTCTATAGTCGTCGAACAGGAATTGATC
The DNA here is from genome assembly GCA_003963125.1 of Hyphomicrobiales bacterium. Classification (GTDB taxonomy): domain Bacteria; phylum Pseudomonadota; class Alphaproteobacteria; order Rhizobiales; family Hyphomicrobiaceae; genus AWTP1-13. The sequence goes on from RXJK01000203.1 coordinate 13,056, forward strand.
TCTAGCCTGAACGTTTCGGCGACTATGCGGGAGAGTGGTTAATTTTGTCCCTCAAAGGACATCACAATAAAGTTGTAAGCTATGGGATGAGGCGGCGGCGGAAGCGCTGCCAGGTCGTCTGTGGGGCGCGCGCTATGCCAAAGAAAATCCGGCAGAATATGGATTATCCGCTGCGCGAAACGATCATTTGGCTTCCACACTGCGAAGCGCGGGAGCCCGCGTGTCCGCAGACGGCTGCGGGCTTTGCGCGTCGTCTACGTTAACGATCGTCAGATCGCTCTGATCCGGAAAATCGAGCTCGAAACGTGCCCCGCCCGACGCCGATCGGCCGACGACGAGCGTGCCTCGATGCAACTCGACAGCTTGCCGCACGATCGACAGGCCGAGCCCCGCGCCCTCGCTGGCGTCGGCGCCCTTCTTGAAGGGTTCGAGCAGCTCGGGGACCTGGTCCACGACGAGGCCGGGCCCTGTATCCTCCACCACGACCTGCCCGCCCGGACCCGCCGTCACGTAGATCTTCGAGGCCGCCGGCGTGTGCTTCACGGCGTTGTCGACGAGATTGCGGATGGCTTCCCGCACGGCCATCAGATCGCCCGTCAGCCGGGCCGGCTCGTGGATGGTGACGTGGATCACGTGCCCGTCGCGTGCGGCCCACTCGCGCAACCGCTCGACGATGTCGCGCGTCAGCCGGCCGAGATCGATCTCGGATTTCTCGGGCCCTGCGATGCTTTCGAGCCGCCCGAGCGTCAGCAGCCGGTCGACCGTCTCGCTCATGCTCTGCACGTCCGCCTCGAGCCGCCGCACGCGCGGGTCGTTCGCCCGGCCGAGTTCCAGCATCATCACGGCAAGTGGGGTCCGCAACTCGTGCGCGGCGCGCGCCAGGAACAGGCGTTGCGCCTTGACGAGAATGCCGACGCGGTCGAGGAGGCCGTTGATGGCGATCGCGAGGCTCGCGACCTCCTTGGGCATGTTCGTGACGTCGAAGCGGCTCTTGGTATCGAGGGGAGACAGCGTCTCGGCCTGCTGGGCCGCCACCACGATCCCGCCGAGGGCGCGGCGGATCGAGATGATCGCGACGCCTGCCATCAGTAGCACCATGGGCACGAGCAGGATCCACACGTCGTCGAGCACCTCCGCCGCCACGATGCTGAGGTAGACGGCGTCCGGGTCGCCCCAGGTCGCGACCTCGAACCAGATGTCCTGGCCGTTGATCTTCAGCCGCATGCCGCCCGCGACATAGAGCTTGCGCTGCGTATCGAGGTCGAGCAGCCACAGATCCTGCGTCCGCGATGGCTTCATGCGCCAGGGCGAGAGGTCCGAAATCAAGGCGCCGCGCCGGCTGGCGATCAGGCCCCCGTCCTCGCGCAGGATGCGGAAGGCGTAGGCCGACGCGTTGGGCCCCGTGTAGTGCGACGGAATGGCGGTCAGCTTGGGAATGTCCGATTGCGAGGTGACGCGCAGGGCCCGGGCGAGCCGCTGGGATTCC
>RXJK01000145.1 GCA_003963125.1 Hyphomicrobiales bacterium
GATCAGCGCGGTGACGGTCGCGGCGACTACCCACTACACCACCTTCATGGCGGCGGGATCGCTCGACATGGTCTGCATGGCCATCAGCACCGCGTGCCAGAGCACGGGATGGCCCTCGTTGCGCATGTTGTGCAGCAACGTCACGGGCGATGATTGCAAGGCGATCAGCCAGGCCTGGTACTCGTCGCTCCAGGGCTGGTGCAGGGCGATGGCGATGGTCTGCAGGCCGACGATGCCAACGAAGACGGCGATCTGCCAGGCCGGGATCGCGGCGATGATCCGGGCGGCCGCCTGCAGATGAGCGCGGGCCATGGCGCGCCATTTGGAGGCCTCGAAGACGTCCCGCACGGCGCCAGCACTGTCGGTGAAGGTGTAGAGCATACGCGAACACGCAAGGCGCCAGAGGACGCCGACACCTTGCCATGGCGCGCTTGCGAAAGGTTTAACCCTACCCGGTGCAATTCCTAACTACGCTTAAGGGTTTTCGTCGAGCGCGTGGCGCGCACGGCGCGGATCTCCTCGCGGCCCGCAAGGCCTGCGGCCTCCTGCAAGGCCCGGCGGAAATCGTCGCGCTTGTCGTGGATGGAGGCGATGACCTTGCCCGTCGGCAGGCCGAGGCCGACAAGGGCCGCCTCGGAAAGCTGCAGGCTCGCCTCGATCGTCTCGGGCACGGCATCGGCGACGCCGATCTTGTAGAGATGGCGCGCGTGCGTGGCGTCGCGGGCGCGCGAGATGATCAGCAGGTCGGGGCGCAGGATCAGCGCGACGCGCACGATCTCATCGATGGCGGCCTGGTCGTGGATGGTGACGATCAGCGCCGGGGTGTCCATCAGGCCCAGGACCTTCAGGAAGTCGGGCTTGGTCGCGTCGCCGACGAAGACGTCGCGGCCGGACTTGCGCGCTTGCCGCACTGCGTTGGGATCGCGGTCCGTGGCGACGAAGGGATGGCCGTGCGCCGCCAGCATGTCGCAGACGATCTCGCCGACGCGACCGTGGCCCACGACGATGGCGCGCGGAGGTCCGCCGGGTGACGGCACGGCAGACAGCGCCGCGTCCGGCGGCTTGCTCGAGGCGATGCCGGAGGCGATGCGGCGCGCCGCCCAGCCGAGCGCCGGGATCAAGGCCATCGAGATCGATGTGAGCGCCAGGACGAAGCTCTTGCTGTCGCCTGCGAGCAATCCCAGTTCGGACGCGAGCGCGAGGCCGACGAAGGCGAACTCGCCCCCGGGGCCCAGCAGCATGCCCGTCTCGATGGCCGAGGGCCAGCCGATGCGGAAGAGCCGGGCCAGGCCGGCGGTCAGCGCGGCCTTCACCGCGATGAGGCCGATCACGCCGCCTATGAGTGCGAACGGGTGCGCGGCGATCACCCGGACATCGAGGTTCATGCCGACGGTGAAGAAGAAGAGCCCGAGCAGGAGCCCTTTGAAGGGTTCGATCGTCGCCTCGATGGACTTGCGGAATTCCGTCTCGGCGAGCAGCAGCCCCGCGATGAAGGCGCCGAGCGCCATCGACAGGCCGGCGACGGCGGCCGCGACGCCCGTCCCCACGATCACGAACAGGGCGGCGGCGATGAAGAGGTCGGTCGACTGCGTGGCGGCGACGAGCCGGAACAGGGGGCGCAGCACGAGGCGGCCCGTGCCGGCGATCAGGACCGCGGCTACGGCAGCTTTCAGCAGTGCCTGCGACGCCGTTGCCAGCAGCGAGCCGTTGGCTTCGGCGCCCGCCACCGAGATGAAGACGAGGATCGGCACGACGGCGAGATCCTGCGCGAGCAGCACCGAGAACGACGTGCGGCCGGTGGCGGTCGCCATGCGCTGCTGCTCGGACAGCACCTCGATGACGATGGCGGTGGAGGAGAGCGCGAGGCAGCAGCCGACCGCAATGGCCGCGGCCGGCTTGTCGAGCACCAGGGCTGCGGCGGCGCTCAGCACGATGGCGCACAGGGCGATTTGCGACATGCCGAGGCCGAAGACCAGCCGCCGCATGGTCAGAAGTCGCGCGTAGGAGATCTCGAGGCCGATCAGGAACAACAGAAACACGACGCCGAGGTCTGCGATCACCTCGACGTTCTTCGCGTCGACGACCGTGATCCAGTGGAAGAGCGGATTGACATCCTTGAGCTGGCCGAGGCCGAGTGGCCCGAGCACGGCGCCGGCGGCGAGATAGGCCAGCACCGGACTGATCTGGAAACGCCGCACGATCGGTACGACGACGCCTGCCGTACCGAGGAGAACGAGGGCGTCAGAATAGCCCGTGAAATTGATGCTGGCGGCCATCGTGCTCCGTTCAGGGTGTGAGAGCGCAGATTGCGTCGCGACGCGACGTCACCGCATTCTCGGCGCTGGCGGAGCCCGGTGCCAGCGCTATTTGCGAAGGCCGGCGTCGATGGCGTTGGCGCGTTGAAGCGCGGGGCGGGCTTCGAGAGCTGCAAGATAGTTCGCAAACTCGGGGCGGTCGGGCAGGAGCTTGAATAGCGTGCCGAAGCGGATGCCCGAACCCAGCACGACGTCGGCCGCCGTGAATTGCGCGCCGAGGAGATAGGGCTTCGCCGCTGCGGCGGCCTGCGCCAGCACGTCGATGACGAGATCGGCGGTGCCGAAGCCCGCCGCCATGCGCGGGGCAGGCTCCTTGCGCGGATAGGCGCGTTCGAGAATGGCCGGCTCCACGCAGCCGGAATTGAAGAACAGCCACTTGAGATAGGGCCCGCGCCGTGGATCGCCGATGGGGACGCTCAGCCCAGCCTGCGGATAGGCGTCTGCGAGATAGAGCGCGATGGCGCCGCTCTCGGACACGGGCACGCCGTTGTGCACGATGAGCGGCACCTTGCCCATGGGGTTGAGGGCGAGGAACGACGGCTTCTGAGCGTCGCCGTCCTTCAGGCTCACCAGCTCGAGATCGTAGGGGACGCCCAGTTCTTCGAGCAGCCAGAGGATGACGGCCGAGCGGGACGGGGCTGCGTGGTAAAGCTTGATCTCTGCCATGTCTCGTCCCCTGTTGCTCGCGCCGATGTTGCCTGTTGCCGTCTAGTGCACGCTCACGTGGACCTGCTGCGGTGCGCCCGACGTCGCGCCGGTGTGATCGGCGACAGTCACCGAGAACCCGGCATCACGGCCCGGGGATCCATCGTGGCGGAAGACGATGCGCCCGGCCTCAAGCTCGGCCTGGGTGAAGTGCTGCAAGGGCTGGGCTGGGCTCTCGCTTGCCGCGACGAAACCGCCCTTGGTGTTGCTCAGCGTGAAGACGAGCTGGCGCGCGTCGTCGTCGGGGTCGATCGCCCGGATGTCCTCCACGGTGATGACGACGGAGCCGCCGCGCGCCACCGCGATCTCGAAGTCGCCGCCGAGCTCCGGGGGCACGTTGCGCACTTCGGCCGACAGGGAGCCGCCCATCTCCATCGACATGCGCCCGTAGCGGACGGTGCCCGACACGTCGCCCGTCTCGCGGATGTGGATCAGTTCCTTGACGCCGATGGTGCCCTGCAGAGTGCCGTGGACATCCGCCGTGCCGGCCTTGACGTTGCCGAAGCAGCGGCCACCCTTGTGGACGATCAGCCGCTCGGTCGCGACCTGGCCGTCGACGTAGCCGAACACCTCGAGTTCACTGCAGTTGCCCACGCGGCCCTGCAGGACCGTGCCGTCGGCGATGATCAATACCCCTTTGCGTGCGTTCACGCTCATCCTCCAGGCTTATCGGCTTCGGATTATCGATCGACCCCGACTTCACAGCATCGTTCAGGGCTGCGACAGAAATTTGTCTATATTGGCGACAGTTTCGGGGATCGCGGGCGCTCAGGTCAGCGGCTCACTGCAGGGATAAGGCTCCATGTCTGATAAGGATTCTGGCGCGGGGCGCAAGGCACTTCCGGCGCATTGCAGCCAGGTCGGGCTCGTGCTGCAGGGGGGCGGGGCACTCGGGGCGTATCAGGCCGGCGTGTTCGAGGCGCTGGCCGAGCATGGCTATGCGCCGCGCTGGATCGCCGGCGTCTCGATCGGGGCGATCAACGGCGCCATCATCGCCGGCAATCCACCCGAGAAGCGCGTCGAGCGGCTGAAGGCGTTCTGGGATCTCGTCACCGACGGCGTGTCGGTGATGCCGAGCCTCGATGGGGACATTGCTCGCGGCATGTTCAATGAATGGAGTGCGTTCGCCAGCGTGACAGCGGGCGTGCGGGGCTTCTACCGGCCGCGCGTGCCGCCGGCGCTGCTGCAACCCTGGGGCACGCCGGCCGCGCTCAGCGTCTACGATACGGCGCCGCTCAGGGAGACGCTGCTCCAACTCGTCGACTTCGATCTCCTCAACAACAACGGCATCAGGCTCAGCGTCGGGGCGGCCAACATCCGCAAGGGGAACTCGGTCTATTTCGACAGCGCGGATCGCCACCTGACGGTCGACCATGTGATGGCGAGCGCGGCGCTGCCGCCGGGGTTCCCGCCCATCGAGATCAACGGCGAGCACTACTGGGATGGTGGTGTCGTCTCGAACACGCCGCTGCAATACGTGCTCGATGCGGAGCGGCACACGAGCCTGCTCGTCTTCCAGGTCGATCTGTTCTCGGCGTCGGGCGAACTGCCGCGCAACCTGCTCGACGTGTACGAGCGGCACAAGGACATCCTCTATTCCTCGCGCACGCGGCTCAATACGGATGTCGCCAAGCGCGAACACCGTCTGCAGCAATCGATCGAGCGGCTGCTCGACAAGCTGCCGGCCGATTTCAAGGGAGATCCGGACGTGCAGTTCATCCTGCAGAATGCGCACCGGATCGCGCCGATGACGATCGTGCATCTCATCTACCGGCAGAAGAACTACGAGACGCAGACGAAGGACTACGAGTTCTCGCGCGTGTCGATGCAGGAGCACTGGCAGGCGGGCTACAAGGACACGCGGCGCACGCTTGAGCACGAACGCGAGTGGCTGAAGGCGCCGGAAGATCTCGTCGGCATTCGCGCCTTCGACATGATCCGCGATTTCGACTGAGGCTGCGGGGCGGCGTTGCGGATGCGGTTCATAACTGCGCAATGAACGATATTTTGAAATTGCGCATGCCCTTCGCGCCACGAATCACCCCGGTAAAGGTTGCCGGATCTCAACACACCGACAGCTTGGTCGGTCCGATATCAATCAGTACTCGCTTCGAATCGACGCCGCTGGTAGCCGGATTCAGGATTTCGAAACCTGATTCGTCGTGGAGACAGCGATGTTCTCGATCTTGCCGATTGGAAATTTGGGTAAGGGGAAGTCGCAGCGAACCGCAGTTCGCATGGCCGCCGCGATGGCGGGACTGTCGCTTCTCGCGCCAGTCACTGCCTTCGCGCAATGCACGGATAACTTCAACTACTTCGCTACGATCAGTGGCGTGGACAGGCCGGTGCAAAGCTTGCTCCCGTTGGGAAGCGGGTCTTCTCTCGCGGTGCTGACGAGCACGATCAATACCGTGAACTCCGCCTTCCTTGCCTCGTCGAGCGCTTTCGTCAGTGCGCCTGGCGGCGCCAAGCCGGATGAGCGTGGCAACGGCATGTGGATGCGTGGCATTGCCGGAAGCGTCGAGACGAACACGTCGAGCGTCGGCGTGCTTCAGCCTTCCGTTGTAACGCCTTCACCGACGGGAACGCAGAACTGCAAGACGTCGATCAAGCAAACCTATGAAGGCTTCCAGCTCGGTTATGATATCGCCGTTCTCAACCGTGGCGGCTCCGGCGCAAACTGGCACTTTGGCATCACCGGTGGGCAACTCGCCGCTAACCTCAAAGACCGGACGCCGGGTTCCTCCTACAGCGGCTTTACTGTCGCAGGCGGGCAGCTTGAGCAGAACACGCAAGTCCCCTACGTCGGCCTCTATTCCACCTACACGCAGAAAGGGTTCTTCGTCGACGGCATGGTGCGGTGGGATTTCTATCGGAACACGTTCACGGATCCCGGGAACGGGGTAACTTCGCAGACCGGTTTCGACGGTCGCGGCTTTGCCGTACTGGGGAACATGGGCCAAACCTTCGCTCTCCGCGACGGCTGGTTCGTCGAGCCGTCGGGCGGTATGATGTACTCTAAGGTCAGCATCGACCCCATCAACGTCACGGGCTTCAGCAGCGTCTATGCGACTGGCGTCGTAACAGTCAACGACATCGAGAGTTTGATGGGGCGCTTCACTCTCCGCGTCGGCCGTAACCTCACGGTTGGAAACTACGCCTACCAGCCCTTCTTCTCCGCCGGCGTGTACCATGAGTTCCTCGGTAACGTCTCCGCCACGTCGTTGGAGCAGGGATCAACGACCACCGCCATCAACGGCCTCAAGATGACGACGACGTCGAAGGACGGGCTCGGCACCTACGGGCAGTTCAGCCTCGGCACGGCGGTAGTGCTGCCCAACAACATCACGACTTTCGTCCGTGGCGACTACCGGACGGGCGAGCACATCGAGAGCTGGGGCATCAACGGCGGCGTCCGCTTCAACTTCTGAGCCGCGCTCTCGCTTCGGCATTGGAAGGCGCCGTCCGGACCGGGCGGCGCCTTTTCATTTCGGTCGGTCTGGCAACTGCAGCGCCCCACATTCACCATCCTGTAACGCGCAGAACATCGTCCGGCTCGCCGGCTATTGTAGGAGAGTGGCGGGACGCCTATAGTGCCGGGGTGCTCTGCATGCAGGTCAAGTGTTTGGTCTGTTGAGAGAAATCCGGATTTTCTCGACGCTTTCTCGACCCTGGCCGCCTCGCGACGATTGGGACAGCATGTGCTGAACCGACACACATTGCCGCCCAATACCTTCCTCGACGGGAGCTACCGCATCGAGCGTGTGGTCGGCTCGGGCGGGTTCGGCATCACGTACGAAGCCTACGACGTCAATCTCGGTACACTCGTCGCGATCAAGGAATACTTCCCCCACGATTTCGGTGACCGCGACAACACGATGAGCGTGCGGCCGCGCTCGGAGCACAGCAAGCACCTCTTCGACTGGGGACGGACGAACTTCCTCAGCGAAGCACGCACGCTCGCCGGCTTCGACCATCCGAGCATCGTACGCGTGTTGCGCGTGTTCGAGGCGCATTCGACCGCGTACATGGTGATGCGCTACGAGCGGGGCCAGAGTTTCGGCACTTGGCTCAAGGAACTCGGCCGCAAGCCGACGCAGGCCGAACTCGACAACATCATCGCCCCGCTGCTCGATGCGCTGGAACTGCTGCATCGCTCCAACTACCTGCATCGCGACATCGCGCCGGACAACATCATCGTGCGGCCCGACGGCACGCCGGTCCTGCTCGACTTCGGGTCGGCGCGGCGCGTGATCGCGGAAATGAGCCGCATGGTGACGGGCATCGTGAAGGCCGGCTACTCGCCGCACGAGCAGTATGCCGCTGACAACCGCCTGCAAGGACCGTGGACGGACATCTACGCGCTGGGCGCCACCCTTTATCGCGCGGTGACGGGGCGGCAGCCGATGGAGGCGATGCTCCGGTTCGACACCGACACAATGGAGACGGCGGCGGCGCTCGGCGGGCCCGATTATCGCGCCGCGTTCCTGTCGGCCATCGACGCGTGCCTGAAGGTGAGGCCTTCGGAGCGGCCGCAATCGGTCGCCGACCTGCGCCAGATGCTGCAGCCGCCGGTGCCGGTGACGCCGACCGTGGTGATCTCGCGGCCCTCCCCCATCCTCACCGCGGTGCGCGATCAGATCAGCGTGGCGCGCGGCGTCACGCAGAGGGTGGTGGATAAGACGCGGCTCGTCGCCGGCGACACGGTGCAGTCGCTGCGCTTCGAGAAGCTCGGCGCGTGGCTGCTTGGCTCGGCGCTGGTCGTGCTGCTGCTCGCCGGCTCTTTCGCGATCTTCCAGAGCCTGAAAGGGCCAGAAATCGCGCGCTCGACGTCCGGGACGACCACGGCGACCGTCGATACAGTCGGCACCATGACTGCTATGCCGTCCGGCGCTGACATCCTGCAGCAGCGGGACGATCCCGCGCGCGTCATCGCCGAGCGCGAGGCACGCCGGCGGCTCGCGGAGCAGGCGGAACGTGAGCGGCTCGCCGCCGAAGCCGAGCGCAAGCGGGTTGCGGCGGCCGAAGAAGAGAAGCGCCGGGAAGCCGAGCGGCAGCGCGTCGCGCTCCTCGACGAGCAGCGGCGCCAGAAGGAGGCGGCCGACGCCGAGCGCAAGCGCCAGGCTGACCTCGAAGAGGAACGCCGGCGTGAGGCCGAGCAGAAGCGGCTCGCGGCGCTGGAAGAGCAGCGGCGGCAGAAGGAAGCCGCCGATGCCGAACGCAAGCGCCTCGCCGATCTGGAGGCGCTGCGGCGCAAGGAAGATGAAGAGCGCAAGCAGAAGGCACTTCAGGAAGAGCAGCAGCGGCGCCAGCAGGCGGAACTCGAGAGGCGGCAGCAGGCCGAGCGCGAGGAGCAGCGCCGGCGCGACGAAGCCGAGCGCAAGCGACTCGCGGATCTCGAGGAGAAGCGGCTCAAGGCGGAAGCGGAAGCCAAGCGCGTCGAAGCCGAACGCGAGAAGCAGGAAGCGGAGCGGCAGCGGCTGGCCTCTGTCCCGACAGCCGACCAGCTCGGGATCTACGTCGTGCGCATCGAGGAACAGCTCAAGAAGGCTGCCTGCTTCGAGGGCCTGAAGGACGGCGATCCCGAGGCGGTCCAGACGGGCCTCGCCCGCTACAGCGAGGGCCTGAAGAAGTACGGCGTGCAGAAGCCCGCGCTCATCGAGGTCGCTTCCGCGACGACGGGTGCGATCGAGACGTGGCTGAAGGAAGCGGCAGACGTGCGCGTCACCGCGTGCGTGGCGCCGGCACCGCGCCCGCAGGTGCAGCAGCGGCCGCAGGCGCAACCGCAAAGGCCGGCGTACCGGCCGTCACCCGGCTATTCGGCGCCGCGCGGCCCCGGCACGATCACGGGCATCCAATAAGCATCAAGCATCAAGTTGCGCGGACCCGTGCGCCGGGCGCAATTGTCTGTCCTGCCGTATTGAGCTTCTCGATGGCGAAGCCGGCGGCGGCCTTGTAGCCGGCCATGAAGTCGGCGCGCTCCTGGGGCGGGATCACGTCGTCGATGTTGTCGAAGGTGCCGCCGCAGCGGGCGTCCACCATGTTGAGGAGGCCGAAGGGACCGGCACCGCGGTTGCGCAGGATGAGCTGCGAGATGGGGCCGCAGAGCTGCGCGTCGTAGGCAGCAAGCGCGGCCGGCGTGACGCCGTGCTGAAGCATCGCGGCGCCGAGGACACGGGCGTCGACGATGGCCTGGCTCGCACCGTTCGATCCCGTCGGATACATGGCATGCGCGGCGTCGCCCATCAGCGCCACGGGGCCGTGCACCCAGGTCGGGACCGGATCGCGGTCGATCATCGGGTTCTCGAAGGCGATGTCGGCGTTGCGGATGAGGGCCGGCACGTCGAGCCAGTCCCACGTCCAGTCGGCGAAGTGGTGGATGAAGTCGTCGATCTTCACCTGCCGGAACCAGCCCGTCTCCTTCCAGCCCTCGCTGTTGTCCATCGTCACCTCGGCGATCCAGTTGATCATGGCGAGGCCGGTCGCCGGGTCGGGGTGCGAGATCGGGTAGATCACCATGCGGTGGCGGTGGGTGCCGAGGCCGATGAAGGAGGAGCCGGTGCGAATGGGCTTGGCCCAGCTCGTGCCGCGCCACATGACCGCGCCGCCCCAGTGGATCGGCGGCTGGCCGGGATGCATCTGCGCGCGCACCGCGGAGTGGATGCCGTCGGCGCCGATGAGCAGCGCGCCGTGCATCTCCGAGCGCTTGCCGGAGGCCTCCTCGATCATGGCAATGACGCCGCCGGAGGCCTTCTTCTCGTAGCCGATGACGCGCTTGCCGAGCGAGATCGCGTCGCGGCCGGCGCGGGCCACGAAGGTGTCGTGCAGCAGCATTTGGAAGTGGCCGCGATGCACCGCGTACTGCGGCCACTTGTAGCCCGCAAGCAGGCCGCGGGGCTCGGCGTAGATGTCGTTGCCGTTGAGGCCGACGAGGGCCCATTCCTTCGCCGGCACGCCGACGCGGTCGAGATCGGCGGCGGAGATGCCGAGGTCGTAGAGCTCGCGCACGGCGTTGGGCTGCAGATTGATGCCCACGCCCAGGGGGCGCATCTCGCGCACGGATTCGAGGACGTGGCAGCGCACGCCGATCTGTTCGAGGGTGAGGGCGGTCACGAGCCCGCCGATGCCGCCACCGGCGATGAGTACGAGGTTGTCCGTCACGCGCTACCGATCCCTGGGTCTTTTATAAGTGGCAATGGCCCCAAGTCTTATCCCGCGAGGCGCATTGCGAAGCTGCGGCCTTATTGTTTATCGCGCGGGCGGGCGCTAGGCGAGCCCCAGGCGCAGGATCGGCGGCGGAGGTCTCGCGACGTTTCAACGAGGGTCGGTCGCTCCAGCCCTCTCGTCCATGGCGCTGCGCAGCTTTCGGACGAGGGCGCGATCCTCAAGCATGGCGTCCTCGAAGCGGCGACGGTCGGCGGCTTTGATGGAGGCAGTCCGGCTCTGCAGGGCGAGGATGTTGGCCTGCTGGCGGTCGCGATCCTTTTTCAAGAGATGCAGGACGACGAGCACGGCAATGCCCGTCAGCCCGAGCAGAACGGCCGTAACGATCAGGGTCGTCATGGTTGCCTCCTCACCCGCGAAGGTTATGAGGACGCGGCAATGGGATGGAAATGTGGCTAACGGCCTTAGGCGGCCGGCCCGCGCGACGGCTTCGGGGAGAGGATGTCCCATGCCGCATTGATCTGCTTCATGCGCAGTTCGCGCAGGAGGCGGTCGTTCTCGTCCTGGGCGAGATCGGGGTGCCAGGCCTGCCGCAGCCCGTCGATGATCTTCTTCAGGGCCGCGCCTGTCGCGCCGGGCATCACGCCCATGCCGAGCACGCGCAGGGCGTCGTCGCGGGACTCCGGCATGCGATCGCCGAGGCCGATGTCGGGGGGAAGCGGTGGCGGGGTTGCGCGCGCCGGCGCCCGCCATTGCGAGACGACGACGTCGCCGCGTCGATCGCCGCCGAAGGAGATGTTGGAGATGTCACGCTCGGGGCCGACGAAATCCGGGCGGCGGCGCAGGCGCCATGCCGCGAAGCCCGCCAGCAGCGCGACCGAGCACAGGGCCGCGACCGCGAGGGCAAGGGGCGCCTCGGGCTTGGCGAGGAGCAGTGCGAGACCGCTTGCGGCCTTCGGTTGCGGGCCGAATCCGGCCGGCGCAACGGCGGTCGTCTCGACGGTGATGGGGGTGGACGGAGCAACGGGCGCTTTCGGCGGCGGGGTTTCCACGCGCGCGGGCGGCGTATTGCCTGCACCCTCCCGGTTGATGATCTTCGGGACGACGACGGTACCCGGCGCGCCGGGGGCTGGCGCGGCGTTGGCTTGCGGCGGGGCCTGCTCCTGGGGCGGAGTGGGATCGGCGGCGACGGGGGGCAGGGCCGGGACCGGCTTGGGAGCGGGTTCGGCGGCCTTCGGCGTCTCTTTCACCGGTGGAGCGGTTGCCACGGTCTTTTTGGGTGGAGCAGGCGGCGCGGGCAATGCCTCCGGGCCCGGACCGGGCGCTGGCGCGCGTGCCATGGGATCGGGGCCAGCATTGCCCGCGGGCGCAGGGCGCAGGCCGGCGGTCCGCGCGGCGACGAAAACGGCGTTCATTCCCAGCAGGGGTGCGAAGCCAACCGGCATCGTCACGTAGGGCGGCGGCGCGAGTGCCCGACGATCGGCGCAGTAGCGGTCGTAGCGGCCCGGGCGCCAGCCGCCCTCATAGGCGTAGGTGCGGGCGCAGGGATCGTCCGGTGCCATGGTCCAGCGGGGCGGCATGCGGATCTGCAGCTGGCCGCCATCGGCGCGGACGCGATCGGGGTAGGCGGCCGCCAGCACCGAGGTCCAGGCGACGGGCACGCCACCGCAATCTATCTCGAAGCGGTGCAGCGACCACTGCCGGCACAGGCCCGGATCGACCGGTGAGCAGGTGGTGATGGTGCGCTGCTCGCGCGTGCTGACGATGCGATGTCCCTGGTCTTCGGCTGTGGGGGTCAGTACGGGGCGGCCATCGTACACCGCGCAGCGATAGGGCATGAAGATCAGTTCCTGCGCGCGGGCGGTGCCGCACGCGAGCATGGCCAGGGTTGCCACCCCGACCGCCCGACCTATCCTCTGCCAACGTTGCATGTGCCCAGCCCGAGCCCAAGATTTCGTCGCCGGATCAGTCGTCTGGAAGCTTGGCGGCTTTGTGGCCTCAGGCCGATCCCGGCTTGGAAAACGTGCGGAAGCGGCATTCTCGTCCCATTCTCGGTGCGCGCGCTTGTGTTTAGCGCGCCGAACGGCTACAAGCCGCGCCATCTCACACGCGCTGCCCTTGGCGCCGGCGGATTAAAAGCCCCGCACGGTGCTCCGGTGCGTCTTTCGTGCGTCCGGCGTCTGGATCTTGTGATCCTTTCCCGACACACCGAGACGTTCTCAGGCGGCGCGGAGGTCTAACCGGGAAAAGGACAGACTTTTCATGACTCTCCCCACGTTCACCATGCGCCAGCTGCTGGAAGCCGGCGTGCACTTCGGCCACCAGGCCCACCGCTGGAACCCGAAGATGGCGCCCTTCATCTTCGGCGCGCGCAACAACATCCACATCATCGACCTCGCGCAGACGGTGCCGCTGCTGCACCAGGCGCTCGTGAAGGTCTCCGACGTCGTCGCTGGCGGCGGCCGCGTCCTGTTCGTCGGCACGAAGCGGCAGGCCTCCGAAGCCATTGCCGACGCCGCGAAGCGCTCGGCGCAGTACTACATCAACCATCGCTGGCTCGGCGGCACGCTGACCAACTGGAAGACCATCTCGCAGTCGATCCGCCGCCTGAAGCAGCTCGACGAGATCCTCGCCGGTGAAGGCAAGGGCCGCACGAAGAAGGAAATCCTGCAACTCACGCGCGACCGCGACACGCTCAACAAGTCGCTGGGCGGCATCAAGGAAATGGGCGGCCTGCCTGACCTCCTGTTCGTGATCGATACGAACAAGGAGCAGATCGCCATCGCCGAAGCCCGCAAGCTCGGCATCCCGATCGTCGCCATCGTCGACACGAACTGCAACCCCGACGGCATCGACTTCATGGTGCCCGGCAACGACGACGCCGGCCGCGCCCTGACGCTCTACACCGACCTCATCGCGCGCGCCGCCATCGACGGCATCGAGCGCGGCCAGGTGCAGCGCGGTGTCGACGTCGGCGCCATGGACGCGCCGCCCGTCGAGGATCTTGCCGGCAAGCCGACCTTCAAGGGCATCGACGCCCCGCGTGGCGAGCCCGACGACCTGAAGCGCCTGCCCAACGTCAATCCGAAGCTCGAGCAGCGCCTCAACGACATCGGCGTCTACCACTTCTGGCAGATCGCCGATCTCGACGCGGAGATGGCGGAGGCGCTCGACCGCGCGCTCAACCTCAAGGGCCGCGTGGCGCGCGAAGGCTGGGTGGCGGCTGCGAAGAAGCTTACCGAGGAAAGCGCGACGGCCTGAAGTCGGCGCGCAGCGCGGCCTTCCAAACTGGACAGGCCGTTGCCACATTGATGCAACGTGCCTCGGTCACTCTGGTCCGAGGCCCCTCTGACCGAGGATTGTTCCCATGACCACGATTACCGCGAGCCTCGTCAAGGAGCTGCGCGACAAGACCGGCGCCGGCATGATGGACTGCAAGTCGGCGCTGCAGGAAACGGCCGGCGACATCGAGCAGGCGGTCGATTGGCTGCGCAAGAAGGGCCTGTCGAAGGCCGCGAAGAAGTCCGACCGCGTGGCGGCCGAGGGCTTGATCGGCGTGATCGCCAGCGGCACGCAGGGCGCCGCCGTCGAGGTCAACTCCGAGACCGACTTCGTCGCCCGCAACGAACAGTTCCAGGACATGGTGCGCAAGATCACCGCGCTCGCGCCGGCCGCCAAGGGCGATCTCGCCAAGCTGCTCGCCGCCCAGGTGCCGGGCGCCGGCGTCTCCGTCGAGGAGCACGTGCGCAACATGGTCGCCACGATCGGCGAAAACATGGGCGTGCGGCGCACGGCCGAGGTCTCGGTCTCCGACGGCGTGGTCGCCGGCTACGTGCATAACAAGGCCGCCGATGGCCTCGGAAAGATCGGCGTGCTCGTGGGCGTCGAGAGCAAGGGCGACAAGGAAGCTGTCGGCCAGCTCGCGCGTCAACTCGCGCTGCACATCGCGGCCGCTTCGCCGGCTGCCATCACGGCCGACGATCTCGATCCGGCGCTGATCGAGAAGGAGCGCGCCATCTACGTCGAGCAGGCGAAGGCCGAGCCGCGCAACGCGGGCAAGTCGGACGAGATCCTGGCCAAGGCCTCCGAAGGACGCCTGCGCAAGGAGTTCTTCCAGCAGGTCGTGCTGATGCAGCAGGTGTTCCTCGGTGCCGGCGGCGACGGCAAGCAGACGGTCGAGCAGGTGGTAAAGGCGGCCGAGAAGGCCGCCGGCGCGCCGCTCAAGGTCGCCAAGTTCGTGCGCTATGCGCTGGGCGAAGGCGTCGAGAAGAAGGAAGGGGACTTCGCCGCGGAAGTGGCGGCCATGGCCGCCAAGCGCTGAGGCTCCGAGCTTTTCTGCC
>RXJK01000231.1 GCA_003963125.1 Hyphomicrobiales bacterium
GTGATAGCCCGTGACGATGATCTTGTCGGCAACGACACGGTCGAACATCTTGCGGCGATTCTCTTCCGCCAGCGCAGCGTTCGAATCGAACGCAAGGTGCCAGCCGGGGTTCTTCATGTTGAGCGCGGGAAGATTGGTGATGTCACCAAGCACGATGAGCTGCTGGTTGCCCGACGCCAACTGGTAGCTCGTGTGGCCAGGCGTATGTCCGGGAGTCGCGATCGAACGGATGCCGGGCAGCACCTCTTTCTCGCCCTCGACCTTTTCGACGTTGCTCCACGAGCCGATCGTGGACTTGATCCGGTTGCCGAGCCCTTTCGCCGCATCCGGCAGGCTGTCACCCGTCCAGAACGCGAGCTCCGGCGCGGGCACGTAGATCTTGGCGCTGGCGAACTTCTGGTTGGCGCTGTCCTTCTCCATCAGGCCGAACACGTGGTCGGGATGGAAATGCGTGACGACGATGTTCTCGATCTTCGCCACATCGACGCCGGCAGCCGCAAGGTTCTTGGAGGCGAGCAGGCCCGCCGTCGGCTGCACCTGGCCGGGGATGCCCGTGCCCGCGTCGAACATCGTGATCTTGCCGCCGACATTGACGATCGTCACCGTGAACGTGATCGGCACGACCTCGTCCGTCAGCCCGGCGGCCTTCAGCGCGCCCTTGGTGTCCTCGACGCTCGCGTTCTTGATGAAGCCCGCGTCGTGGGCCTTGTTCCAGATGCCGTCGTAGACCTGCGTCACCTCGATGTCGCCGACCTTGAACTTGATGAAGCCCTTATCGAGCAGGCTCGGGTCGGGCTTCTGGGCGAAAGCCGGGCCGATGAATTCGATCGGCTTGTCGAGGCCGAACACGGCAGCTGCCGTCGCCGCCGAAATGACAAAGCCCCGTCGTGAAATGCTCTGCATCGTGTGCTCCATGAAAGGTCTCAGGACCATCGCCGTTCTAGCTCAGGCTGATCATCTGCGATTGATCACCGGTTCTCACATATCGGTGATGATGCGGCCGCGAAGCCTAGCCGTAGAGGCGCGCGATCACGCCCGGCGGCACGCGCAGGAGGTAGAGGCTGAAGCACATGAGGTTGCGCAGGGACCGGCGCACGTACCCCCCCGACCGGTAGCGCTCGGCGCTGGTGACGGCCTCGCTACGCAGAAACGTCAATCGCCGCGCTCCCAGCCGGCGCACGAAATCGACGTCCTCCATCAAGGGTATGTCCTTGTAGCCCCCGAGGCTCCGGTAGAGGGCCACCGTGAGCAGAAGCCCTTGGTCACCGTAGGGCATCCGGAACAGGAGGCAGCGCAGGCGGACGAGCTTTTCGAGGAGCCGAGCCCGCACCCCGCTGTCGTCGAGCGCAAAACGGAAGGCGGCCGCAGACGGCTCCCGGCGGCCGCTGTCGATGCGTTCAATGAAGGTCTGCGCCTCCCGCTCCCAGCCGGGCTGCAGCACCGTGTCGGCATGGAGGAAAAGCAGCCACGGGAACCGGGCCTGCCTCGCCCCCGCGGCCAGTTGCCCTCCCCGCCCCTTGGGGGCGGACAGGAAGGTGGCTCCAGCGATATCGACGATCCGTTCCGTATCGTCCGTCGAGCCGCCGTCGACCACGATCACCTCGCGCACCAGGCCGTCGACGACGGCCGGCACCAGGGCAGCCAGCGTGGCGCCGAGAGTGGCTTGCGCGTTCAACGTCGGGATGACGACCGAAATCATGAGATCCAGGGACGGTTCAGTGCCCACTTGATTGCAGACTTGCGCGCGCTTCGCCACGGCCATTTGCAGCGTCCACGCGATTTTGTTCTTGAAATGTTCTCTTGCGCGCGCATAATGCCTGCATGAGCAGGCAGCCCCTTCAAGACGAGGTTCTGATCGACGGCACGGCAGTGGCCGATCCCAATCGAATTCTCGCTGCGGACCGGCGTCGGGGGCGCGGCACGCGCTCGAACCGCAGCGGCCGCTACGAGAGCGAGCAGCGCGAGGTCTTCGACGACGGCTGGGAGGGGCTCGCGGACCTTCCCCCCTTCAAGACGGAAGTCAGCAAGGAACTGGCGAAGAGCATCATCGCCACCAACGACAGCCCGGACATCAGCTTCGACCAGTCCATCAACCCCTATCGCGGCTGCGAGCACGGCTGCGCCTATTGCTTCGCCCGGCCCACGCACACCTACCTGGGCTTGTCCGCCGGCCTCGATTTCGAGACGAAGCTGTTCGCCAAGACCAACGCCGCCGAGTTGCTCGAGAAGGAACTCGGCAACCCGCGCTACAAGCCCAAGTACATCGCCCTCGGTGCCGTCACCGACCCCTATCAGCCGATCGAACGCGAGCATCGCATCACGCGCTCCGTGCTCGAGGTGCTGGACCAGGTGAGCCATCCCGTGGGCATCGTCACGAAGTCGGCGCTCGTCACCCGTGACGTCGACATCCTCGCGCGCATGGCGGAACGCGGGCTGGTCAAGGTCGCCATTTCCGTGACGACGCTCGACCGCATGCTCGCCCGCAAGATGGAGCCGCGTGCGTCGACACCATCGAAGCGCCTCGAAGCCATCAAGACACTGAGCGAAGCTGGCGTGCCGGTCTCCGTGATGGTGGCGCCCATCGTCCCTGCCC
>RXJK01000353.1:0-162 GCA_003963125.1 Hyphomicrobiales bacterium
ACTTTGGAGATCGGTGAGTTCGTCGCGATCGACGACATCGATACGCGTTACCTGGAAAAGCCCTACTACGTCATTCCCGCCGATGGGGCCGCTCTCGAGGCATTCACCGTGCTGCGCGAGGCCATGGCCAAGAAACGGGTGGCGGCGAGGTCATGCGTGGTT
>RXJK01000353.1:252-1480 GCA_003963125.1 Hyphomicrobiales bacterium
CAAAACAGCGTCTTCGACGATCTCAAAAGCCCGAAATACGACAATGATCTGCTCGAGATCGCCGAGTTGCTGATCGACAAGAAGGTAACGAAGTTCGATCCGTCAAAGTTCGAGGACACCTATGAAGACGCCTTGATCGCCATGATCGACGCCAAGCGCAAGGGCGAGAAGCCGCCCAAGGCCGCGCCTAAGCCCAAGAAAAATGTCGTCGACCTCGCATCAGTCCTGCGCAAGAGCCTTGCGAAGGAAGGCATCAAACGGCCGACGGCCAAGCCCACTCGGAAATCCGCATAAGTGCATTTGTTACGAGTCCGGTCACTCGCCTTGGCGTGGCCGGCTCGCCTTCGTGACGGTCAGCAAATCCCATCGGCTGGATGATAGAGCGGGTAACCCCTCGGTGGCGCCAGGCCGCGGCTTACGCCTCATACTTCGTCAAAACGGCTGCCTTCCTTGGAGGGGTCATGCGACAGAACACGCTCCTCTTCATCGTCGGGTAAGGCCTCGTCACTGTTCTGGTAGGCGTTGTCGTCATCTTCTTCGGGAAGCGTTCCCTCCGTCTCCGCCGTATCGTCCGCGCCCTCCACCGCCGCAATGTCCGGGCGGACCTTCGTGCCTTCCATTTCATCCCAGTCCTGCTGCTCGATGGTGGGAGCCTCGGCTTGGTCTTCGTGAGCGGTTTGTTTGTTGCGCGGTTCCATCTCGCTCTCCAATTGTTTGATTGGCGCTTGTGCTCATGAGGAAACAGTCGAGGCGATAGGATGTTCCCGTGTGTTGCCCCCCGTGCCACAGCTCTCGAATGGAACCGGCAAGGGTTGGGCGGGCTTATGGTGGCAACGGGGAGTTTTCATGCCACGCAAGCTGGATCTCAGAAGCGGGACACCTGTCTGGTCCGCCTATCGTTCGCCGTCGGTGCCTGCGGGCCGGCTTACTCGGGACATCAAGACGGATGTGCTGATCGTCGGCATGGGCATAAGCGGCGCGATGGCGGCCGAGGCGCTGACGAGGGATGGACTGGCCGTGGTCTGCATCGATCGGCGTGGACCGCTGAAAGGCTCGACCGCAGCGACGACAGCCTTGGTGCAATTCGAAATCGACCTGCCGCTGACGACGCTGTCCAGTATGATCGGTGTCGGGGCCGCTGAGCAGGCGTGGCGGCGTTCGCGTCTCGCGCTCTTGGGTCTGCGAGGCAGGATCGCAGAACTCGACATTCGGTGCCGAGCGGCGAGCA
>RXJK01000353.1:1530-2639 GCA_003963125.1 Hyphomicrobiales bacterium
TTTATCTGGCAGGCACCATGCTTGGCGCGTCGGATCTGCGCGGGGAGGCCGAGGCGCGCCGGCATGCCGGGATCGGCGCATCCTACCTGACGCGCGAAATGCTGCGGACCGAGTTCGGGATCGATCGGGCCGGCGCCATTCTCAGCCACGACAATCTGGCGCTCGATCCGAGAAAGCTGACGTCTGGATTGTTCCTCCAGGCTTTGAAGCGCAAGGCTCGTTGCTATGTTCCAGCGGAGGCGATCGCGATTGAAGACGATCGCTCGGGCGTGACGGTCGCGACAGGGCAAGGCCCGACGATCCGTGCGCGCCATCTCGTCCTGACGACAGGTTACGAGCTCCTGGATGCGGTGCCTGCGCGGGGCCATAGCATCATCTCGACCTGGGCGATCGCGACGCCTCCTCAACCCAGGAAAATCTGGCCGCGCGCCGCCATGATCTGGGAGGCGTCCGATCCGTATCTTTATATTCGCGCTACAGCTGACGGTCGGGTGATCTGCGGCGGCGAGGACGAAGACTTCACCGACGAGCAAAGGCGAAATGCCCTGACATCGAAGAAGGCGATCGTCCTGGCGAAGAAGCTGGGACGGGTTTTTCCAAAGCTCGACACGACCATCGAATTCGCCTGGAGCGGCTCTTTCGGCTCGACGATCACCGGCCTTCCGATCATCGGCTCATTGCCAGGGCGCCCACGCGTCCATGCGGTGATGGGCTATGGCGGCAACGGCATCGTCTTTTCGCAGATCGCGTCCGAACTCGTATCGACTTCGATCGCCGGCAAGAAGGATACAGACGCGGCCTTGTTCGCGTTCAAGGCATGATTGAAGGTTCTTCTTGGGAACTTGCGGTTCCGCCAGTCACCCGATCTGCTCGAAAGAGCATTGGAGGGGTGCCTTGTCTGGCCGCCAGCGTAAGAGCTTCGTTCCGTGCCGGAAGCGCTCGCCGGTGACGTGGTCGAAGCGCACTTCGACGACAAGTTCGGGCTTCACCGGTTCCCATTGTCCGCTGCGCTCGGTGCTCCAGCGGCTCGGCCCGCCCGGCGCCTTGCCGGTGAAGCCGGGTCCGCCACGCAGCCGTTCGAGCTTTTCCGTCAGCGCCGCACGCTCGTC
>RXJK01000394.1:0-2385 GCA_003963125.1 Hyphomicrobiales bacterium
CATCGCCGCGCTGGAAAAGGCCTTGAAGCCCAATGGCTCGGCGAAGCCCATACCGCAGATCATCGAGACGTCGGAAGCGTCCGCGGCACAGGCCATTGCACTTGCCGCGGCGCTCGGGCTGCCGGAGGACGCGGTCAATCCGGCGGGCGGCGCGGTCGTGCGGGGCTATCCGCTCGGCGCTTCGGGTGCCGTGAGCCTCGTGCGGCTCTTCTCGGATCTCGTGCGCAGCAAAAGCGCCCATGCGCCCGTGTTCGGCGCCGTCACGCAAGGGGCCGCCGGCGGGCTCGGCGTCGCGGCGCTGTTCGAGCGCATCTAGCGCGCGCCGCCCTCTCGAACTCCGCCTGCCAACGGATTGCCGAGCGCACCTGCGTTTCCCATATGCGATGCGGTGGATATGCTCAGGGGGCAACAAAAGGCCCGCAAGCCGCCGCAATGATGCCTGCAAAAATTTGCAATGCTTCGTGCAAGCGCGCGACGCGCCGTGAGCGTGAGCGAAGGGTCGGGAGTTCTGAATGGAAGGTTTCGACGTCAAGGCTGCGCTCGATAGCGTCATCGCCTACGCCACCCAGCATTACATTCTCATCCTCGCCATCGTCTCGGTTCTGCTGCTGCTCTCGAAAAGCAGCACGACGGCCATCCGCGCCGCGCTGATCAAGGCCTTCACGGACAACTGGCAGCTGACGCTGCTGGCCTCCACCGGCATCGCGCTGTCGGTCGCCTCCGCCTACACGACGTTCGACGGCCTGCGCAATTTCACCAATGCGCCGCTGCTCTCCGTCGCCATCGCCTTCGGCATCCAGGGCGTGATGCTGATCGTCGCGTGGCTGATCGGCGAGAGCTTCGCCACCGGCATGAACACGCAGAGCGCTGCGCCGGGGCGGGCTTCCGTGCGCCGCCTCGATGCGATGATCGGCGCGTTCCTCGGCCTGATGCTGACGGGCCTCGTGTTCTACTGGCTGCTGACGGCGACGAACGCCGTGCGCATCAGCTCGTTTGCCGGCGTGACGGCGGATTGGGCGCGGGTCGCCAACGTTTCCGTCTACTACCTGATCGGCATCGTCGCGCTCGGCATGATCGTGTTCGGCGCCATGCGCGGCGGCGACCTCGCGATGCCCTACATGCAGAGCATCCGCCTGATGGTGAAGAATGCCGTGCTGTGGGTGATGTTTCTCGCGGCCATGTCGGCCAGCGTATTCTTCTCCTTCGACAGCCATTTCAACGCGATCTTCCCGCAGGATGCGCGCGCGCGTGCGGCCGAGATCCGCACCACCAACCAGATCGGCGGCGTCATCGCCGACATCGGCGCGCTGACGCAGAAGCGGCAGCTCGAGGAAGCCGAGCATCTGTTCGATACCGAAGGCTGGAAGGCCTACGACAAGCAGCTCACCGCGCTGGCCCAGTCGGCCCAGGGCGCGCAGGGTGAGATCGAGCGCTTCTTCGTGCAGAAGATCGAGGACCGCCGCCGCGCCATTGCGCAGCAGCAGGAACGCATCACGACGGCGCAGAGCGGCCAGGCCGGGCTCTCCAACAAGAAGATCTCGCTGACGGAAGAACTCGCGCGTCTCAAGGGAGAGCGGCCAGGGCTCGCGGCGGACTACGCGCAGCACCAGGGCGAACTCGATGCGAAGGCGCGCGAGATCGACGGCAAGCGCGTCGAGGCGATGGCCGAGGAGCGCGGCGTCGAAGGCACGCTCAAGCAGGGGCGCGGCCAGATCTATCGCCAACGCATGGGCGAACTCGGCACGCTGCAGGACCAGTTCAAGATCAAGCAGGAGCGCACCAACGACGCCAAGAAGCGTCTGACGACGCTCGAGACGCGCATCGCGCAGATCGAACGGGAGCTGTCGACCATCGACGGCGACCTCGCCAAGATGAAGGGTGAAGCCGAGACTGCCGAGCAGCGCATCCGCGCCGCCCAGCAGACCGACACCGACGAGGACGGGCTGAAGCTCGATCCCGCCCGCGTGCTGCCGGCGTTCGAGAAGGCGCGGGCGACATTCCGCCAGCAGCCGACGACCGAGCATCTGTCGGGCCTGCAGATGCAGTGCACGAACCTCCTCAACGCCATGACGAGCACGCAGGTCACGAAGGAGCGCGTGCGCGGCATCGACTGCGATCCGAAGCAAGCGGCGGAAGCGGCGGGGCGTGTGTTCGCGCTCAACGCCGGGCTCGTCGCCTTCCAGAACAACTGCGCCGGCGGTGACAAGCTCGCCAAGCTGACGACGACGGACGCATTGCTCGGGTTTGGCCGGCGCTGCCTGCAGGACTCCGGGCTCGTCAGCAAGGATTCCGCCGAGGTCGGCGCGCGGCTCTCCGGCATCGACATGAACCGGGACGACAAGGCGCATCGCTTCGTCGTCACGTGGAACGCCTTCCTCGACGGCA
>RXJK01000394.1:2435-2637 GCA_003963125.1 Hyphomicrobiales bacterium
CCTACCTGTCGCTGATCCTCGCCATCGGCGTCGACAGCCTCGTCTTCATGTCGGGCCTGTTCGGTGCGCAGGCGCTGCGCTCGCCGCTCTCAGACGTGCCGAGCCCGAAGGCGCGCAGCGCCCAGCAGCTCGAATCCATCATCGAGGCGTGGCTGCTGCCCGACGTGTTCAAGAAGGCGCGCATGGCACGCGAAGCGATGCA
>RXJK01000323.1 GCA_003963125.1 Hyphomicrobiales bacterium
GGCGCTGATCCTGATCGACGGCCGCATTCCGCGCAAAGTGCAGACATGGATCAAGGCCCGCGGGCCCGAACCCCGCCGCGCGGCCAACGAGTGAAACAACAAAAGGCGCACGATGTGCGCCGAGGGATGGAGACGACGAGACGATGACGACAGCCGCTCCTGCAGTCGATGACGCGACCCTCGCCCTGTTCAAGACGCTCGCCACCCCGACACTCGCCAACGCCCTCGACGACGTCGCCTTCGAGGGCGTGCTGAAGGGGCTCACCCAGGTCGTGCCGGGCACGCGCGCCGTTGGCCGCGCCGTCACCGTCCGCCAGATCGCGGGCGAGCGCGGCGACTTCACCTCCGCCGATTTCCGCGTCGGCGCCATGATCGACGCGGCGAACCCAGGCGATATCATCGTCATCGACACCGGCGGCCGCGCCGTCTCCACCTTCGGCGGGCTCGCCACACTCGCGGCCAAGCTCAAGGGCGTCGGCGGCCTCGTCGTCGACGGCGGCGTGCGCGACAAGGAGGAGATGCTCGAGCACCGCTTCCCCGTCTTTACGCGTCACATGACGCCGCTGACCGGGCGCACGCGGCTCGCCATCACCGGCATCAACGAGCCCATCGCCTGCGCCGGCGTGCGCATCAGGGCCGGCGATATCATCGTCGCAGACGGCTCAGGCGTCGTCTGCGTGCCGGCGGAGGACGCGGCCCGTGTGGCGGAACTGGCACTCGGCTACCAGAAGGACGACGATGCGGCCGCCGAAGAACTCAAGAAGGGGCTGACATTCAGCCAGGCGATGGCGAAGTTCCGCCGTATCTAGGTCCAGCGAAGACGGAAACCGCCACGTGGCGCAGGCAACGGCCGACCGCACCGCCTCCAGCGAAGAGCCCTCGCAGGCTTTCCTCGTCACGCTCGTCGCGCTGACCTTCGCGATGAACCTCATCGGCCGCGGCGTCACGGAGACGTTCGCCGTGTTCCTGCTGCCCGTGCAGAACGGGCTGGGCGTCAGCCGCGCCGAGATCACGCTCACCTACTCGGTCTACATGCTGGCCTACGGGCTCTCCGCCCCCTTCGCCGGCCAGCTCATCGACAGGTTCGGCGCGCGCATCACCTATGGCTTCGGCCTGCTGTGCCTGGGCGGCGGCTACCTGCTCGCGGGCTTCTCGACGACGCTCTGGCAGTACTGCTTCACGGTCGGCTTCATGGGCGGGCTGGGTGCTGCCTCCCTCGGCATGATCATCGCGTCCGGCCTCATCAGCCGCTGGTTCACGCGGCGCATCGGCTGGATCATGTCGCTGCCCTACGCGGCCGTCGGCGCCGGCATGCTGGTGCTGCCGCCCCTGACGCAGCTTCTCCTCGCGCGTTACGACTGGCGCACGACGCACCAGGTGCTGGGCGCCGGCGTGGTGCTGATCCTGCCGCTCGTCATGCTGCTGCCGCTGGAGCGCATGACGCGCGGCTCCTCCGCCTGGCGCGGTCTCAAGGCCGGCACCACCGCGGGCATCGGCCCCTGGACGGTGACCACCGCCGTACGCACCAGCGCCTTCTGGGGCCTTTTCACGGCCTATCTCTTCACGTCGATCGCCGCCTACAGCGTGCTGCCGCACACGGTCGCCTACATGGTGGAGCGCGGTATCGACCCGCTCTTGGCCGCCAGCGCCTTCGGCATGACCGGCATGCTCTCTTTCGCCGGCATCGTCAGCGTCGGTTGGCTCTCCGACGTCTTCGGCCGCCGCCAGACGGCGACCATCACCTATCTCTCGACCATCCTCGGCATCGTGCTGCTGATCGGCGTGACGCGCTGGCCCTCGCTGGTGCTCGTCTACGGCTTCGTGCTGTTCTTCGGGCTGATGCAGGGCGCCCGTGGGCCCATCATCGTGGCCATGGTCACGCAGCTTTTCCCCGGCGGCGGCGTCGGCACCATCTTCGGCACGCTGTCCCTCGCCATGGGGCTCGGCGCCGGCATCGGCTCGTGGGCTTCTGGCCTGCTCTATACGCTGACCGGCAGCTACATCGCCTCGTTCATCCTGGCGATCAGCGCGGCCGCTGCCGGCATGGCGACCTTCTGGGTCGTGCGCGCTTTGCGCGAAGAGCGCATCACCTGAGGCGCACGAGGAACCGGGCCACTCCACCCTCGATACAGCCACCCCCTGTCATCCCGGTGCTCGTCACCGGGATCCACCTATCCGCGGGCGTTGGAGCAAGAGGGGAAGTGGACCCCGGCAACGCGTGCCGGGGTGACAAAGAGGAACGACTGAAGGGGGGCGGCGAAGAGATCTCTAGTGGGCGAACAGCACCGGGATCTCGGCGGTGGAGAGAATGTGGCTCGTCGCCCCGCCGAAAATCATCTGCCGCAACCGGCTCTGCGTATAGGCGCCCTTGATCAGCAGGTCCGCACCGATGGCCGTGGCCTCCGCGAGGATGGCTTCGCCGGGGCCGCGGCGCGGCGCCACCGTCTTCTCCGTCGCGCGAATGCCGTTGGCTTCAAGGTGCGCGATGGCATCCCGAATCGAAGGCCCCGCCGAGATGTGACCCTCGACGGCGATGAAGGAGACCCGCTTGGCGAGCCGCAGCACCGGCAGCGCGAACTGGA
>RXJK01000135.1 GCA_003963125.1 Hyphomicrobiales bacterium
AATGCAGGCCGAATTGAGAAATCCGGCTATATCTCTCGAAATCTCGAGTCGTCCAAATCCTGAACGACCCACGCGGGGCTGCCCCTCACCCCGCCCCTCTCCCCGCAAGCGGGGAGAGGGAGCGCGCGCGCCACTCTCCTCTGTCATGCTCGGACTTGTTCCGAGCATCCAGCCCGCGTCTCGCTGATCACGATGAGACAAGCCTCCAACCGCGCATCCGCTGATCTCTGGACCCTCGGGACAAGCCCGAGGGTGACAAGGCGGGCCCTGCTCACACGCAGTCGACATCGCCGCCTCTTCCGCGCGTAGCCCCCTGCTGTGCGTTCCGACCGCGAAGGCGCACGACACACTCCCCCTTGTCATGCTCGGACTTGTTCCGAGCATCCAGCCCGCATCTCGCTGATCACGATGAGACAAGCCTCCAACCGCGCATCCGCTGATCTCTGGACCCTCGGGACAAGCCCGAGGGTGACACGACAGGCTCTCCGCGCGCGCAGCAGACGTCCCAGCCATCTCTACCCCTCCAGCCGGCAATAGACGTCGCCGGAGTTGGCGGCATGCGGCAGGCTCAGGATGTGCGCGGCCATCTCGTCACGCCCCACCCAGCGCCCGAAGGAGAGCGCCTGGCTCTCGCCGAGCGCGATATCGAAGCCGTAGGCGCCGAGCGCCGCCAGCCGGTCGAGACAGCGCTGCGCCACGTCACGCTGGATCGTCGTGAACTCGAAGGAGAGCATCGGCAGCGGCCGGTTGAGCCCCGCGAGCACCGTATCCTCGAAGCCTTCGACGTCGATCTTGGCGAACGCCGGCGTGCCGTACTGCGCAACGAGCCGGTCGAGCGTCGTGCACGGCACGTGGATCTCCTGGTCCCAGCGCTGTCCTTCCCAGCCGCCCGCGCCGTCCGCCGCGGCCACGAACTCCCGCGAGGCCGTGGAGACAGTCGGGTTCGCCGAATTGATCGACAGCGCAATCGTCCCCTCGATGCTGCCGCACGCGGCTTCGAGCAGCGTAACCTCATCGTCGCCGGCATAGATCCGGCGGATGACCTCGGCGCACAACGGCTGCGGCTCCAGCGCCAACACGCGGGCGCCCAGCCGACGGAACGAGCCGATGCGGTCGCCCACGTGGCTGCCGATGTCGAACGCGAGATCCCCCGGCTTCACGAAGCGCCCATAAAGCCTGTCCATCAGCGCGTCGCGCGGCGCATCACCATAATACACGTCGAGCGAACGCCCGAGCGTGGCGAACTTCGGATCCTTGCGCAGCGCGGCGACGACGGGCAGCAGGCTCATGATGATGCGATCCTCGCCTCAGCCCAGCACCTTGCGCACCTCAGCCGGCGTCTCGAAGTCCTCGGGGATGCCGCACAGGCCCGCCCACACCATGAAGCGGCCGAGCGCGGGGCTCGCCGTCACCACCGCGAACGGAATGGCGAGCAGGTAGCCCGCCGTCAGCGGCAGGCTCCAATAGAAGGCAGCCGGCGCGATCAGCAGCAGCAGCCCGCACACGACGACGCCGAACAGCGTCTGCGGCCACAGGTTGCGCGCCGCATCCTCCCACGAAAGGCGCTGCGCATCCCGCGATTGCCCGCCCCACGTGACGGACTTTCCGAACGCAAGCCCGATCATGAAGATCGACGTGCGGATGGTCGAGACAGCGCCCTGCAGGAACGAGAACACGAGTTCGATCGCCGCGCTCAGCACGAACCGAACGAGGCCGCCGTAGCGCGCGACGCCGCCTTTGGTCATCACCGCGTCGATCAGGCCCGCGATCTTCGGCATCAGGTACATCGTGAAGAAGATCACATAGAGCGCGATGGCGAGCGTGCCGGGGAAATCGGGCACGGCCTTCGCCTGCCACGCCGCGACCGGCAAAAGCGCGATCATCAGCGTCCATGCGGGGATGCCGACGAACATCAGGATCGCCCAGATCAGCTGGAAGCGGCTCATAGGATAGAGCCCCGGCAGGTCGAGCAGCTTGGTGTATTGCATGTTGCCCTGGCACCAGCGCACGTCGCGCTGCGCGAAGTCGAGCATGGTCGGCGGGTTCTCTTCCCAGCTCCCGCGCTCTTCCGGCAGCACGCGCACTTCGTAGCCTGCGCGGCGCATCAGGGTGGCTTCCACCTGGTCGTGCGACAGCACGTGTCCGCCGAGCGGCGGCTTGCCCGGCAGCATCGGCAGCTCGCACTCTTCGACGAACGGCTTGATGCGCACGAGCGCGTTGTGGCCCCAGAACGGACCGCAGTCGCCGACCCACCACGCCTGCCCCATCGTGTAGGACCGCATGCCGTGCCGCATGCCGAACTGGAAGATGCGCGCGAACGCGCTCTGTGACGGCATGCCGACGACGAGGCTCTGCAGGATGCCGATCTTCGGATGCGCCTGCATCATGCTCACGAGCCGCACGATCTGGCTGCCCTGCATCAGGCTGTCCGCATCGAGCGGGAGCATCAGCGTAAAGTCCGCGCCCCAGCGCTCGCAGAAGTCGCGCACGTTGCCGGCCTTGTAGCCTTTGTTGTCCGTGCGCCGCCGATAGACGATGCGCTCGCCATCGGGGTCCGCGGCCTTCCAGGCGGCGACGGCGGCCTCTTCCGCGGCGGCAACCTCCGGCCGGTTGGTGTCGCTGAGCACGAAGTAGCTGAAGGCGCGGCCCTCGCCCGTCGCATCGACGCTGGCCTTTACGGTCTTGAGGCGGAGGATGGCGCGCGCCGGGTCTTCGTTGCGCACGGTCATGAAGATGGCAGTTTTGATGCTGAGCGGCGTTGCCGTGTCGCCGGCGGCGGCATAGGGCGCGACCTGCTGCAGCGGATCCTTCGCGAAGTGCAGAAGCCACAGGCCGATCAGGGAGTTCCAGAAGCCGAGCACGGTCCAGGGCGTGCCTGCCGCGAAGGCCGCGAACAGGATGCCGTCGACGAGCGTCCATCCCCCGGCGCCCAGGATGCGGGCCGCCACGGCCAGCATGGCCACGTACGTCACTACGTTGAGCACGATCACGAGCCGCCGTCGCCGCGCCAGTTCCGCGATGGACTGCAGGCCCGTGGGTGTCGTAAGGCTCAGCGCCGCTGGCGAGGCCGCAGTGTCGAGCGTACGGGGTGCGTTCAGACTGTCGGTCATAGGTTTTCTGGGGTGGCCTGGAGTGGGAGAGGCAGTGCCAGCTTCGGCGGGCGCCATTAGGACAGCAATGCGGGTGTACGCAACATGAACACGCGCCGGTCGACGGGCAGGATCCAGGTCGCACGTGCGATTTGGTACGCGGCGAAGGGCAAGGTGGAGCTGCGCGCCGCCCGACTCGGACCCTTGCCGACCGGCTATGCCCGTGTGCGGGCGCTGTTTTCTGGCGTCAGCCGCGGTACGGAGCGCCTTATCCACACGGGCGCAGTCGCCGCCAGCGAGTGGCAGCGGATGCGGGGCCCCAACCAGGAGGGCGATTTCCCCTTTCCGGTCAAATACGGTTACTGCGCGACGGGCGTCGTCGAGGAGGGGCCTGCTCAGCTCCTGGGCCGCAACGTCTTCTGCCTTCATCCGCACCAGGAGGTGTTCGACGTCCCGGCCGGCGAATTGGCAGTCATCCCGCCGGAGATCCCGGCCCGCCGCGCCACCCTCACGGCCAATATGGAAACCGCGCTCAACGCGGTGTGGGACAGCGGCGCCGGCCCGGGAGACCGCATCGTGGTGGTGGGCGCCGGCATCGTCGGCCTGCTCGTCGCCGCGCTGACCGCCCGGCTCCCGGGCGCGCACGTGACCTCCGTTGACGTGAACGAGGCCCGCCGGCCCTTGGCTGAAACCTTCGGCGCGCACTTCGCGACGCCCGACAACGTCCCCCGCGACGCCGATGTCGTGTTCCACGCCTCCGCCTCCTCGCAAGGCCTCAACACGGCCATTCGCAGCGCCGGCCTCGAAGGCACAGTCGTCGAGATGAGCTGGTACGGGGACCGGCCTGTGACGGTCGACCTGGGCGACACCTTCCACAGCGGCCGCCTGAAGCTGATCTCCTCGCAGGTGGGGCAGATCTCACCGTCCCGCCGCCCGCGCTGGGATTATCCGCGCCGCCGTGTCGCAGCCCTCGGCCTCCTCGCCGACGCCGCTTTCGACCAGCTTGTGAGCGAGGAGATCCCGTTCGAGGCGGCACCCGAGGAGTTGCCGCGCGTCCTGGCATCGAGCGAGGACCTCGCCCCCGTGATCCGCTACCCGTCCCCTTGAGCCCTGCAAGAATTCTGGAGAACCCGAGATGTACGCCGTCGAAGTGCGCGACCGCATCATGATCGCCCACAGCCTGCCCGATCCCTTCTTCGGCCCCGCGCAGAACATGCACGGCGCTACCTTCGTTGTGGACGTCGCCTTCTTCCGCGAGCAGTTGACGAAGCAGAACGTGGTCGTCGACATCGGCGCGGCGCTCGACGTCTTGAACAAGACGCTGAAGCCGCTCGCCTATAAGAACCTCGACGAGCTGGCGCAGTTCAAAGGCAAGCTGACGACCACCGAGTTCCTGTGCCGCCACGTCTTCGACGCCGTTGCCAAGGCCGCGAAAGAGGGCGCGCTGGGGGAAGACGGCAAGGGCCTCGCCAAGATCCGCGTCACGCTGTCCGAAACCGATCTCGCCCGCGCCTGGTTCGAAGGCCCGGTCTGAGCCGCAACGCGCGCATGCCCGCCACTGCACCATCGCCGAGCCGTTGCACGCGCCCTGTCCGCGCAGTGTCTCGCCGTGCGCCGCTCTCCCACACCACCGCTACGACTCGCCGCGCGCGTTTCCCGCGTCGCGGACCTCTGCGCGCAAACCCTCGCCTGTCATCCCGGCCGCAGCGCGCAAGCGCGGAGAGCCGGGACCCAGGGGCGGCGGTCGGCGCGCGTTGGCCTGGGTCCCGGATATGCGCTGACGCGCATTCCGGGATGACAAGGGGGAGCGTGTTCGCGGCGTCGATGCTGGTTGAAACGGCCGCTCTTTCGCTTCTGGCCAAAGCTGAGTTCATCCCGGCAAGATCCCGGACAATCGCGCTCGCGCGCGATTTCCGGGAATGCAAAGAGGATGGTGCCTATTGCTTGCATGGCGGACGCAGCGATGACCGCAGCCCCCCCTTTTGCGTCCCCGGATGGCGCGCAGCGCCAGTCCGGGGCCTTGCCGCGCGCAGGCGAAACACCTCGCGCGCACGCCGAGCACCGCGCCATGACTGAGCTCGGCTTCGTCATCCCAGGCGACATCAACCTTCCGACTGGCGGCTACACCTACGACCGCCGCGTCCTCGAGCTGCTGCCGAAGTACGGCGTCGCCGCGCGCCACGTCGCGCTTCCTGCCGGCTATCCGTTTCCGAGCCCCGAGACGCTGGCCGAAAGCGAGCGCATCCTGAAATCCCTGCCGCCGGACATGCCGCTGCTGATCGACGGCCTCGCCTTCGGCGCCATGCCGGCCGAGTTCGTCGCCCGCATCGCCCAGCCCATTATCGCGCTCGTGCATCACGCGCTCTACCTCGAGACGGGGCTCACCCACGAGCAGCAGCACACCTTCCACATGACGGAGAAGATGGCGCTGACGTTCGCGCGCCGCGTCATCGCCGTCAGCCCGGCAACCGCGAAAACCCTCATCGACGATTTCGGCGTCGCGCCCGCGGCAATTACCCAAGCCTCCCCCGGCACTGACCCGGCCCAGCGCGCCGCGGGCTCGCAAGGTCCGCTCAATATTATCTCCGTCGGCTCAATCGTCCCGCGCAAGGCCTACGACATCTTGGTGCGCGCGCTCGCCCGCGTCACGAGCATCGACTGGCGCCTCACCATCGCCGGCGCCCGCACCTTGAGCGAGGAGGCCAACGCAGCTCTCGATCGTGTCATCGCCGAGACGGGCCTCGCCCATCGCATCCGCCTGCTGGGCGCACTGCCGCGCTCCGATCTCGACTCGCTCTATCAACACGCTGATCTTTTTGTGCTGGCCTCGCTCTATGAAGGCTTCGGCATGGTCCTGACCGAGGCCCTTGCCCGCGGCCTGCCGATCGTGTGTACGACGGGCGGCGCCGCCGCCGACACCGTGCCCGACGCCGCGGCCTTGAAGGTGGCCCCGGGCGATGTCGCCGCGTTGGCAGCGGCGATCGAAAAAGCCGCCACCGATGCCGATTTGCGCCGCCGCATGAGCGACGCCGCATGGAGTGCGGCGCAAGGCCTCTGGCGCTGGCAAGACACGGCCCGCACAATCGCCGAGGCCGTGAAGAACACGACGAGGGAGGCCCCATGAGTTTCAGCGCCGAATGGCTGGCCCTGCGCGAGCCCGCCGACCACCGCTCCCGCAACGCCAAGCTCGCCCACGCGGTGACGAGCTATTTCGAAGGCTGGCGCCCGATCACGGTCATCGATCTCGGCTGCGGCACGGGCTCGAACTTGCGCGCGACGGCACCATTGCTGGGCCCTGAGCAGTTCTGGACCCTCGTCGACTATGACGCGAAGCTTCTTGCCGCAGCCCGCGAGTGCCTCACCGCCTGGGCCGAGGGCTCGGCCGAGAAGGACGGCGCACTCGTGCTGTTCAAGGGCGCGCGCCGCATCACGGTGAGCTTCCGGCAGGCCGATCTCTCGGTCGAACTCGACGACGTGCTCGCGCCCGGCGCCAATCTCGTCACCGCGTCCGCTTTGTTCGATCTCGTCTCGGCCGATTTCCTGGCGAAGCTCATCGCTGGCGTCTCCAAGCGCAAGTCCGCCTTCTACACGGTGCTGACCTACGACGGCGACCAGCGTTGGACGCCCGAGCATCCGGCCGATGCCGCGATGCTCGCCGCCTTCCACGCGCATCAGGCCCGCGACAAGGGCTTCGGCGCTTCCGTCGGACCGAGCGCCCCCGATCTCCTCAGCGAAGGCTTCGCGGCGTCTGGCTACACCGTGACGGAAGGCGACAGCGCGTGGCGCCTCGGCCCCGAGGACGAAGCCCTGATCGATGACCTCGCCGCCGGCTTCGCCAATGCCGTCGCCGAAACTGGCATGGTCCCGGCCGCGGATCTCGAGTCGTGGCGCGCCGAAGCCCGCACCGGCTGCATCGTCGGCCACGCCGACACCTTTGCTACGCCGCCCGTGGGGTGAGTGCCGTGCCCAGAGACTACGGACACGGCCGTCTCGGCGTCGAAGCTCGAGGGGCATTGGGCTACGCGTTCGATACCCCGTTGTCGGCGCGTCTGCTCTGGGACCGGGTGCGGCGACTTTTTGGGGCCGAAGCAGAAGCAGCTGCGCGCAGCCATTGGAGCGCTGATGTCAGCGGCTACGCAATTCGAACGTTGAACTCTGCACTGCAGTCATCGACGTCGGATAAGCGGACCAAAGCTGGGAGAGTTCGGTATGGAGATGAATGGCAAGGCTGTGCACCGTGTGACGCCGCCACCGGAAAGCGTCGTTGCTGGCTGGTACACTAATGCCAGCCTGCTCGACAGCTACGGCATTTGTTTGAGTTCACCAAAACTGTACAGCATGCGCGCGCTGGCGGCCCAGACTGTCGGCGATCAGCCCGCATGGGTGAAAGCGCTGACGGCGGCGCGAGACGCCTTGGTGACGCCTTTTGGTGTGAAGACCAGCGCCGAGGTCCGAGCGTCCAGACCAAGCAGTGAACGGGTTGACTTCTTCCCTGTGCAATCGGAAAGCGATGACGAGATTGTGCTGGGTGCGGACGATAAACACCTGGACTTCCGACTGTCGTTGCTTCGCCGCTATCCTCCGACCGGTGCGCAGCTCATTGCGACGACTATCGTGCGTTGCCACAACGCGTTCGGATACACCTATCTTAGCCTCATCAGACCTTTCCATCATCTCGTGGTTAGGGCGACTTTGGCAAAATTTGCACGGACGCAAGACTAGCCGACCCGACTGCATCGTGATCGATGGCTTTCGTCGACGTCGTTATCGCCGATCAGGTCCGCAGTTCGCCCTGAGCGGACGAGCGCACCCCTTCCGCTTTTAAAATAGAGTCAAGCCGCCTGCCGTGAGCCAAGTTCGCGGGCGCATGCGGCTCGACTCCCGCATGCGCGGCTTGCGCGCGATCCGCTTCGTCCCCCCGCCCCCTACTGCACCTTCAGGCTCTTGATGAACCGCTCCACCGGCTCCGAGCGCGCCGTCTCCGGCGGTCCGACGTAGGTGAGCGTGACGAGCCGCATGCCTTTGAGCAGGCTGAACATGCGGATCTCCTGCCCCGCGCGCGAGCCCACGGCGTCGGCCGCGACGAGGCCCTGGTGGCGCGTCCAGTTGACGTTCGCCCACTTGCCGCCTTCGAGGCTCTTGGCGGCGGCATCGAGCCCACCCTGGATGTTCACTTGCGGCGTGATGTAGACGTCCTTGGGATAGACCGCCGTCTGCACCTGGAACACGCGGACGTCCGCCTCGGCCACGTACTGGTGCATGATGTAGGGAAAGCCCTGGCCCGAGAGCAGCTGGACGGCTTCGTACTTCGGCGGCGCCGGCAGCTCC
Source organism: Hyphomicrobiales bacterium (assembly GCA_003963125.1). Lineage (GTDB taxonomy): Bacteria > Pseudomonadota > Alphaproteobacteria > Rhizobiales > Hyphomicrobiaceae > AWTP1-13. The sequence goes on from RXJK01000135.1 coordinate 8,418, forward strand.
GTCTCGATCGCCTTGTCTTCGGTCTTCACCGTCTGCCAGTCGCCTTCCGCGTGCGCCGGAAGCGCGAAGCCCAGCGCGAGCATCCCCGCGACGACGGCGCTCAGCGCAACGGCACAGACGGCCTGGGGAAGACGGCGGCGGACGAGCATGCGGGCGAGCCCCTCGATGCACTGCGGACAGGGTGCTTATAGCGCGGCGCAGGCGCTTGCCGAAAGCCGCTCGGGCCGTCTCTCCCCTGGCCTTGCAACTGCCGAAACTTTGCCCCACAAGATCAGTCCCGAAGCTCCGAGCCGCGCTTAGGATGACACACCCAAGATGAGCCCCGGCGCCAGTTTTTCCGCGTTTTGGTATCTGCATGGGCCGAGCCTCGTGCTGGCCGGGCTGATCTATCTCCTGATTTTCCGCGGGCTCGTCGCCATCGCCTTCGGCTGGGAGCTGTCGAGCCTCCCCGGCCGCATCCTGTGCGCTGTCACGAACCCGATGCTGGCTTTCGCCTCCGGCATCACCCCGCGGGCCGTCCCGCGCTTCGGCATCTGGGTGTTCGCGGTGTTCTGGATGTTCGTCCTGCTGCTGGTGTCCGTGTATGCCCTCTCCATCCCGCGCCTGAGGCCGCTATGGCATTAGCCGAACCTCGCACCGGGCACCGTCGTGCCTCGCCGGTCCGCGCCCTCCTCCTGGCGCTCGTGGCGATCGCCGCGATGCCGAACGGGCTCTATTTCTCGCCGCTGTTCGATTCCGTGCTCTACTACGTGCCGCGTGCGGCCAGTGCCCTGTTCCTGCGCGGCCAGGAGGTCACGTTCTACCTCACGGGCGCGGTGCTGTGGCTGTTCACGCTGGGCGTCGCCGGCATTCCCGCAGCCATCTACGAGCGCATCCGGGGGCTGAAGGAAAGCTCGATCGCCTCGCTGCTGATCTGGCTGGTCACGGCGCTGATCCTCTCGATCCCGAGCTTCATGGCGCTGGCCGAGATCATGGGCGAGCCTTAACGCACCGGAAACCGGCCTCGGGCATTCTGCGTCGATCGCGTTTGTCGGAGTGCCCCCGTTGTACGAGCGTCTGGAACGTTTCGCCCAGTTGCCGGCCACCCGCGTCTGCGCGCCGTTCCTGCTGGGCGGCGCCCTCATGCTGCTCGCCTTCGCCGAGGACGCGCCACGTGCCCTGCAGGCGGGCGGCATCATCGCGCTGCTGGCGACGCTCGTCCTGATCCGCGAAGCCCGGGCCATTCCCGCGAACGACCTCGCCGCCGAGGATCTGTCCCGCCACCTCTACGGTGCCGCCCTGCACGCCGCGCTGTTCGCGATGAGCTTCTTCCTCGCCGCGATCGGCATGGCCTATTGGCTGCCGGCCTGATCAGAAGCGTAGGCGAGCTGGGCTTACTGCTGGACGAACACGTCCGCGCTCCACGCGCTCTTCACGGGCTTGTCTGCGGCAGGAGTCGCTTTCACCCGGTTGGCGCCGGTGGTCAGGGGCTTTTCCGCTGCCGGCTGTGGCGCAGCCACGGCCACCGTCTCGGTTTCCCACTCCTTCGCATCCTTGCCGTCCTTGCCTTGCAGGCTCAGCACCAGCGCGAGGTTGTTGCTCACCCGCTCGTCGGCCTTCGGCGCCGCGCTGGCCTTGCGCAACAGCGGCTCCGCTTTGTCCGCCTGCCCGTCCATCGTGTAGGCGAGCGCGAGATTGTTGAGGATCGACGGCTTGTCCGGCGCGAGCTTCAAGGCGCGCTCGTAGAAGGGAATGGCTTCCTTGTATTGCCCCTGCTTGGCGAGCACGGTGCCGCGCGCCGAGACGATGCGCCAGTCGGGTTGCGCAGGATCGTCGGCCTGCTCGAGGAGGCGCGTCGCGAGCGAGATCTGGTCGAATTCCAGCGCCAGCCGGCCGAGCTCGCTGGCAACCGCCCTGTTGGCGCCGCCGCTCTCGTAGGTCGCCTGCAGCACGCTGAAGGCCTGCTGCTTCTCGCCCAATGCTTTCAGGTTGCGCGCGTAGTTGAGTGCGGCCTGCACGTTCGAGCGGTCGTTAGCGTATTGCTGGCCCCAGTACTCCGTCGCCTTCTTCAGTTCCGCCTGCACCTGCTCCGGCGTCATGGCCGCGCCGGCCTTGGTGGGCGTGGAAGAAGTGGTGATGTCGCCCGTGCTGCCGGGAGTGCCCGACAAGGCGGAAAGGGAAGGAAGCGCCACGCCGTCCTGCGAGCACGCGCCGGCCAGCATCGACAGGGACGCGATGGCGAGCGCACGCAGCGTGACGATACCCATGGGCTTGTCCTCAATCCAACCGAAGCCGTGGGCACGAATCGTTCGTTACGGCTCACTGTCAGATTGTGGGTCGCCTCTCAACAATCCCTTAAGATGTGAGGGCGCACGGAGGGCCCAAGAGACCCAATGCGTTAACGCGCGTTAAGCCTTCGCGCCGAGTTCCGCCTTGGCGCCGGCGCCCCAGTCCTGCATCGCCGGCAGGTCGAGCATCGCGGCGACGTAGTCGCGGGCACGGCCGTCGTCGCCGTAGCGCGCGAGATCCGGCACATAGGTGGCAAAGCGCGAGACGACCGGCGCGTACATCGCGTCCGCGGCACTGAAGGCGCCGAACAGGAACGGCCCGCCCGTGCCGAAGCGCGCGCGGCATTCGCCCCACAGCGCCACGATCCGGCGCACATCCGCAGCGCAGGCGTCTGACAAGACCTCGCGCGGCGCGCGCGCGAGAAAGTCCATCGGGCATTCCTGGCGCAGCGCCTGGAACCCGGCGTGCATTTCGCACGACACGGCCCGGGCACGCGCCCGCGCGATGCGCTCCTGGGGCCAGAGTTTCGCCTCCGGATGCGTCTCGGCCAGGAATTCGAGGATGGCGAGGCTGTCCCAGATCACTTCGCCATCGCATTTCAGCGCCGGCACCTTGCCGGACGGCGTCTGCGCCAGGATCTGCTGCTTGGCGTCCGCCGCGCGCAGGTTGACCTTGGCCACCTCGAAGGCGATCCCCGCACTCTTCATGGCGATCCAGGGCCGAAGGCTCCAGGACGACGTGTTCTTGTTGCCGATGACGAGGGTGTAGGCCATGCTCTTCCCCCTGATCTGCCGCGCCCGTGATTGCCAGGGCGGTGGCCGCCCGATACGGCTCGCAGCCGTCGATAACAACAGCACAGATGTGGCCGAACCTTCATGAATGCAAGCGACTTGTCCCCAGCCGCACGCCTTATCGCTGCCGAGAACGATGCAGACGCCAAGCCGCTCTGGCTGGCGCGTGACGCCTCTTGGACCGAGCGCGCTGGCCTCTCCGCGGCGCAGCAGGCCTGGGTTTCGGCGCAAGGCTTCAAGGGCCAGCCGCGCAAGCAGGTTCTGATCCCCGACGCCAGTGGGGCGCTGGCCGGTGCCGTGTTCGGTCTCGGCGCGGAAAAGCCGAAGGATCCGATGGACAAGCCGGAGCTGGCGCTGGGCTACCTCGCCCCCGCGCTGCCTGCGGGCTCCTATCGCCTCGCTGAAACCGTTGCGGCACCCGAGCTTGCGGCCGTGGCCTGGGGCCTCGGCGCCTACAAGTTTACGCGCTACAAGGCTGGTGCGGGCGATGAACCGGTTCGCTTGGCGCTTCCCAAGGGTGCGGATACGACGGCCGTTACCGCCATCATCGACGCCGTCTGGAACGGCCGCGATCTCATCAATACGCCGGCCTCCGACATGGGGCCTCAGGAAATCGAGGACGCAGTGCGCGCCCTGGGCCGCCGCTTCGGCGCCGAGGTGACGAGCGTCGTCGGCGACGATCTCCTCGCGCAGAACTTCCCCATGATCCACTCCGTGGGCCGCGCCAGCCCCCGCGCGCCGCGGCTCATCGATCTCACGTGGGGCCGCCAGGGCGCGCCGACGATCACGCTGGTCGGCAAGGGCATCGCCTTCGATACCGGCGGCCTCGATATCAAGCCGTCCTCCGCGATGCTGCTCATGAAGAAGGACATGGGCGGCGCGGCAGCGGCCCTCGCTGCTGCCCACATGATCATGGCGACGGGCCTCGACGTGCGCCTGCGCCTGCTCGTCGCGTCCGCCGAGAACAGCATCTCCGGCAATGCATTCCGCCCGGGCGACGTGCTGACGAGCCGCGCAGGCAAAACGGTCGAGATCGGCAACACCGACGCCGAGGGCCGTCTCGTCCTCGCCGATGCCCTTGCCCTCGCCGACGAGGAGGCACCGCAGATCGTCATGAGCTTCGCGACACTGACGGGCGCGGCCCGCGTGGCACTGGGGCCCGAACTGCCCGCCATGTTCACCGACGACGATGCCCTGGCCGAGGAGATTACCGCAGCAGGCCTGCGCGTCGCCGATCCGGTCTGGCGGCTTCCCCTTTGGGCCGGCTACGAGGCCAATCTCGACAGCGCCGTCGCCGACATGAACAACGTCTCCGACGGTCCCTTCGCGGGCGCCGTGACGGCCGCGCTCTTCCTGCGCCGCTTCGTGCGGGCAGCCGGCGCCTACGCACATTTCGATCTCTTCGCCTGGCGCCCGGCCCCGAAGGCACTGGGGCCCAAGGGCGGCGAAGTGCAAGTCGCGCGTGCCGTATTCGAGCTGTTGCGGTCGCGCATGAAAGGTTGAGGGAGGCGGACGCGCAGCCCGCGCTGGCGTCGAGACATCGGAGCAGACGTGTCAGTCCAGCCGCTCGATCCCCGTCGACACGCGTTTCGTCCCGATCTCGCGGACGAAAGCCTGCGCGGCCGCGTCACGGCGGGCCGCTTCGTCATGCCCCAGCTGCGCCGCGTAATCCACGCCTCGACGCCGCTGCGCGGCCGCCCGCATCCGCGCGAGAGCTGGACGACGGAAGCCCTGTTCGGCGAAATCGTGAAGGTGTTCGAGGATCACGACGGCTGGGCCTGGGGCCAGCTCCAGTCCGACGGCTACGTGGGCTACATCCGCTCGTCCGCCCTCTCGCCGCACGTGCTGCACGCCACGCATCGCGTGCGCGCCCTCGGCACCTTTCTTTACCCCGAGCCGGAGGTGAAGGCGCCGCCGCTGGTTGACCTCCCGATGAACGCCGAGATCGCCGTCGCCGAGGAAGGCCTGTCGTTCTCGCGGCTCCACGACGGCTCCTACATTCCCTCGCGCCACATCGCGCCGGTGTCCCAGCCGCTGCGCGATTTCGTCGAGGTGGCCGAGCGCTTTCTCGGTGTGCCGTACCTTTGGGGTGGCAAGAGCCGGCTCGGCCTCGACTGCTCGGGCCTCGTGCAGGTCGCCTTGCACGCCTGCGGCGCCTGGTGCCCGCGCGACAGCGACATGCAGGGCAACGAGCTCGGCCTGCCCGTCGACGTGACGTCGGCGCTCGACAACCTGCAGCGCGGGGATCTGATTTTCTGGCGCGGGCACGTGGGCATCCTGCTCGATGCCTTTACGCTGCTGCACGCCAACGGCCATCACATGTGCGTCGCGGAGGAGCCCTTCTCGAGCGCCGTCGACCGCATCGGCAAGAGCGGCTCGCCTGTGCTCGCGGTGCGCCGCATGCGCGCGGCCGGCGCCTGAACGAGGAGAGATATGGACGCGCGCCCCGAATTAACACCTTCGCAGGTGGCTGAACTCCACGCCTGGGAAAAATATCTGAGCACGTTTTACGTCGCGAGCATTCTCGCCATCCTCGGCGCGATGCTGGTGGTGTTTTTCGCGGGAGAGAGTGCCATTGCCCGGCGCGGCGCCCTCGTGCTGGTCCTGGTGCTCATCGCGGCGGCGACAGTCGTGCAGCGTCGCGTGCGCTGCCCCAACTGCCGCGCGCGCCTCGGGTTCCCCTCCAAGCTGCGCTTCCCCGATTTCTGCCCCTCCTGCCGCGCCCACTTTCCCCGCCCCGAAGGCGGCTAGCGGCGCGCCGTGTCTTCGCCCATGGTGCCCGCGCCCTCGACCCGCTTGGTCATGGCCGGGCTTGT
>RXJK01000341.1 GCA_003963125.1 Hyphomicrobiales bacterium
GGCATCGCTCGAACCTCCGATGAGTCGAGCGAGCTTGGACTGTCAGGAATGTTCCCGGTCTATTCTGTCAGGGATCTCCCCGGTTCGTACCGTGGATTCGCCCCTCACCCTAACCCTCTCCCCATTCCGCTCCGCTGCATGGGGAGAGGGAACACGGGCGTATCCCGACCAGCGGCCGCGCCCTCTTCCCCCTCTCCCCGCCCAGCGGGGAGAGGGCCGGGGTGAGAGGCAGCCTTAAATTCCGAGCGAACATGTTCGGCGCGCGCCGCGCCGTCCCTCCATCTGTCATCCCCGCCGGAGCGCGTCAGCGCGGAGAGCGGGGACCCAGGGGCCGCACAGACGCCTGCGCGGTTCGCGCGGAGCCCCTGGGTCCCGGATACGCGCTACGCGCGTTCCGGGATGACAGGGAGGAGCCGAGGGTTCGGACGAATGGTTACCGCACCGCGCGGACGCCGCGCCCCCCGCTCCCCCGTCTTTGCCTCGGCGGCAGATCGGGCTATAAGCGCGCGCAACCTGAAGTCATGCCGAAAAAGCCAGACAACCCAATGGCCAAAGCTCCGAAAGCCAACCGCCCCGAGGCCCGCCTTCCCAAGGGCTTCCGCGACACGCCCGCCGCGGAGGTGCGCCAGCTTTCGCACATGCTGGCGACGATCCGGCAGGTCTACGAGTCCTACGGCTTCGAGCCGCTGGAAACGCCGGCCATCGAGTACACCGAGGCGCTGGGCAAGTTCCTGCCCGACCAGGACCGGCCCAACGAAGGCGTGTTCTCCTTCCAGGACGAGGACGAGCAGTGGCTGTCGCTGCGCTATGACCTCACCGCGCCTTTGGCCCGCTTCGTTGCCGAAGGCATCAAGACGCAGACCCTTCCGCTGCCCTTCCGCCGATATGCCGTCGGCCCCGTCTGGCGCAACGAGAAGCCCGGCCCCGGCCGCTTCCGCCAGTTCACCCAGTTCGACGCCGACACGGTCGGCACCGACAACGTCGCGGCCGATGCCGAGATCTGCATGCTCGCGGCGGACACGCTGGAAGCGCTGGGGCTCAAGGGCAAGTACGTCATCAAGGTGAATAACCGAAAGCTATTCGAGGGCATCCGCCAAGTTTTGGGGATTACATCGGACACGCAGTGGCTGACTGCGATGCGGGCGATCGACAAATACGATCGACTCGGCTGGGACGGCGTAGAAAGCCTTCTTCGCGACGGACGCAAGGATGATAGTGGGGATTTTACCCCTGGAGCTGCACTGTCGGAGCCTCAGGCGAAAGAGATTCTCGCCATATTTAACAAGGCTGCGATCACGGATGTTCTGGATGGCACCAACGATTACGCGCTCCAGGCTCTCCGCGAGTCAAAGTTTGCGATGAATTCCCTTTTCGAAGAAGGGCTGAAAGAGCTGGAGAAGATCAGCGCGCTCTCGATGGCAGCCGGATACGACGCGTCGGTGATCCGCATCGACCCCTCCGTCGTCCGCGGCCTCGAGTACTACACCGGCCCCGTATTCGAGGCGGAACTCACCTTCGAGGTGAAGAACGAGGACGGCCAGACCGTCCGCTTCGGCTCCGTCGGCGGCGGCGGCCGCTACGATGGCCTCGTCGAGCGTTTCACCGGCCAAAAGGTCCCCGCGACCGGCTTCTCCATCGGCGTCTCGCGGTTGCAGGCGGCACTCGCCGCGCTCGGCACCACGCGCCAAGAAGGCTACGGCCCCGTCGTCGTTCTCGTCATGGATAAGGACCGCGTCGCCGACTACCAGAAAATGGTGCAGAGACTCCGCCGTCCCGACGATGGAGGCGCACCCATCCGCGCCGAGATGTACCTTGGCACCGCCGGCATGAAGGCGCAGATGAAATACGCCGACAAGCGGCACGCGCCGTGCGTCGTCATTCAGGGCGGCGACGAGAAGGCCAAGGGCGAGGTGCAGATCAAGGACCTGATCGAAGGCGCCAAGGCCTCCGAGACCATCAAAGACGCGAAGGAATGGCGCGAGGGCCGGCCCGCGCAGGTGTCGGTGCCCGAGGCGGATATGGTCGCCACCGTCCGCGAAATCCTCGCCCGCCACAAGGCCTGAGGCATGGCCGCGCCGCGCTACCTCTTGCCCGAACAATTCCCGCTGGCCAGCTCCGCCCAGCGGCCGCCCATCGCGTCGCCACGCGCCACGAGCGGGTCGCCGGGTCTAGCGCAGTTGCCGTTCGCGACAGATGCCGCCACGCGAGTAGCGAGCGGCGGCTCGCGTCCGCCGGCACGCGTCGGTGCACTCGCAGTCGACGTCAGGCGCCGCGAAGATGATCTTGTTGAGGCGCACGTCCGAAGCAGCCCCGATGCCCTCCTCCTTTTGCGTTCCCGGAAATCGCGCGAATGCGCGATTGTCCGGGATCTTGCAGGGATCGCTTCAGAACTCCGCCCGATCCACACGCGCAGCCCCGATCGCCAACGGGCAAGGCCCCGGACTGGCGCTCCGCGCCATCCGG
>RXJK01000306.1:0-3939 GCA_003963125.1 Hyphomicrobiales bacterium
GCATCGCTCGTACCTCCGATGAGTCGAGCGAGCTTGGACTGTCAGGAATGTTCCCGGTCTATTCTGTCAGGGATCTCCCCGGTTCGTACCCGCTGGGCATTCCGTCTCTTTCTGCCCCTCACCCTGGCCCTCTCCCCGCAAGCGGGGAGAGGGAACAGAAGGCGGTGAGAGGGAGCGAGCGAGAGCAGCGCCAGGCAGAGGACAGGCGCGAGGGACGCGCCATCGCCTCGCGCTCAGCCCTTCAGTGCCTTGGCGGCGGCCAGCACTTCCGCGGCGTGGCCGGCGACCTTCACCTTGCGCCAGGTCTTGGCGAGCTTGCCGGCGCCGTCGATCAGGAAGGTCGAGCGCTCCACGCCCATGTACTTCTTGCCGTACATGGATTTCTCGACCCACACGCCGTAGGCCTCGGCCACCGTCTTGTCCTCGTCGGAGCCGAGCAACACGGAAAGCTCGTGCTTCTTGCGGAATTTCTCGTGGCTCGCGACGCTGTCGGGCGAGACGCCGATCACGGTCGCGCCGGCCTTCTTGAAGTCGGCCGCCAGCGCGGTGAAGTCCTTGGCCTCCGTGGTGCAGCCGGAGGTGTCGTCTTTCGGATAGAAATAGAGCACGACCGGCTTGCCCTTGAGCTTCGACAGCTTGATGGGGCCGCCCTCGGCCGCAAGCGTGAAATCAGGTGCCTTGTCGCCGTCCGCCAGCATGGTCCATCTCCGCTCGATCGCTGCGCCGACGTTGAACGGCCGTGCTCTGAGCCTGGATCACAGGCCCGGATCACAGATGCTGCGCGAACGTCCAACAGCGTCGCCATGTTGCCGGAGCGGCAGCCGAATGCCAACCGTTGCCTAGTGCAGCACCCAGGCGAATCGCAGAAGCAGGACGCACCCGGACAGGGCGAGGAGGAACAGTCCGAGGCCCACGGGCGATCCCCAGCCGCTCCAGCGCATCGCCGTCTCGGCCAGTCGCTGCTCCATGTTCGATGCCCGCGTATCCATCGCAGCCTCCTGATCTATGCTATCTTAAGGCATATCTGATATTACGATAAATCGTAATAAATGGGACGCGACGTGTCAAACATGAAAAGCGAGCCGCCGAAGGACCGCGCCGCAGCCGTCGCCGCGGTGAAGGCCGCCGGGCGCGCCAACAGCGACGCGACCGTGATGTTTCACGCGGCGATCGCCGGCCGGCTCGGCCTTAATGCCACCGACACGAAGGCACTCAGCATCCTCGACCGGGAGGGGCCCCTCACGGCGGGCGAATTGTCCCGACGCACCGGGTTGACGGCGGCCTCCGTTACGACGTTGATCGATCGCCTGGAGCGCAAACGGCTGGCGCGACGGGTGGAAGACCCAGCGGACCGGCGTCGCGTGCGCGTGGCCGCCGATCCTGCAGGTCTGGCCCAGGTCATGCCGCATTTCGCGGACTTCGAGGCGGGGCTCGATGCGCTCCTGGGGCAGTTCAAAATTGCGGACATGGAGGTCATTGTCCGCTTCCTGTCCGAGACGAACGTACTGCTCGAGGCCCAACGCCTCCGCCTCACCGACGGCACCCGGACGCGCATGAAGCCGCGGGGCAAGCGCAAAGCGTGAAGCCCATTGTGCGCGGGGCCAAGATTGTCGGCGGTCGCCTCCGCAGCTAGTGTTCGCGCAACGTCCCTTCAGGGGACGAACCAGAAGGCGAACAAGCCTTCGGCTGCCAGGAGGAAAGCCATGTTCGATTGCCTTGCCCGGGGGCTCTTCGGCCTCTGCGTCTTGCTGTTTGGTGCCACGGAGCTTTTCGCCCAAACTTATCCGGCGCCGGTCGAAGCTACGTTCGTCGCCAAGGATTTTCGCTTCCATACGGGCGAGGTGCTGCCCGAGGTGAAGCTGCACTACCGCACGATCGGTGATCCCAAGAACGAGGCGGTCGTCGTCCTGCACGGGACGACCGGGTCGGGCGCCAGCATGCTGACGCCGGCCTTCGCGGGTGAGCTGTTCGGGCCGGGCCAGCCGCTCGACGCGGCGAAGTACTTCATCGTGCTGCCGGACGCGATCGGGCACGGCAAGTCTTCGAAGCCCTCGGACGGGCTGAAGGCGAAATTCCCGCGCTACAACTACGACGACATGGTCGCGGGCCAGAACCTCGTACTGACGCAGGCGCTGGGCCTCAAGCATGTGCGGCTCATCATCGGCAACTCGATGGGCGGCATGCACACGTGGATCTGGGGCGTGACGCATCCCGATTTCGCCGACGCGCTGGTGCCGATGGCCGCGCAGCCGACCGAAATGTCGTCGCGCAATTGGATGATGCGGCGCCTGATCATCGACACGATCCGCAACGACCCCGACTACAACGATGGCAACTACGCCGCGCAGCCCAAAAGCCTGCGCGCGGCGAACGTATTCTATGGCATCGCCACGGCGGGTGGGACGCTCGCCTACCAAAGGCTCGCGCCAACGCGCGTTCTCGCCGACAAGGTCCTCGACGACCGGCTGGCGGCGCCGGCGCCAGCCGATGCCAACGACACGCTCTACCAATGGGACAGCTCGCGTGACTACAACCCGGCGCCGCAGCTCGAGAAGATCACGGCGCAGCTTCTCGCCATCAACGCGGCCGACGACGAGCGCAACCCGCCGGAAACCGGCCTCATGGACGAGGCGCTGAAGCGCGTGAAAAACGGCAAGCTTCTGCTCATTCCCGCCAGCGCCGAGACGCGCGGCCACCTCACCACAGGCATGGCAAAATTCTATGCCCGCGAGGTGAGGGAACTGATCACCGCGGCGCCGCGCCCGCGGTCTTGAGATGGCGGCTGCGCGTCAGTTGCCCTTGATGGCGAGGATCTTGGCGAGGTCCTGGTTGTCCTTGATCTCGGCCGTGATCATGTCGCGGAACTGGGCCTGCGTCACGGGCATCGGTTCTATGCCGTTGGCGGTGAAGCGCGACTTCACGCTGTCGGCCTCGACGGCCTTGGTGATCTCGGCGTAGAGCCGGTCGAGGATCGGCTGGGGTGTCTTGGCGGGGGCGAAGATGCCGAGCCAGGACTGGTAGTCTGAATTCGGATAGCCGGACTCGACCGTGGTCGGAATGTCGGGCAGCGCCGAGATGCGCTTCTTCGGGCTCACGGCCAGCGCCTTGAGGCGGCCTTCGCGGATGAAGGGCAGCGCCGTGTTGACGGGGCAGAAGTAGTACTCGATGCGGCCGGTCAGCACCTCGGTCAGTCCTTCCGAGCCGCTCTTGAAGGGAACGTGCGCGGCCTCGTAGCCGGCGGCGACGCGGAAGCGTTCGGCCGCCATGTGCACGGCGGAACCGACGCCGACGGAGGCGAAATTGAAGGAGCCGGGTTTGGCCTTCGCGGCCGCCACGAACTCGGCGAGCGTGTTGTAGGGCTGGTTCGCGGCCACCACGAGGACGCTCGGCGCGCTGCCGATGATGACGATGGGCACAAGATCCTTCACGGGATCGTAGCTGAGGTTGTGGTAGATGGCCGGCGTCACGGAATAGGCGCTGGATGTGGAGAGCAGCGTGTAGCCGTCGGGGTCCGCCTTGGCGACGACGGCCGTGCCCGTCGTGCCGCCACCGCCCGGCCGGTTCTCGACCACCACGGGCTGCCCGAGCTGGGTCTGCAGCTGCTCCATGACGATGCGGGGGGCGACGTCCGCCGAGCTGCCGGCGCCGAAGGGGATCACGACCTTGATGGCCTTGGCCGGCCACTCCTGGGCGAGGGCCTGCCGCGGCAGGACGGGAAGCGTTGCGCCGGCGGCGAGGCCGAGGAGGAGCGCGCGGCGGGACGGCTGGCGACGTGTCATTCTGATGGCTCTAGAATCAGGGTTTCGGGGTGTGCGGAAGGCGGGGTAAAGCTGGCATGAAACAACGCCTTGCGCTACGTGAGCCTTTGGGCAAGTTGCTCAAAAACCGGGCGGAGTGGATCGGCGGTGCGCCGGGCTGTTCCGCGCGGGACAGCCGGCA
>RXJK01000306.1:3989-6564 GCA_003963125.1 Hyphomicrobiales bacterium
GCAGGGTGCGCCCGTATCCAAAGCGGCCGAGCCGCTCGGGTTCGTGCGGGCGCAGCGAGACACCAGCCGCCGCCGGCGGACGAAATGCCCAGATCGGGGAGACGTCGATGAGCATGCAAGTTGCGGGCGCCGTGAAGGAACACGGCATGGGCACGACGGGCGCCCCCGACCTCGGCAAGCGCCGGCTGCCGATGGTGCACAAGCTCGCCTACAAGAACCTGTTCCACGACACGCTGAGCCTGACGGTGACCCTCGTCGGCATCGTCTTCTCGGTGGTGCTGGTGGCGGTGCAGCTCGGCATGTACGAGGGCACGGAGCGTCTCGTCAGGTCGGTCATCGACAGGGCACCCGCGGACCTCTGGGTGGTGCCGTTGCAGACGAAGAGCTTCGACGATCCCTTCCCGCTCGTCGGGCGCGAGAAGCAGGCCATCCTGTCGACGCCCGGCGTCGGCAAGGTCAACGAGATGTTCGTCAGCTTCGTCAACTGGAAGCGGCCCGGCGGCGGCGCCACGACGGCCTCCCTGATCGGGCTCGACGATCTCCCCAACAGCCCGCTGCCGTGGGACATCGAATCCGGCAGCAAGCAGTCGATCCTCGCGCCGGCGGGCGTTGCCGTCGACGCCGTCTATTTCAAGGAGCTCGGCATCAAGGCGCTCGGTGACAGGGCCGAGGTCAACGGCATGCAGGTCACCGTCACGGCCGTGACGCACGGCATCCGCTCCTTCACGACGGTGCCCTACGTTTTCACGTCGATCGCCAATGCCCGCGCGCTGACGGATTCCTCCCCCGAGCAGGCGGCCTTCATCCGCGTGCAGCTCGCCGACGGTGCCAACCTCGACGAAGTGCGCAAGCGGCTGGCCTTCCGGCTGCCCAACACCGACGTCATCACGCACGACGAGTTCCGCCAGCGCAACATCGGCCGCTGGATGTTCGAGACGGGTGCGGGCGTGGCGCTCATCGCCGGCACGGCGCTCGGCATCATCGTCGGCGTGGTGATCGTGGCGCAGACGCTCTATTCGAGCACGAAGGATCACCTGAACGAGTTCGCCACGCTGCGCGCGCTCGGCGCGTCGGCCGGCTACATCAACAAGGTGATCCTGATCCAGGCGGTGCTGTCGGCCGTGATCGGCTATGCCGTCGGCATGGCGCTCAGCATCTTCATCGTGTGGATGTTCAAGGTCACCGAATCCGAGCTTCCCATCGCCATGACACCGATGCTGGCGGGCTCGCTGTTCGTGCTCACCGTCGGCATGTGCGTGATCGCGGCGGTCGGCGCCATCTTCAAGGTGATCCGCATCGACCCCGCCGCCGTGTTCAGCCGCTGATCCACAGGAGCACACCGTCATGAGCGATCAAGGACAACCGGCTCCGCTGCTCGAGGCGCACGGCATCGTCAAGGTGCTCGGCGTCGGCGCCGCCGAGGTGAAAGCGCTGAAAGGCGTGAACCTCGACCTCATTCCGGGCGAGCTGACCCTCATGATGGGGCCCTCGGGAAGCGGGAAGACGACGCTGCTCTCGATCCTCGGCTGCATCCTGTCGCCGACGGAGGGGTCGCTGACCATTGCCGGCAACTCAACCGCAGGGCTCGGCCCCGAGGGGCTCGCCGATATCCGCCGCAAGCATGTGGGCTTCGTGTTCCAGGCCTACAACCTGGTGCCGACGCTGACGGCGATGGAGAACGTGATGCTGGCCCTCGATCTGCGCGGGGCCTCGCTCGCAGACCAGCCGCAACTCGCCTACGAGGCGCTGAAGGCGGTCGGCCTGGGCCATCGCGTCAATGCCTCGCCGTCGAAGATGAGCGGCGGCGAGAAACAGCGCGTTGCCATCGCGCGCGCGCTGGCCGGATCGCCGTCGGTGATCATGGCCGACGAGCCGACGGCCGCACTCGACAGCGAGAACGGCAAGCAGGTGATGGCGCTGCTGTCGGAAGTCGCCAAGGACGTGCGGCGCGCCGTGCTCGTCGTCACGCACGACCACCGCACGCTGTCCTACGCCGACCGTCTCGTGCGCATTGAGGACGGCAAGATCGTCGGCCGCTCGCGCCGGCGCATGAAGGAAGGCAAATCAGCCGGCGCCGCCTTCGACAGCGGAAGCCATTGAGCTGATTGCGTGTGTTCGCCGGCCGTGCGCGCGGCCCTGGGTCCCGGCTCTCCGCTGCGCTCCGGCCGGGATGACAGTTGGGGGCGCTCCGCAGCGCGCGCGTCCCCTCGCTTTCGGCGCGGCCTTCGACAGTCGGAGCCTTTAAGCCGCTGGGTTAGATTGGATGAGGTGGGCGCGGCTCCTGGGTCCCGGCTCTCCGCTTCGCTCCGACCGGGATGACAGTTGGAGAGCGCTACGGCCGGGATGACGCCTTGGGCGCAAGCCGTTTCGCTCGCATCCCTCCACTGTCATCCCGGAAATTGCCGAAGGCAATTATCCGGGACCCAAGGGCGCCACCTCGTTCCATCGCAACTCCGCCTTTATCGCCCCGGCATTCATTGCGGGGGCCCACTTCTCCTCTTGCTCAGGTCGTTACGGGCACCGGGATGACAGTGGCGTGAGGCGTAGGCGCGCGCGGAGCTAAGCGCGTGTCAGG
>RXJK01000306.1:6614-6756 GCA_003963125.1 Hyphomicrobiales bacterium
AAACATGTGGCCGAAGATGTCGCCGTGCAGGTCCTGGTTGTAGTCGCGGTAGCCGAGGATCGGATCCCAGGGCGCTTCCTCGTCGCGCACGGCAACGAAGCCGGCCTTGGCGAGCGTGTCCTGCATCTCGGTGCGATTGCGC
>RXJK01000306.1:6806-20962 GCA_003963125.1 Hyphomicrobiales bacterium
GATATCGGCCTTGGGCAGGTCCGCCGGCTTCACAATCGGCACCTCGTGCACGTCGCCGGCGAGGTTCTCGTTGAAGGTCTCGTAGAGATAGGCCGTGAGCCCCGCCTCGCCGTCGCCCGGAAAGCGGCTGAAGAACTTCATCGTGCGCTCGGGCCCCGGATACACAGCTGCATGCGTGCAATGGATGAGCGGATTGGCGGCGGTATTGCGCTGCAGGTAAGGAAACGTGCCCGGGTTGGCCTCATAGCAATGGATCTCGCTGCCGGGCCAGCGCAGCGATGCCCACAGCGCGAAGAAGCCGACATTGGCGCCGATGTCGAGGATCTTGAGGCCAGCCCCGTCGTGGCCGCTTTCGTACTCGCCCGACAGCACGTCGTTGGCGAGGTTCCTCAGGATCTCCGGGTATTCGACCTCGACGGGAATGTGAGCAGTATGCCGCGCGCGCACCATGCGTGTCTGTCTCCGACGAAGTTCCGTTTCGGCCGCAGTCTGGCCGATCAGCAAGGCACGAGCATGGTGCGCCACAGCGGCTGCGTCACGCCCGCCGCTCAAGCCCCGGCGGGCTTCCAGGTGGTGGTGTCGGTCTTGCACATGATCGAGACGTTGGTCTGCTTGGCTTCGGAGACCGTCGGCTGCGGCTTGCCCTTGACGGGCTGGGCCTTGCTCTCGAGTTCCGTCGTGACGCGGCGGCAGTCGGTCTCCGGCGGCAGCTCGGTCAGCTTGACGAGGTCCGTCTGCTCGGTGGCGGTCGCCGTCGTCGTGGCGGACTTCGGCGCGCCTTTGGCCTTGGCTTCCGGTGCCGGCGCGGGCGCCTTCGTTTCCTCGATCTTCTGCAGCGCCGGGTCGTCGACGAAATCGCTCGCCTTCTGCACCGGCTCGGCCGTCACCGTCACCTGGTGCAGGCCATCCTTGGACTTGTAGGTATCGACGACGCGCTCGTTCGTGTCCTTCTCGACGACGACGCGGGCGCGTCGGGCCACCTCGCGCCGGTCATAGACGCTGAGCCGGTTGAGGATGACGGCACCCACCGCCACCGCGCCGATGATGCCGAGCGCGCGGCCGAAGCCGCGGGGCCCGTAGATGCCCGGCAGCGGCAGCGGGATGCCCGGCGCGATGCGTACGCCCGGAACGGGCAGCGGCACGCCGATGCGCGGTCCGGGGATGCCCGGCAGGCCGAATTGCGCTTGCGCCGACTGTCCGACCGGGACGGCGGCGAGCCCGAGGCTCAGGGCGGCGGCGACGACGCGGTGCAGACCAACGCGTTGCATGAGCAATCCCATGGACGTCTCCCAAAATGCCGGCATCGGGACCACCGTCCGCACCTTCGGCCCGTCACGTGCGCACGGATAAGCAATAGGCACGGACTATAGCCAAAGTCGGCCGGAAAGTCGCCCCGGTGGCTGACACGAGGCAGCGGCGCGGTAAACAATTCCACCGCTGGCAGTTGCAGCCGGGAATGCTATGCTTTCCCATGCGGTTGTGACGATGGCGCCGGTGCGTGGCACGCCGGTGACTTTCGCTGGGCTCGAGACACGCTCGGCAGAACGCGCAAGTTGGGGGCGAGGATGAGCACCGGACATGCGGGCACTGGACATGCGGGCAGGGGCGCAACGGCTTCCGGCACCGCGCTCGGCCGCCAGACGGCGAGCCTGATTTCCCTGCTCCCGATCCTCCTCGCGCTGATCGCGCCGCTTCTCGGGGCCGGCATTGCGCGCGCCTTCGATGTGACCGAGGTCGAAGCGAGCGTCTACAAGGTCTATGCCTTCCCGGCCAACGGCAAGGGCTATGGCTTCGGCTCGGGCTTCCTGGTCAGCGGCCGGCGCACCGTCATCACCAACTTCCACGTCGTCGACAACAACGCCGAGTTCCGCATCGCCTTCCGCGACAAGAATCGGCAGGGCCAGCTCGTGCCTGCCCGCATCGTGTCGACGCGGCCGCATCTCGACATCGCCGTCCTCGAGGCGGAGCAGGATCTGCCCGGCAAGGCACTGACCATCGCCGACTACGAGCCGGAAAAGCTCGTCAACGTCGTCACCATGGGCTTTCCCGGCGCCGCCGAGATCCGCGATCCGGGGCAGATCCGCACGCGCCAGGAGTTCGAGGCCCTGCTCCGTGACCCGACCAACCTCGACGCGACCATGACGAGCGGCGTCGTCTCGCGCATGAATACCGCCGACATGAAGAGCTCGGAGACGCGCTCGCTGCACGCCCGCACGGTGCAGCACAACGCCCAGTTCAGCCCCGGCAACAGCGGCGGGCCTCTGTTCGACGAGTGCAACGCCGTGGTCGGCATCAACACGTTCCTGCGCAAGGACGCGCAGGGCGTGTTCTTTTCAATCCACTCGGGCGAATTAATCCGTACACTGCGCGAACTCGGCATTCCGTTCCAGGCCATCGCCCAGTGCACGCCCGGCGGCAGCATGAACTACACGATGCCGCTCATGGTCGTGATGAGCGCCACGCTGGCCGCCGCAGCTCTTGTCCTGGCCCTGCGCGCGGGCTCCCTGCAGCAGGTGGGCGCCCAGATCAGCCGGTTCACGCGCGCGCGCAGCCCCTCCGCAGCGCCCACCCCGCTGGCCAACATCATGGGCAACGTCATGGGCAGCGTGCAGCTCGCCAACGTGGCGCCCGGCATTGCCGTCCTGCAGCCCATCGTCGGCGGTCGTAATATCCAGCTCGAAAGCGGCAAGGCGCTGATCCTAGGGCGCGCCAAGACCAGCGATCTCACGATCGAAAACGACACCGTCTCCTCGCGCCATGCCTCCGTCGAATTCAATAGCCAGGCCAACCAGTTGCAAATTTCAGACCTTGGCTCGTCCAACGGCACCTACATCAACGGCCGCATGATCTCGAACGGGCAGGCCGCACCAGGCGACGTCGTCCGCTTCGGCAAGGCCGAGTTCAAGTTCCTCGGCGGCCGGCCCAGCGCGTCGGCGGCCGAGCCCGCGGCTGCCCCCGTGCGTGGCTGGATGCTGTCGGGCTTCGATCCGTCGGGGCGCGCCGTCCAGCTCGAGATGCGCCCCGCGGCGGGAGAGACGAGCCGCGTCTGGATCATCGGCCGCGACAAGGCTCGTGCCCAACTCGTGATCGACGACAGCTCGGTGTCGGGTGCGCACGCGGAGATCGCGTTCGTGGCAGGCGAAGGTCTCACCTTGCGCGACCTCGGCTCCACCAACGGCACGCAGGTCGACGGGCCGGGGATCGGCAAGCAGGCGGTGAGCCTGAAGGAAGCGGGCCAAGAAGTGATGTTCGGCGCCGCCAAGTTGCGCCTCTCCCGCCTCATCACTTAAATTTTTGCAGCAGTAGAAATCTGGGCATTGCGGGCTTAGGATCGCATTTGCTCAGGCGGCAACAAACAAACTCCACATTTGGGTGTCGTTATTGCCGCAGTTGTCCCGCGCATTCGGGGTGCGCGAGATCCGGAGACCAAGACGGGGTGGACTGCGCGTGGCGAAGCTGCGCGTATATAGGATGTTGTTGCGACGCTCTGGACGAGGTGTGGCAGCCTCTTTCGGTGGTTTGCATCCGGCATCGCAGAGGGGTGGCGTATGAAGTCTGACTGGCGCGCGACTGGGGCCGAGCGCATGTGGCGCGGCCGCGAAAGCCTCGAGGTGATCGAGGGCAAGGCGGTCGAAATCGAGACCGAGTCCGTGAGCCTCGGAGCCCGCCTCACGGAACTCCTCGCAGAAGAATCTCCCGAAGAGCTCCTGCGCCGTCTGCAGTCCTTCAAGCGCAGCGTCGAGGACGCGCTCGCCCGCTCGTCGAGCGCCTTCCAGATCCTCCGCCAGCTCGAGAGTGCAGATCTCAAGGAGTGCGCGCGCTGCACCGAGGAACTCGAGCAGCGGCTTTCCCGCAACCCGCACTACCGCGTGCTCGGCAAGCTGGCCGAGGCCGAGCAGCTGGTGGCGGAGCTGACGGCGCCGGCACAGGCGGGCTGAGGCGCATCGCGGCGGCCGGCCGACCGGCCAGGACTACTCCAGAGGGTTCGTGAGAGGGGGAGCGCATGTTCGGGGGACGCAAGGGCAAGGGGCATGAGCATCAGAACGCCGTCCCGCCGGAATTGCCGCGAGACCTGATCCATCAGGAGTGGCCGCGCCTTCCCGATGCGCCGCGCCCCGAGCATCGCCAGATCCGCAACCAATTGCCGCCGAATTTCACGGGCGCCAAGCCGCCGCCGATCCCGCCGCCGCGCCCGTCGGCCGCCGCCGGCGCCTCGCCCGCCGAGATTCGCCACGCGGCCGAAGAGGAGTTGCTCGCCAAGATCACGGGCTTCCGCAGCGCCGTGGCCGATGCGCTCTACGAGATCTCGAACGACTATCGCATCCTCTGCAATCTCGCGCACGCCGATCTCAAGTCCTGTGGCGACCTCATGGAGGAGCTGCGCCAGCGCCTTTCCACCGAGACCCACTATCGCGTGCTGGCAAAGCTCGACGAAGCCCACGCCCTCACCAAGGCCGCCCTCGCCAAATCGAAACCCTGACGCGTCTCCGCGCCGAGCGTCGCTGCGCCCCGAGCATCCCGGAGCGGGCAAAGCGAGGTATGGATCAGCGTGACGGCACCTGTTCCGCCAGGAGGACGCGGGCGCCCGAGCAGGGCTCGGCCACCGCGATGCCCGTGTCGCGATCGATGGCGAGCGCGATGCAGGGGCCTTCATCGGCCACTTTGGGGCTGAGCCTCGGGCTCTCCTCCACCCCGAACCGCCAGATCAGGGCCGCCGCCGAAGCGGCTACGGCCGCGCTTGCCACTATGAAGAGCCGGCGCCGCCGCGCCTGCGCCTGAGTTTCCGACCACCCGGACATGGGTTTCGCCCCGCAAACCACGGGGTCCACAGCCCCGCAACGGCTGGAAGTGTCCGGGCTTCCGCTGGACGGCGATAGAGTCGCGCCGCCACGCATTGCGGCGGAAACGCAGATATCCACAGCTTGTCCACGGAAATTCGCGCTGTCCTGTGTTTACCTCAGGCGCGCACCACTTCGGGAGCGTCCGAACCAGGAGCGGCCGCGTATCCCTTGTCACCGGCGGACGATGTGGGATAGGTCAGCGCCCTCGGAGGCCGTGCCTCCCTCCCGAACCGGATTTCCCGCAATGGCCGCCTCCCCCCTCCTCAACGTCATGATCGGCGCTGCCCGCAAGGCCGGCCGCGGGCTTTCCCGTGACTTCGGCGAGGTGGAACAACTCCAGGTTTCAGTGAAGGGCCCCGGCAACTTCGTCAGCGCGGCCGATCACAAGTCCGAGGAGACCCTCTACCGCGAATTGTCGAAGGCCCGGCCCGGCTACGGCTTCCTGATGGAGGAGCGCGGCGTGGTCGAAGGCGCCGACAAGACGCACCGCTGGATCGTCGATCCGCTCGACGGGACCACCAACTTCCTGCACGGCATCCCGCTGTTCTGCATCGCCATCGGCCTCGAGCGGGAAGGCGAACTCGTCGCCAGCGTCATCTATAACCCCATCCTCGACGAGCTTTACGCGGCCTCCAAGGGCGGCGGCGCCTACCTCAACAACCGGCGCCTGCGCGTCGCCCAGCGCAAAACCTTGCAGGACTGCGTGGTCAGCATCGGCATCCCACACCGCGGGCGCGGCGACACCAGCCAGTTCCTGACCGAAACCAAGGCGCTGATCCCGCAGGTCAGCGGCCTGCGCCGCACCGGCTCGGCCTGCGTGGACCTCGCCTGGGTCGCCTCCGGCCGCTTCGACGCCTTCTACGAATACGACCTGCAGCCTTGGGACCTCGCGGCCGGAACCCTGCTCGTGCGCGAGGCGGGCGGCCTCGTCACCGACCTCGACGGCAAGCCGGACGTGCTGAAAGCCGGCGAAGTGATCGCCGCCAACCCGTCGATCCACAAGGCACTGCTGGGCGTGATCACGGGCAAGGCCTGACCCCCCGTTAACGATGGCGTAGCTTTTCCTGACCAGCGCGATCCGGCGCGGCCGTTCTGCCATCAGTTCTGCAAATCCTCCGCTTACTCCCTGCGGCAATGGACGACCGCTGCCGCCGCCCGCGCGGCCGGCGCTGCCGTCCCGCGCACGATTTTCTTATGGCCAGGAACCTGATCTAATGGCGCGATCCGCAGGCAAGCCTGGAGACGATAAGCCGATGGCACGAGGCGACCGGTCCCCCCAGAAGATGAACAGGACCGTCCAGACGCCGGGCGTCTACCTCTTGCGCATGCTGACCTTCCTCGTCCTCGTCGGCATGCTGATCGCCGTTCTCTATCCGCAGCTGCGCGCCGCGATGCTGAACAACCCGGGCCTCAACGGCCTGATCCTGTTCGTGCTGGCCGCCGGCATCATCTTCGCCTTCCAGCAGGTCATCCGCCTTTACCCCGAGATCCGCTGGGTCAACGCCTTCCGCATCGCCGATCCGGGGCTTGCCATCTCCCACCGGCCCGTGCTGCTGGCGCCCATGGCCACGATGCTGCGCGACCGCACGGGCTCCCTTTCGCTGTCGGCGACCTCGATGCGCTCGATCATGGATTCGATCGGCTCGCGCCTCGACGAAGCGCGCGACACCGGCCGCTATCTCGTCGGCCTCCTCGTCTTCCTCGGCCTGCTCGGCACCTTCTGGGGCCTCCTCGACACCATCCAATCCGTCGGCAAGGTCATTTCCGCGCTCGACACGCGCGCAGCCGACAGCACCGCCATGTTCGACGAATTGAAGAACGGCCTCGCCGCGCCTCTGCGCGGCATGGGCACCGCATTCTCCTCCTCGCTCCTGGGCCTCGGCGGCTCGCTGGTCTTGGGCTTTCTCGAGCTGCAGGCGAACCACGCGCACGGCCGCTTCTACAATCAGCTGGAAGAATGGCTGTCGGGCATTACCGATTTGTCGACCTCGGGCTCCACCGCCTCGGAATATACGAGCCACCAGCTCTCCCTCGCCATCCACGACATGCACCGGGCCGTCCTGGAGCTGACCGATCGCATCGGGCAGATGCCGGCGGGAGGCGCGGTAGCCGGCGGTCCTTCGCCCGAGGAAGCCGTGAAGGATCTCGCCAATGGCGTCGACCAGCTCGTGCGCCAGATGCGCGCCGAGCAGAAGGTCGTGCGCGAGTGGGTCGACGAGCAGGCCCAGCAGCAGACCGAGGTCGCCTCGATCCTGCGCGACCTCGCCGCCAACGTCGGCCGCAAGGCTTAGAGCCTGCGCAAACGGAGACCGGAGACACCTGAGCGATGGCATACGGACGGGCCCGACGCGCACAGTCCCACGACCATTTCTGGCCGGGCTACGTCGACGTGCTCTCGACACTGCTGCTGGTCGTCACCTTCCTCATGTCGGTGTTCATGGTGGCGCAGTTCTACGTCGGCCAGGAGGCGAGCGGGAAGGAGAACGCGCTGAAGCGCCTGACCCGCCAGATCGCCGAGATGACGAGCCTTCTGAGCCTCGAAAAGAGCAAGTCGAAGTCGGCGGAAGACGAACTCTCCGCCCTGCAGGCGAGCCTCGCATCGCTGCGCGCCGAGAACGAGCGCCTGACGGGTGCCATCAGCGCCGCCGGCGACAAGGACGCCCGCATCGCCGCGCTCATCAAGGAAGGCGAGGAGCAGCGCGACATTTCGAAGGAGAGCGCCGCCAAGGTCGACATCCTCAACCAACAGCTACTCGCCTTGCGCCGGCAGATCGCGGCCCTCAACGAGGCGCTCGCCGCGGCCGAAGCCAAGGACAAGGACAGCCAGGCGCGGATCACCGATCTCGGCGCGCGCCTCAACGTCGTGCTCGCCCGCCAGGTGCAGGAATTGCAGCGCTTCCGGTCGGACTTCTTCGGCCGCCTGCGCGAGCTTCTGCGCGACCGCAAGGACATCCGCGTCGTCGGCGACCGCTTCGTATTCGAGAGCGAAGTGCTGTTCTCACCAGGCCAGGCGCAGTTGGCGCCTGAAGGTCTGGCCGCCCTCGACCCCATCGCCTCGGCCATCGTCGAACTTGAAAACGTGGTGCCGAAGGAGATCGATTGGGTCCTGCAGGTCGACGGCCACACCGACAATCGGCCGATCGCGAGCGACCGCTTCCCCTCCAACTGGGAGCTATCGAGCGCACGCGCCACGAGCGTGGTGAAATTCCTGATCAGCCGCGGCGTCCCGCCCAAGCGCCTCGTCGCAGCCGGCTACGGCGAGTTCCAGCCCCTCGACGACGGCACCAGCGAAGAAGCCCGCCGCCGCAACCGCCGCATCGAGCTGAAGCTCACCAACCGCTGACGCTTTGCGTGGTGTCCGGCGCGCGTCACCGGGAACTTTCCGCGCACACAGCGATGGCTGGCGTGACGCAGGACGCGCCGATTTGCAGGGCGGCCACGCTGCCGGCGCAACGGCAAACCAGTTGACAGCCGACGCGGCCCCGTTTAACGGCTGCAGGCGCGGCCCGCGGAGCCGCGGCCGATCCTTCGCGAGGACCACCGTGGCATGAACGTCCGAAACCCTTTTCGACTGGCGGCCATCGCTGGCGTCGTCGCTGCCACCTTGAGCAGCCTGCTGCTGTCCTCGCCGGCTCGCGCGCAGAAGAAATACGACGACGGCGCATCGGACTCGGAAATCCGCATCGGCAACACGATGCCTTACTCGGGCAACGTCTCCGCGCTCGGCATCATCGGCAAGACCATCGCCGCCTACCTACGCAAGGTGAACGATGAAGGCGGCATCAACGGCCGCAAGCTCACGTTCCTGTCCTATGACGACGGCTACTCGCCACCCAAGACACTGGAACTCGTGCGCAAGCTCGTGGAGGAGGACAAGGTCCTTCTGCTGTTCGCCCCGCTCGGCACGGCGTCCAACACCGCCATCCACCGCTACATGAACAACCGGAAGGTGCCGCAGCTTTTCATTTCGAGCAGCGCCTCCAAGTGGGGCAATCCGCAGGTGTTTCCGTGGACCATGGCCTGGCAGCCGAGCTACGCGATCGAGGCCGCCTTCTACGCCCGCCACATCCTCGCGACCATCAAGGACGCCAAGATCGGCGTGCTCATGCAGAACGACGACTACGGCAAGGACTACCTCGCCGGCTTCAAGGAAGCGCTCGGCAAAGCCAACGAGAAGCTGATCGTGCAGGTTGCCACCTACGAGGTGACCGATCCCACCATCGACAGCCAGCTCATCCAGATCAAGAACGCCGGCGCCAACGTGCTTTTCAACGTCGCGACCCCGAAGTTCGCAGCCCAAGCCATCCGCAAGGTGGCGGAACTCGAGTGGAAGCCCACGCACTATCTCAACACGTCGTCGGATTCGATCAGCGCCGTCATGAAGCCTGCCGGCGTCGAGAACGGCCAAGGCCTCATCGTCGCGCAGTTCCGCAAGGACGTGAATGACCCGCAGTGGGCCAGCGCCGCCGATGTCGTCGCCTGGCATGCGTTCGTCGCCAAGTATATGCCCGGCGCAGACCTCGCCGACAGCAACATAGCCTACGGCTACGCCGTGACCGCAACGCTGATCGAAGTCTTGAAGCGCTGCGGCGACGACCTGACCCGCGCCAACGTCATGCGCCAGGCGGCCGGCCTGCAGAATCTCGAGATCCCGCTGCTGCTGCCGGGCATCCGCGTCAACACGAGCCCGACGGATTTCTCTCCGATCCAGTCGATGCAGCTTGCCCGCTTCGAAGGCGAGAGCTGGAAGCTGTTCGGGCCCATCCTGTCGAGCGAGAGCAAGTAGCCGCGTTCGGGCCCCTCAGCGCAGCAGCCCCGGCAGCAGCTTCTGCAGTTGCTTGAGCTGCTTCACGTTGACCTTGATGCCGCCGTCGAGCACCACGTCGCCGGGCTTCATGCCCTCGCAAGCCTCCGACACCCAGCGCGCCGTCTGCGTCATGCGCAGGGGCTGGGGGCCGTTGGTCCCGGGCATGCCCTCCGTGGTCCCGTCCATGCGCACCTTCACGCTGGACTGGAAGTCACCCGAGACCTGCGCCTTGGCCGTCGTCGTGACGGGCCCCACCTTGCACTGCGAGTCGATGACCCAGGTCTGCCCTTTGCGCGACGTCTCGTAACGCGGGCAGGTGTCCTTCGACATCTTGAGGCCATACCCCATCAGGTCCGCGTCCGTCGCCCGGTCGACGCACATGCGCGCGGTGACCTTGGGCACCTTGTCCGGCTTCTCGGTGACCGTGACGACCTCCCACAGCCCGTCCCGGCGCGGCGGAAAGCCTGCGTCCTGCGCCAAGGCCTGCGACGCGGTGACAGTAATCGCGGCAGCGAGCACGAAACGGGAGATCGGCATCGTCGAGATCCTGAGTTGCATCGACCAATTTTTGCCTGTGTGGACTTAGCCCCTGCGCGTCCGACCCAAAGCACGCGGGACGACGGCCGTCGGGGGCCTCGGCAACCTGAAACGCCGCCGCACAACCGCGACCCGCGGTGCGGCTCCCGCGGCCCACCGTTTACGGAAACTCTTCAATCGCAAGCAAATTCGCAATTGTAGTGGTATAATTGTGGAGTACACTCATCTATAGGTTTCTTGTGACGCGGGGCTTGCGGGGGCTTCCATGGAACTCAATGCCTATCTGGTCGTGAAGAGCGCGTACGCGGATTGGGCCCGCGGCGACCTCACCGCATTCGGCAGCCATCTCGCGCCCGATGTCGATTTCGAGGTCCCTTCGTCGACGCAGACCCGCTCCTTCCTCGGGCAAGGCCAGGGCCGCGACGAATTGGTTGAGCGTCTCCGGGCGTTCCTCGACTCCTACGAAGTGCGCCAGTTCGCCATCACCTCCGCGACCCCATCGGGCGAGAACATCCACTTCCGCGTGGCCTACGACTACCGTTCGCGCAGCACCGGCCTCGACATCCAGGGCGTGCAGCGCCACTTCTGGACCGTGCGCGGCAACGAGATCACCTCCTTCACGGTACTCCACGACGCCCCGCGCCTCGGGGCGTTCTTCGAGCTGACGTCCGATCACTGACGCTCGCTGGGCGCGCAGGGCCTCGTAAAGGCATCGAGGCTTCGCCTCGTAAAGGCTTTGAGGCGTCGCCTCTGGCGCACGCCTGCCCGCGCTGCTACCTGTGCGGTGCCCCTGCCGGCCCGACCGGCCGCAACCTGAAAGCCCGTCGAGGATCGGCTTGGCCGCCAGACAACCCACAAGACAGCGCACAGCCCCCGCGCGCATCCCGACCCGAGCCGCCGCGACCTTCGCAGCCCGTCTCACCTTCGAGGGTGTGGAGCGCCGCTATCGCACGTCCACGGCGCTGGCCGGCGTCTCGCTCGACATCGCGCCCGGCGAGGTGGTCTGCCTGCTCGGCCCATCGGGCTGCGGCAAGACCACGCTCCTGCGCATCGCCTCGGGCATCGAGAAGCCGTCCGCCGGCCGTGTCCTCGTCGACGATTTCGAGGTCGCCGGCCCCAACCGCTTCGTGCCGCCGGAGAAGCGCAGCGTCGGCCTGATGTTCCAGGACTTCGCCCTCTTCCCGCATCTCTCGATCGTCGACAACGTCGCCTTCGGCCTCAAGGCGCTGCCGCGGGAGGAAGCCCGCCGCGAAGCCCTGGCGGCCCTCGAGCGCGTCGGCCTCGCCCGCCACGCCGGCGAGTTCCCGCACACGCTGTCGGGCGGCGAGCAGCAGCGCGTGGCGCTCGCCCGCGCCATCGTGCCGAGACCCGCCGTCATGCTCATGGACGAGCCGTTCTCCGGCCTCGACGTCCAGCTCCGCGACCGCCTGCAGGAAGAAACCCTGCGCATCCTGCGCGAGGCCCGCGCGACCTCCCTCATTGTCACGCATGCGCCCTCCGAGGCCCTGCGGCTGGGCAACCGCATCGTCGTCATGCGCAAGGGACGCATCGTGCAACTCGGCAAGGCGGAGGACCTCTACCGGCATCCGGCCGACCTTTTCGTCGCCCGCCTCTTTTCCGAGATCAACGAGATCCGCATGACCGTGACGGGCGGCGCCCTGCGCACGCCCTTCGGCAGCTTCGCCGTGCCGGGCCTCGGCGATGGCGATGCGGCCACCCTCTGCATCCGCCGCCGCGCCATTCGCCTTGCCGCACCGGGTCAGGGCCTTGCAGGCCGCGTGCTGCGCGCCCAATTCCTAGGTGACCTCTACGCCGTCGAGATCGCGGCGGAGGGGTTCGAGCAGCCCCTGGTCACCCTCGTCCGTGAGTTCGAGGTGCCGCAGCAAGGCGCGGACGTGACGCTCACCGTCGATCCCGGCGGGGTTCTCGTGTTTCCCGCCGACGATGCGGCGAACATGGACGGAAATTTACCCCAACAGGGCTAGAAATTTTGCGATATCAGAACCTTAGTCAAATATCGGGGAGGTCCCGCAAACTTGCCCCACCGGAACCTTTCTGCGATAGTGCCGCCAATCCTGAAAAGCACGCGGCCTAGGGGCTGCCAAAGGAGCGAACAACAATGGGTAGCTTGAGCGTCTGGCACTGGCTGATCTTCCTCGCCGTCGCCCTCCTGCTCTTCGGCGGCAGCGGCAAGATCTCCTCGATCATGGGTGACGTGGCCAAGGGCATCAAGAGCTTCAAGAAGGGCATGGCGGAGGATGACGAGCCGACGCCGCGCAAGGACGAGCCGCAGAAGCTCGAGACCGTTGCTGCTGCCAAGCCCGCCACCGAGGCCGAGCGCAGCAAGGTCAGCTGAGGCCGGCGCCGTCGGCGCCCGCCATCGCAAGTCCTGTCCGGCCTTCGCGTCCGGACCGATAAGAGAGCCGTGACGTGTTCGATTTCACCTCCAGCAAGCTCCTGATCCTGGGGCTGGTCGCCTTGATGGTGATCGGGCCCAAGGACCTGCCGGCGCTGCTGCGCACGATCGGCAAGTACGTCGGCATGATCAAGCGCCACGCCAACGACTTCCGCGCGCAGTTCGAAGAGGCGATGCGCGAGTCCGAGCTTGCCGAGATCCGCAAGCAGGTCGAGACCGCCACCAAGGAAGCCGAGGCGACCATGAAGTCCGCCGAGGCCAACATCGAGCAGCACCTGGCCGACGCCAAGGCCGGCACCGATCCCAACGACATCCTCGGCGATCCCTTCGCCGCTCCGCCGAAGCCGCCCGAGCCTGCACCCCTCACCGCCAGCCCCACCGAGACGACGGTCGCCACGCCCGTGACGGCACCTGAGAAGAGCGGAGCCTGAGGCCGTGCAGGAGACCGTCAACCGCGAAGGCCACGACGAGATCGAAGCCTCCAAGGCGCCGCTGCTCGATCACCTCATCGAGCTGCGCCAGCGCCTGATCTACGCGACGATCGGCATCGGCATCGGCTTCGTCATCTGCTTCGCCTTCGCGACCGACATCTACAATCTGCTCGTGTGGCCCTATCAGGTGGCCCGCGGCGAAGGCCAGACGATCGAGATGATCTACACGGCCCCGCACGAGTTCTTCTTCACCAAGCTCAAGCTTGCCCTGTTCGGCGCGGTCTTCCTCGCCTTCCCCATCATCGCCACGCAAATCTACAGGTTCGTGGCGCCCGGCCTCTACAAGAACGAGCGCGACGCGTTCCGGCCCTACCTGCTGTGGACCTTCCTGCTGTTCTGCCTCGGCGCCATGGTCGTCTATTTCATCGTCATGCCGCTGGCGATGAAGTTCTTCCTGTCGATGGAGCAGACGGGCGGCCCGGTCGAGATCCACCTGCAGGCGCGTGTCAGCGAATACCTGTCGCTGATCATGACGCTGATCCTCGGCTTCGGCATCATGTTCCAGTTGCCCGTGGTGCTGACGCTGCTCGCGCAGGCCGGCATCATAGGCGCGCAGAACCTGCGCGACTTCCGCCGCTACGCCATCGTCGCCATCACCGCGGCCGCTGGCGTGCTCTCCCCGCCCGATCCCTTCAGCATGATGGCGATGGCGTTGCCGACCGTGCTGCTCTACGAGGCCGCCATCTGGTCCGTCGCCCGCGTCGAGAAGCAGCGCCTCGCCAAGGAAGCGGCCGCAGGCACGGACGTCACGAACTCGGGTACCTGAGGCTGCCTTCTGGAGCAGAGCATGGCCAAGTCACTCGATGACGTCGTGGAGAAGGTGAAAAAGCTCTCCAAGGACCGCCAGCGGTACGCGACGGAGGTTCTGGAGCAGATCGCCGAGGCCGGCGACGACACCTACATCCTGTCGAGCGAGGAACGCCGTCTCTTGCGCGAGGGACTGGATGAGCTCAATCGCGGCGAGGTCGCCAGCGAAGACGAGGTCAGGGCAACCTTCGACAAGTACCGGACCTGAATCTCCCTCAGGACCTTGGCGCAGGCCGTCTCAAAGGACGCCCCTTCTC
>RXJK01000114.1 GCA_003963125.1 Hyphomicrobiales bacterium
GCACGAAGATATGGATCGCAACGGCGAACCTGGCCAAGCGCATGTGCACTACGATGCTGCCTGTCCGAGCCTTCTTGTGCCCGGCGCCTTATTCCCGGTGGCGCAGATAGCACCCGCCAGCCCCGTGGCGGCGCTCGCCCAAGACGATATGGATGGTTCGTCTCCGGGCAACCTCCTGCGACCTCCCATACGCCTGTGAAGCCTTGACTGCGCGCGGTGCTGCGAACGAGCGCCGCTGGATCGTTTTTTGGCTTGCAGGAAC
Organism: Hyphomicrobiales bacterium; assembly: GCA_003963125.1. Taxonomy (GTDB): domain Bacteria; phylum Pseudomonadota; class Alphaproteobacteria; order Rhizobiales; family Hyphomicrobiaceae; genus AWTP1-13. Next base: position 263 of record RXJK01000114.1, read on the forward strand.
ACCCATGTCCAACATTCTCCGGGCGCAGCCCGGACGGCATCGCCGTCCGTGGAGGACGCGCATCTTTGGCGCTGTAGCGGCTGCGCTGGGCGCCTTTGCCTTCACGCTCTCATCTTATTCTCTCTCTATGGGACACGAGGGGCATGATCACGATAAACCCGCCCCCCTCAACCTGCCGATCGCGCCGCGTGTCATCGCCGTTACGCCGGAATATGAGCTCGTCGGCGTCGTCTCCGGGGACGACAGGCTCACCGTGTTCCTACGCCGCTTCGAGACGGGCGAGCCGCTGCAGAATGCCAAGCTTGGTGTCTCACTCGGCGACAACAGGGTCGAGGCCACACGCCTCGAAGACGGTGTCTTCGAAGCACAAGCACCTTGGCTGAACGCACGTGAGCCCATCGATCTGATTTTCCATCTCACGTTGCCCGGTGATCAGGACATCCTGACCGGCACCCTCGAGGCACGGCCAACTGCAACTGGCAACTCAGGTGCACCCACGCTTGGTCAAGGCAGGGAAATTGTCATCTCTCTTGTCGCCATGACACTCGGCGCGCTGTTGGCCTTGTTCGCGATGGGCCAAAGGCGCACGCACCGTGCCCCCGCGGACACGGCCCCACCTCAGCTGCAACCCGCGCGAAGTGAAACGTCGGATACGGTCTCCCAATTGAAGCGCCGCGTCTCCACGCTCGCTGGTGCCTGCGCGATCCTGGCCTTTGGCCTCGGCGGCGATGCGAGGGCGGCAGAGGGCAGCGTCGCGCTTCCATCCGTGCCTGCAAGCATGGCAACTGATGCTCCGCAGCGCATGCCCGATGCCAGCTTGTTCGTGCCAGCGGCAACGCAGCACCTTCTTGCGATACGCACCGCGCGCGCGGAGGAAACACGTGCACCCAAGACCTTGCAACTCGTGGGAACCGTCATCCCCGATCCGAACAGCTTTGGTCGCGTGCAGTCGGGTCATGCTGGCAAGGTTGTCGGTGCGGAGGGCGGCCTGCCGTTTGTCGGCATGAAGGTGAAGCAGGGACAGGTCCTGGCCTACCTGCAGCACCAGCTTGAAGCTTACAACAAGGGAAACCTGCAGGCCGAAATCGCCGAGCTGGAAGCACGCATTGCGTTACAAGAGGCTAAGCTTGCGCGCTATCTCGCGGCCCCACTCGCCATACCACCCATCCGCATTGATGAAACGAAAGGCGAGATCCAGGCTTTGCGCAATCGACGCAGGCAACTCACACCAACCCTCGCCGAGAAGGAGGCCATTCAGGCGCCCATCGCGGGCATTGTCTCCCTTGCCAATGTTGTCTCCGGTCAATCGATCGATGCGCGCGAATTGCTATTCGAAATCGTTGATCCAGGGCGGCTGTGGATCGAGGCCATCGGCCACAAACCCGGCCTCACCACCAATCTAAAGCGCGCCGTGGCCATCACGAACGCCGGGCAGGAACTCAGCCTCGAATTTGCCGGGCTCGGCCTTTCGCTGAAGCAGCAGGCCGCACCCTTAAGTTTCCGGATCACGGACACGGTGGAAGGATTGAGCGTCGGACAGCCGGTCACCGTGATACTGCAGTCCGAGTTGGAAGTGATCGGCATTGTCCTGCCGTCCTCCAGCATCGTGCGCATGGGAAGTGGCCTCTCGGCGGTCTGGGTCAAGAGGGATCCCGAACGCTTCGAGCCCTACACGGTGCGCTTTGAGCCACTCGATGGCCAACGTGTCGTCATCCTCGCAGGTCTCAAACCGGACATGCGCGTCGTGACGTCCGGCGCCGCCCTGCTCAACCAGATCCGCTGAGGAAGGCATCCATGTTCAACTTCCTCGTCAGCGCGAGCTTGCGCAACCGGGTTTTCGTCCTGGCTGTTGCCGTGTTGCTGGTCGTCTATGGCGCCTTCGCCTTTCGTCAGTTGCCCGTTGACGTATTCCCCGATCTCAACCGCCCAACGGTGACGTTGATGACCGAGGCGGATGGACTTGCGCCCGAGGAGGTCGAACAGCTCGTCACTTTTCCCCTTGAGACCGCGATGAACGGCATGCCCGGCGTGATCCGCGTACGCTCGGTCTCGGGCGTTAGCCTTTCCATCGTCTACATCGAGTTCGATTGGGGCACGAATATCTATCTCAACCGCCAACAGGTCAGCGAGCGCCTTGGCATTGTGCGCGAGCAGTTGCCGCGCAACGCAACCCCGCAGATGGCGCCCATCACCTCGATCATGGGCGAAGTCATGCTCATCGCCCTTGCCAGCAACCAAGCCTCGCCGATGGAAGTGCGCGAGATTGCCGATTGGATCGTGCGCCCGCGGCTGCTGACCATCCCTGGCGTTGCCCAGGTCATTCCCATCGGCGGGGAAGTGCGCCAGTACCGCGTCACGCTCAACCTTGCCCAGATGACGCGGCTCAATGTGCTGCGCAGCGACATCGAAGTCGCGCTGCGCCAGTTCGGCGGCAATAGCGCGGGCGGCTTTGTTGACCAGCATGCCAGCGAATACCTGATCCGCAATCTCGGGCGCACCACGCGCTTGAGCGATCTTGAAAACATTGCCGTTTCCTATCGCGCGGGCATCACCGTGCGCCTTGGCCAGGTGGCAGGGGTCGACTACGCCCCCCGCGTCAAACGCGGCGACGCCGGTTACATGGGCCAGCCCGCCGTCATTCTCACCATTCAAAAGCAGCCCAACGCGGATACGCTCAAAATAACGGCGAACATCGAGGCAGCACTCGCAGAACTCCGCCAAGTCCTGCCCAAGAAAATCACCACGCTTGATGTCCTGTTCCGCCAGGCTTCCTTCATCGACGCCTCCATCAAGAACGTATCGCAAGTGCTGTTGGAGGCCCTCGTCGTTGTGGCGGTCGTGCTTTTTCTCTTCCTGCTGAACTGGCGCACGACAGCCATCTCCCTGACCGCCATTCCGATCTCGGTTCTCGTCACCATCGCCGTTTTTCAGCTCTTCGGACTCAGCATCAACACCATGACGTTGGGCGGTCTCGCGATTGCGATTGGCGAACTGGTGGATGACGCCGTGGTCGATGTCGAAAACGTCTTTCGCCGGTTGCGTGAGAACAGCGCGAAGGCCGAGCCGAAATCCGTACTCGCTGTCGTGGCGGCCGCCTCCCAGGAAGTACGCTCCGGCATCGTTTACGCAACTTTCATCATCGTGCTCGTCTTCGTGCCGTTGTTCGCGCTTTCCGGCATCGAGGGACGGCTCTTTGCACCCCTGGGCATCGCCTACATCGTGGCGATCCTCGCAAGTCTGGCGACGTCGATCACGGTGACGCCCGTTCTTTGCTACTTCCTCCTTCCCACAATCACCGGCACGGCTTCGCATGGCGATGGTCGCCTCATAAGCTGGCTGAAAACTTTGAATAGCCGCCTGCTTGAATGGGCTTTTCGGCAGCAGGCCTTTGTTATGGGCGGCGCGGCGGCGGCCGTCGTGGCGGCAGCCGTCAGCGCGACCTACCTGCCGCGCGCCTTCCTGCCGCCCTTCAACGAAGGCACACTCACCATCTCGATGCTCCTGCGGCCAGGCATATCGCTTGCCGAGTCCAACCGCATGGGCATGCTCGCTGAAAGGCTGCTCCTGCAAATTCCGGAAGTCAAAACCGTCGGGCGGCGCACCGGCCGTGCGGAGCTCGATGAGCACGCCGAAGGCGTGCACTCAGCTGAAATCGATGTTGACCTGCATAGCTCGCGTCGCAAGCGAGACGATATCATCAACGACATCCGGGCGCGGCTCAGCATGCTCCCCGTCGCCGTTAATGTCGGCCAGCCGATCAGTCACCGCCTGGACCACATGCTTTCGGGCGTACGCGCCCAGATCGCCCTCAAGGTATTTGGCGAAGACCTCGATACCTTGCGCAACCTTGCCGAACAGCTGCAGCGCCGTCTCAGCACGATCAAAGGGCTTGTTGACTTGCAGATCGAGCGGCAGGTGCGCATTCCGCAGCTGCAAGTCGCCATCGACTTTGACAAGGCGGCCATGTTTGGCGTGACCGCCTCGAACGTCACAGAGACATTGGAGACGCTACTCAACGGTCGCGTGGTGTCCCAGGTCCTCGATGCCAACCGCCGTTACGACGTGGTGCTGCGTGTTGGTGAGGCCGACCGCACGACGGAGGGGCTCTCCAGGCTCTTTGTCGAAACGCCGGCAGGGCGGGTGCCCTTGTCTTCTTTCGCACGGGTCGAGGAGGCCGATGGGCCCAACCAGATCCAGCGCGACAACACGCGTCGGCGCATCGTCGTCTATGCGAATTCAGATGGCACCGACATGGCAACGCTCATTCGCCAGATCCGGGCCGCAGTCGCCCTGACAAATCTTCCAACCGGTTATTCGACAAGCCTTGAAGGGACGTTCCAAGCGCAAGAGCAGGCGGCGCGCCTGATCGCCATGCTTTCCTTGATCTCACTTGCCGGCATCTTCTCGGTCCTCTACAGCCGCTATCGGTCAGCGACCCTTGCGCTCATCATCATGGGCAATATCCCGCTCGCTCTTATCGGCAGTGTGGTCGCGCTGTGGATCAGCGGACAACCGCTGTCGGTTGCGAGCATGATCGGGTTCATCACGCTCACCGGCATCAGCGCACGCAACGGCATCCTCAAGATCAGTCACTACATCAACCTGGTGCTGCATGAAGACATGGTGTTCGGCAAAGCCGCGGTTGTGCGCGGCAGCCTCGAGCGCGTCACCCCTGTCTTGATGACAGCCCTTTCAGCAGGCCTTGCGCTCTTGCCACTGATGATCGGCGCCGATGCTCCGGGCAAGGAAGTGCTGCATCCCGTGGCCATCGTCATCTTTGGCGGCCTTATCACCTCAACCGCCCTCGATGCCATCCTCACTCCCATACTTTTTCTGAGATACGGCGCGAGACCGCTTGAACGGCTCGCCTCCGTTGAGGCCGAGTTTAGACCGAACGAGGCCTATTAAGTGTAGTCAACGACCTCCAAGGAGAATGACATGTTGCGAACTCTGATCGTCGTGTTTTGCTTGGCCGTTTCAGGCAGCGCATTCGCGCACAGCGACAGCAAATGGACTAAGGGACCGCAGGGCGGACACATCGTTGATGCTGGCGGCGGTAAGCAGCATTGGGAGCTGGTCGCCAAAGGCAATGAACTCATGCTCTACGTCCTCGATGCGCAGGAAAAGCCACTCAACGTTGAGAGTGGCAGCGCCAAAGGACAGGTTTTGATCGGGGGCAAGACATTCAACGTCGATTTCAAACCTGCCGGCGGCAACGTCCTCAAGGCTGTTGGTGACTTCACGGCCGCCAAAGGCATGCGCGTCATCGTCAAGACCGACAAGGTCGGCGAGCAGAGTTTCCAGGCGCGCCTTGCCCCCCTCAATTGAGTCGACTCGGGAGTGGCCGGGCAACATCTGTTGCCCGGCTCATTCCCGTGCAGCTAGGGTAGTGGGTCATGCTGAACGTCCTTGCCAACCGAACCTATCGCCACCTCTTTCTTGCGCAGGTCATCGCCTTGGTTGGAACCGGTCTGGCGACGGTTGCCCTTGGCCTGCTTGCCTATAACTTGGCAGGGGCGAATGCGGGGGAGGTGCTGGGCACAGCCCTTGCGATCAAAATGATCGCCTATGTCGGCGTCTCGCCGATTGCGGCTGCTTTTGCCGAGCGCCTCCCGCGCAAGACGATGTTGATCGGCCTTGATCTCGTTCGGGCGGGGGTGGCACTCGCGTTGCCCTTTGTCTCACAGGTGTGGCAGGTCTACATTCTGGTTTTTGTGTTGCAATCGGCTTCTGCTGGCTTCACGCCAACCTTTCAGGCGACCATTCCTGATGTGCTGCCGGATGAGAAGGATTACAACCACGCGCTATCGTTATCGCGCCTGGCTTATGACCTCGAGAATGTGGCTAGTCCAATGCTGGCCGCCGTCCTTCTCACCGTCATTGATTTTCATAACCTCTTTGCAGGCACGGTGATGGGCTTCCTTGCTTCAGCCGTCCTTGTGCAGTCCGTCACGCTCCCAACTCCAACGCCTGCAGCGCCGCGCGGCATCTACGATCGGATAACGCGCGGCACACGCATTTATTTTGCTACGCCCCGATTGAGGGGATTGCTCGCCATCAGTTTCGCCGTCGCCTGCGCTGGCGCCATGGTCATCGTCAATACAGTCGTCCTGGTTCAAGCCCGTTTTGGACTTACGGCACGTGAAACCGCTATGGCACTTGGTGCCTTTGGCGGCGGCTCCATGATTGCGGCGCTTGCCATGCCCCGTCTTCTCGAACAGTTATCAGATCGAACGTTCATGATCACAGGGGCGGGGATCGCGGGGTTTGGGCTTTTACTCGGCGTCATCGCGCCGAGTTACTACAGTTTGTTCGCCCTATGGGTTCTGATTGGCTTCGGTTACGCGCTAGCACAGACACCCTCTGGAAAACTTCTTCGTCGATCTGCCCACGCAGAAGATCGTCCATCCCTTTTTGCCGCGCAATTCGCTCTCTCGCACACTTGCTGGCTCGCGACCTATCCGCTGGCAGGATGGCTGGGTAGCAGGGTCGGCCTTCCAGCGACATTCGGCATTCTCGCTCTCATGGCGCTGTCAGCCGCCTTCGCAGCTTCGCGTCTGTGGTCACGCCTCGATCCCGCCGAGATCGAGCACACCCACACCACCTTAAAACCTTCCGACGAGCATTTGAGAGGGGCTGCAAAAGAGGGCAAAGGCTTTCGCCACGCCCACACCTTCATCATCGATAGCGCGCATCCAGAGTGGCCAAACCAGTGCCCCGCTCAAGCGACGCGTTAGGATCGCCTGATAGCGCGCTGTTTCCTAAAACAAAAGCGCTTCAGCCCGGCGACCAAGGGGCTTCAATGATGATGGTGCCGAAGAACCATTTGCACCCGTGGTGATGATGCCAGCAGACGGTGACAACGAGGTGCACCTTTGAACGACAGTCGGCTTTGATTGCCGACAGCTCGCTACCCCCTTTGCGATGTCCGCCCCATAGTCGACATGCTGAACCGGACCTGGAGTACAGGCCCCATTGTCGATACTGCGGCTGACCCATGATGAATGCGCATATCAGCCGACCACTGTGCATGCGAGCGGCTGGTAGTTGTTAAGAGCTAGATCCTTCCCTTCAATGGCCGGTCCGCACCGAGCGGCAACGATGCTCTTTTCAGTCATTTTTGTTGCGTAGATCCTTTTCTTGACGACCAAGCAGATCAACGTGTTTGATGACATAGACGTAGAGCCGTTTGCTGGAGCCTTCCGCTGATGCTCAGTTGGCGCCGCTCCCTGTCATTGATCGCCACGCTTGCCTTTGCAGCTGGGAGCATCCTGACATCCACGTCATTGGTGTGGTGCGTTGGTCGCGATGGCTATCATGGTATTGAGCGCAGCGGCTTCACCCGCGGCGCACACATCGACCATCATTCAATCGCGAGCCTGCCGCTGCAGCCGTTCGAAGTCAGCAGCGAAGATGCCGAGTGCCGCCATTGGACTCTACTCGACGCTGTCACCGCCTCATATGTGGATGACGGGAAGGGGTGCCTGACTTTCGCTCTGCGTAAAGTCGTTCTGCTAACGTGGCCCGACCGACACCGGACCCATTTTTTGCCGGTTGACTTGAATAGAGCCGGCCGTAAGGCAAACCCGCCAGATATGCAGAGTATAGAACGCCGTTCGGTCGTCCTTCTGATTTAAGCATCACTGCGCTTTTGGGGATCTAGCCGCGCGTCTCGGACCGCTACTGCGACGTCGGCCTCACCAAACCCGGCAATGCTCTTTGGCATCTCTCCCGAAACCCCCTGCATGATTGTCGTCGGCCCTATGCACCGTAAAAGGTGATCCATGCCGCGCCTACTATGTTCATTCGTTGCAGTTGCGCTCCTCGTTCTGACGACCCGCGCCAGCGCGACCGCGCCGGAGGCAGAATGCGCCGACGCCCCGCCGGACCGCCGTATCTTCATTTGCTCAGTTCTGATCGATAGCATGCGGCTGGCCGGAACGGCCCTGTCGCGCGCTTATGACAACCGTGGCGTGGCACTTGCGCTAAAGGGCCAGTACGACCGCGCCCTGGGCGATTTCAACGAAGCCATTCGGCTGGCACCGGACAACGCCGTTGCATGGTACAATCGCGGCAATGTTTTCCTGGAAACAAGAGTGCTTGATCGCGCGATTGCAGACTTCACGCGCGCACTTGTATTGCATCCCACCGATGGCCGAACCTACGGAGCGCGGGGTGTCGCTCATCTTCGCAACGGCCAGGTTGCAAACGCATTGCTCGACTTCGACGTTGCCGTTCGTCTGCTCCCCCAAGACGCGACTATCCTGAACAACCGCGGCACCGCACATTTTCGTAACGGCCACCTCGATCTTGCCATCTCTGATTACACGGAAGCCATTCGCTTGCGTCCCAATTACGGCTTCGCATACTACAATCGCGGCAACGCCTTCGCACATGTCGGACGAATCAGAGAAGCAATCGCGGATTTGACTCAAGCGATACTGCTCGGACCTCCCTCGGCGGGGGCTTACTACAATCGGGGCGCCGCCCATCTACTCCTTGGCGAAAGGGACAAGACAATCTCCGATATGCGCAGCGCTCTGACGCTTGACCCCCATCATGCCAAGGCCAAGGCAGTGCTGCGCATGCTTGGGCTCGAACCCTAGCGGCCATAGCCCGTCACGCTCCACGTTTGCGCAAGCGACACACAAGATCCAGCGTCTATCCTCCTTGGTGCGCGCTCCGGATGGCTTGGCGCATCGCGCATCTACCCAGCAGTCGTGCTAAGAGACCTATGCATGCAATTGACAATCATTCGCAACTAGTACATAGGGGCTGCTGTCTTCTTGCCTGCTGCTGCGGGCGCCTGGCCCCGGAGTGCAACGCATGACCGCGCGAGAGTTGTGGGACAGCCGCATCTTAGGGGGCACGTTTGCATGCCTGATCGTCGTTCCGGCGATCGCCGCAGAACCTGGGCAGAAGCCTCCGGCCGACTTTTCGGGTTATTTCCTGGGTGGAGGCGTCGGATTGGCATGGGGTTCGTCAACTTGGACCGCGCACGGACCATCCACGGACATGACCTCCGGGCAGTTCGACTATTTCCAATCCTTTGACGCCTTTCGGGGAACTGGCAGCCATTATATTTCCCTGCACGCGGGTCGCAACTTTCGCCTTTCCTCTGGCCTTATGTTGGGGATCGTGACCGACCTGCAAGCGCCGAGCAAAATCTCGGACACAGCTAATTTTGCGTCCCCTGCCGTGGGCCAAGGGACTTTCGAAGAGAAGGTCGTGCTGAGCGGCGCGGTACGCGGACGTCTGGGCATCGTGCAGAGTGATCGGCTTTGGTACGGAACGGCGGGCTACGCGTGGAGTTTTGATCATATAACGCGTACCCAATTGGCGGGGACGCCCGCAGGGGGTACGGCGCCAACGGGGCTTTCGGAAACCAGACACCTCTTTCGCAACGGCTGGGTTGTTGGCGGCGGGATCGAAACCCCGGTAGCCGCGAACTGGACCGCCAACCTTGAATACCTGTTTACATCCTTTGGCACGCAGCGCGTGACCTTTCCGAACGCCGCGCAGGGATTTGCCTCAGACCTTTCCTTGCAGAGCATCCGCCTCAGCATGAGCTATCAATTTGGCGCCGAGGTTGCTTCAGTTGTCCCGAAGCCCCCTGTGGCGACGGACTGGGCGGTGCACGCACAAACAACCTACGTGCACCAATATGCCTTTCCCTTTCACTCCCCGTATGCAGGAACCAACAGCTTTGCACCCGGTCAGTCTCGGCAGACATGGGATGCCACCTTTTATTTGGGATGGCGACCCTGGCGTGACGCCGAAATCTGGCTCAATCCCGAAATCGACCAGGGCTTCGGCCTGAGCAACACCTTGGGCGTGGCGGGATTCGTCAGCGGGGAAGCCTACAAACTTGGCGCGGTCGAACCCTATGCGCGCGTACCACGCGCTTTTCTTCGTCAGACCATCAATCTGGACGGCGCCACCGAAGCCGTCGAAGCCGCGCCAAACCAGCTTAAAGGTACCGCCCGCAGCAATCGCGTTGTTCTGACAGTTGGCAAATTTGGCGTTGCCGACATATTTGATGCGAACAAATATTCACATGACCCGCGCGTAGACTTCCTGAACTGGTCTCTCATCGACACCGGCACCTTCGACTACGCGGCAGACGCCTGGGGTTTCACCTATGGCGCGGCAGCAGAATGGTACACTGGCCCCTGGACGTTTCGCGCCGGTCTTTTCGATTTGCCGACCGTGCCCAACAGCACGGTGCTTGATCCCACCTTCAGTCAGGTCCAGTGGATCGGTGAAATCGAGCGACGCCACGAATGGTGGGGGCGGCCAGGCAAGATCGCCATAACCGGCTTTCTCACACGCTCGCGCATGGGTCAATTCCATGACGCCACCGCGATCGCCAGAGCCACGGGAGAGCCCGCTGACATTTCCGGCGTGCGACAGTATCGCAGCCGCGCCGGCATAGGCATGAACCTTGAGCAACAGATCACGCCGAATATCGGTATGTTTGCCCGTGCCGGCTGGGCCGACGGCAGATCCGAGTCATTCGCCTTCACGGACATCGACCGCACCGTCGCGGCCGGCATCGTCGTTACTGGCAACTCCTGGGGTCGCCCAGATCACTCAATTGGGGTTGGCGGGGTGCTCAACGCCATATCACGGGAACGCCAAGCTTATCTCAATGCAGGCGGGCTTGGCATTCTCGTTGGTGACGGACAACTCTCGCGCCCTGCCGCCGAACACATCGTTGAAGTTTATTACAGTTTGCCCGTCGCTTCCTGGCGCCTCACCGTCGACTATCAATATGTGGGCAATCCGGCCTATAACATGGAACGCGGACCCATTTCCGTCATTGGCACGCGCCTTCGCAAGCAGTTCTGATTGCGTTGTCCGGTCATGTTTCCAACGCGGCCGATGACACCGCCAGAGCGGGCTCAGGCGCGACGTTGAACGCGACGGTGGCGTAGCCGCCGGGGTTTGAGACGTCCGCCCGTGTTGTCGAGGATGAGACGGACACGTCCCGTGCGCGTGGCGTCAACAAGGCTGAGGTCAAGGGCTCTGAGCGTCGGGTCGGGCTTTAAGCAAAGCTGCAGCAGATCACCGCATGGCGACGCTGAGCGCTGCACAAACAACGTGTAACGAGGCGAACGCCAATCGCGCATTGCGACGGTCAACATCAATGTGGAGTGGAATTGTTCCCCTCGATCAGGGGTTAACCCGTATTTCCTGGCGCGGTGATGCTCGGTACTGTCTGAACTCAAACCCGAGTACATGGGATCAGGCCAGATGCCCCCATCTATCCACCCCGCGGCTCAGCAGCACCTACCATCATTCATTACTGCCCCAGGTGAAATCGACGTTTTAATGGTTGCAATGGGCATATTTTCAGTAATCGCATTTCTGATGTTCGGCGTTTTGCTCTTACGCCTGCACGCACTTCCCGACCAAATGGCGCACAAGAAAATTCAATACGAGATAGTATGCGTTCTCGGCCTGGTGTCTCTATTTACGCACATGCAAATCTTTTGGGTAGCCGGTCTCCTGCTGGCACTAATTGACCTACCTGACTTTTCCTACTTAAAGCGGATCGTAACATCAGTCGAAAAAATGGCGGGCGTAAGCAATGAGGTCCAACAGACTAATGAGGTGGCCGAACGTTCGCCCGAAGCGTGGGAAGCAACAATGAACGCAGCAAATCTACCCGTTCTCGGCGAGAAACAGTCGCCGAAAGAGCGTGAGGGCACGCGCGCAGCGCACGAGGAAGATAGTCAAAGGCACAGCGGTCAAAATAAATTCTCACTAAACCGCTATGGCAGTAGGTAGTCTGCTGTGCGTCCGGTCAACCACGGCATGAATTGCGACCGACGCTGAGCTGCAGCGGCGGGCGCATCGCCCTGGCTGCTCCTTTGGTGGTCGAGAAGGGGGGGCGCAGGCGGTGTCTGGGCCACCTATCACCGCACCGATGAGGGAGCCAGTAATCTTCGGCAGGATTCACCATCTGCCACAGCGATCATACTGTTGATGATACCGATGAGAAGCCGCTTACGACGATTCCCCAAATTCCTACGTCTTATTGCACTCTCGCCAATACGCAATCTGAATTTAACATAACACGATTATTGAAACGCTTTATAACTCATTGATCCAATTGCAATATTTAACATAAGATAGATTATACGACTAATGCATGTAGAAATTCATTAGAAATGTCACCGTCCTCCCCATTAGAGATGTCCCACCCTTTCTCTCTCAATAACCCCTGGGGAGGCAAAGGATGGCCCTCGTGACAATGGACAACGATGGGCTCAATAGGCTCGCCCACGAGACAGTTCTTGGCGAAGATGCAATGTCTGCCGCCCTAGAGTTTCGCGCAAAGACTGAAGGGTGCGGCGTAGTCCATCACGCGCCGGTATGTTTGGCTTGCGCCGTGATGACGTTCTTGTAGCCGTCGTCAAAAATTGCTTGCGCGTTGGGGAAGGCAAGCGTGCGATTGATTGCATCCGCGAGATCTTCTCTCCCGAGCACACCAACACCTAGTTTTTCTGCCTGCTCAAGATCTGCCTTAAGTTCCCCACGACTTAGCGAGCTCACGATCACCGGCAACACACGCAAGTGACCATTGCCCGATGTCTTCAGGCGATTTCTCACAGTTTCCGCCCGCGCCACCAATTTCGGCAGCTTATTCTCGCTCTTCAAGAGCCCGATTGTGCATTCTACTACGATGACGTCTCCACTCGGCGTAACGCCAATTCCGTCCGGTGCTTCTCGTGTGCGCGGTGTATTACCCAAATGAGCTACACTGAATCCCAGCATCCACATGAGCCAAGCAACCCCAGATTCGAGATCGTCTGCGCCAGACTTAGGATGAGGAGTGGAGAAAAAACTCGACAAGATCTCAAGGTTGTTGTCGAAGACCTGATAAATGGATCGTCGGGGATTTGGCGCGTTCCGCGGGTCATGCAGCCACCAATGCTGCTGAGTCCGTCCATCGAAACTTGCTATGCACTGTAGCACCGCGCCTTCAGGGACCTCTAATTCAGTGGCCCCAACGCGCAATCCGTCGCGCTCACCCCAGTTTAATGAGGAACCGGTCAGAGAGGCACGCTTTTCCACCTTACCCTGGCTTAGTACGCGATAACCCAGCTTCGCCTTCTCTGTGGGTAGACCATACGCCAACAACATCGCTACCTGCGCCTTTGACCCAATGACTTGAGATTGACCATCAACGGCCGCTACATTGAAAGCTACAATTTCAATCGACGTTTCTTTTTCACTTAGATTGCCCAGACCAAACTCGCCAAGAATATCGCCTAAACCATCATATGGAGTATCAGCACCTCTAAGCTCCCAATTTATCTTTGTCAGTTCCAACGGCCTCTTGCGTTCCGGACCCGCAAGCGCAAGCACGTCAACGCGATGCTGTGCCTGAAAGCTTTCATTGTGAAATGGAATATACGTTGCAGATAAATTAGGGGAAACAAGGATCCGGCCATGAGGTGTTTGAAGACTGCCGCTTCTCAGGCTCTCGACCAGGCCTTTGGCATCCAGTTTAAGGTCCGATAGGCGACAATTTCCAACGCGGACTGTATTGTTTGCGAAAACGCCGAATGATGCAGTCGACTCGGTAACGGCGAGGGCCAACCTACCTTGCGCCAACACAAACCCTTCACCCTCTTTCACTGCAAAGTAGGCAAAGTTCTGGTGGCCATACCCACCAAGCATCGGCTCGATAGCCGTGAAGAAGGCCGTGATTTCCGCTGTCGGATCTTTATCAGTCATCCATTCCCGCTATCGCTGGACAGACCAAAGGCCGTTGCCAATTGAAGAGTCTTAATGACCTCAGCGCTTGTTTTTATGATAGCCGCAGCGCTCTATGCCGTGAAGCCAAGATAGCGTTCGTCTCCCTTGCAATAGCCAGACACTCATCGAGGTGAACCTGCAGCCCAGAGACGCCGGCCCTCACCTCTG
>RXJK01000184.1:0-1585 GCA_003963125.1 Hyphomicrobiales bacterium
ATGACCGCCGCATGCACCTCGATCACGTCATATCTGGAGCTTCGCGAGGACGAGGTGATCCTCAACGTCTTGCCCCTCGCCTTCGACTACGGTCTCTATCAGATGCTGATGGCGTTCCGCATCGGCGCCCGGCTGGTTCTCGAGCGCTCCTTCGCGTTTCCGGCGCAGATCCTTCAGGTCATCAAGGACGAGAGGATCACGGGCTTCCCCGGCGTGCCCACGATCTTCGCCTCGCTCGCGGAGCTCAAGTCGCTGAAGGATCACGACTTCTCAAGCATCCGCTATGTCACCAACACGGCGGCCGCCTTGCCGCTCAAGCACATCACCATGCTCAGGGAGCTGTTTAAAGGCGCCCGCATCTATTCGATGTACGGCCTCACCGAGTGCAAGCGCTGCACTTATCTGCCGCCGGGAGATCTCGCACGAAAACCGCTGAGCGTGGGGATCGCGATCCCGAACACCGAGATGTGGATCGTCGACGACAACGATCAACGGGTCGAGCCCGGGATCGTAGGTCAGCTTGTCATCCGTGGCGCGACGGTGATGAAGGGCTACTGGGGCAAACCGGAAGCGACCGCCAGGAAGCTCAAGCCCGGCCCCTTGCCGGGCGAGCAGGTGCTCTACACCGGCGACTACTGCCGGATGGATGAGGAGGGCTATCTCTATTTCATCGGCCGCGGCGACGAGATCATAAAATCGCGGGGCGAGAAGGTTGCGCCCAAGGAAGTGGAAAACGTGCTGATGAACATCCCGGGCGTCAAGGAGGCTGCGGTGGTTGGCGTGCCCGACGAGTTTCTCGGCCAAGCCGTGAAGGCCTTCGTCGTGATCGAGCAAGGCCGCATTGTCGGTGAGCGGCAGCTTCGGATGGAATGCCAGAAGCGGCTGGAAAACTTCATGGTCCCGAAATCCATCGTCATCGTGCACAGTCTGCCGAGGACGGATACAGGCAAACTCAAGAAGGTGGCTCTCTCGTAGGGCCTGTTGGACGTCGCGGATCGTATTCAGTTTTTATCGGAGGGTGGTTATGGATAATTTTTTGGCAATGAAGCCCTCGGGCGACATCTACACCAAACAAATCCGCGATTTCCTGGCTTCGAACTTCTACATCGCCGACGTGAAATCACTCAGCGCCACGGAATCGCTGCTCGATCAGGGCATCGTCGATTCCACAGGCGTGCTCGAGATCATCGGCTTCATCGAGGAGACTTTCGGCATCGCCGTGGAAGACAGTGAGTTGCTCCCCGAGAACCTCGATTCCATCCAGGGCATAGCGCAGTTCATCGCGCGCAAGAGGGGATGAGCCCGAGCTGCGAGGCGCTCAGGGCTGCGGCTTGGCGTATCCGAGCACGACACGCGCCTCGCCGGCGCGGTTGGTGACGACGCCGATGTCCTCGTAGCTCCTGCTGCGCTCCAGCAGGCTTGCCACCTGGCGGTCCTGGCCGAGGCCGACCTCGAACAGGAGGGCACCGCCCGGCCGCAGATACCGCAAAGCATCCCTCACCACGCGCATGTGGATGGCGATGCCGTACGGCCCGGCCGCGAAGGCCTCGCGCGGCTCGAGCGCGACCAGGTGAGAGCGATCACC
>RXJK01000184.1:1635-2545 GCA_003963125.1 Hyphomicrobiales bacterium
GCTTCTCCGAGATGTAGGGCGGATTGCAAACGACGACGTCGATCGAGTCTTGAGGCACCAGCGCGGGGAGCGCTTCGAACAGATCGCCCTGGTGGACCGACACCCGATCGGCCAGCCCGTGGTGGGCGACATTCCGGCGTGCCACCGCGACACATCCGTCGGTAAGATCGCTTGCCCATACCCGCGCCGTGGGAACCAGATGGGCGATCGCACAGGCAAGATTGCCGGCCCCGCAACACATGTCGATCACGCGCGGCGCCGACAGGTTCATTTGGTGCAACACGTCGACGGCGGCCGAGCCCAGCAGCTCCGTCTCCGGTCTCGGCACAAGCGCGCCGGAAGCGACAAGCATCTCCATTCCCATGAAGACCGCGCTGCCTCTGCTATAGGCATCGGCGACATCGATGTCCTGGCTCAAGACCTGCCTCCACAACCGGATCCAGTACTCGCCGAATGGTGCAGAAGCGCCGGCGCTGGTGCAGAAGCGCCGGCGCTGGTGCAGAAGCGCCGGCGCTATTGTGCCGCCGCGCTCTCCAATTCGTTGCTGAACCTGACCTCGATCGTATCTCCCGGCGCCACCTCGGCGTCCTCGTCGGCGGCCTGCTTGCGCCACTGCCCATCGACGTTGCGAACGATCGTCATCTGGGCTCGAACGGTCTCGCCGGCGATGGAAAGAGGCGCGGCGGTCGCACCTACGGGCTGCAACTTCTGGCTCGCGGCGCGAAGCCTGGTGCCGATGTCGGCAAGGCGAACCTCGGTGTCCCGCAGTTCGTTCAGCAGACCGATGCGCCTTTGGTTCTCGTTGCGCTCGAGCTGCCGGGCAAAGTCTTCCCGCTGACGCTGCGTTCGCATCAGCTCGACCGATGTTTCCAGCGCCCGGCTGGACGACAGCAGGACGGCGCGCCGGACA
>RXJK01000089.1 GCA_003963125.1 Hyphomicrobiales bacterium
TATTGCGCCCCCTGCGTGGTCGCATCCGGCGACGGCGCGGTGACCGGCTCTGAAGCCGACCTTGCAAACGGCCCTTTGGAACCGAGGAAACGGTCTCGCTGTTCGGCCCACAGGCGCAAACAACCACTGTCGCGCAAAGCAGCCTCACCAAGCTCCTGGCAGTGGCGCAGGCCGTCGCGGATCGGGCTCCGCGATATCTCCGGCGCCTCGGGCACAGCCGAGCCCGACTTGTCCTGCTTGCGGGTCATCTCGAGAGCTGTCGCGGTGACTGCGATGGCGACAAAAATCGTGGCGGTGATGCGAACGAGCGTCTTGCCATCCACTGTCGTGATCCTCAGCGATTGAACATTGAGGCGTTGCCGGCCTGGTAGTCGGAGCCCGCCGCGAGGAAGCGGCGACGTTGCTCGCGGCCCTGTTCGGCAGCGGCCGCGCGCTCGGCGTCGGTCAGCGCCTGGGCGCGACCGTTGGCAGCGACTACCGCCGTGAGATCCGCAAGTTGCTGGGCTTGAAGTGCCAAGAGTTGGTTGCCGGCTTGCGTCGCCTGGAGCGCGCCGGTTGCCGACTGGCTGGCGCCGACCAATGCCGACATCTGGGTCCGATTGGTGTCGATGTTTCCAACGACGCCGGCCTGGACACGCATGGCATCCTCAAGACCCCCGACCGTGTTCTGCCAGCGCGAGCGTGCGTCAGCGACGAGCTGTTGATCGGACGCAGACAGGGACACGCTGCCATATTGCTGCTTGAAGACCTTGTCGATCTGCTGGACGTCGAAGGCGATGTTCTGCGCCTGGTTAAGCAGTTGCTGGGTGCGCTGCACCGATTGCTGCAATTGTTGCAGCGAGGAGAAAGGCAGGCTCGCAAGGTTGCGGGCCTGGTTGATCAGCATCTGGGCTTCGTTCTGCAGCGATGTGATCTGGTTGGTGACCTGCTGGAGCGATCTCGCCGCCTGCAGCACATTCTGGGCATAGTTCGACGGATCAAACACGATGAACGCGTGCGCCGGCCTGACAAGGATGGGCGATACCGACAGGGGCAAGATGAGCATGGCCGCGGCCAACGTAAGGGCGTGTGCGCGGGTGTGAGGGGTAGTCATGGTTGGAACTCCTTTTCAGCTTGGGGGGCAGAGATTGGCGGGGCGGAGATGAGGTCGGCGGCCCAGGCGACGTTCCGGGCGCGCAACCAGGCCGCCAGGAAGCCGTCGCGTCCGTTCTCGGCGGCAACGCTGGCGATGAGGGCCTGGTCGGTCTTGGACGAAGCTGCGCAGAGCGCGAGACCGACCTCGGAAAGGCCGAGCTCGAAGAGACGGTTGCCGCGCCGCGACTGGCAATAGTAGTCGCGCTTTGGCGTCGCGCGAGCGAGGATCTCTATCTGCCGATCGTTGAGGCCGAAGCGGCGATAGATCGCCGTGATCTGCGGTTCGATCGCGCGTTCGTTGGGCAGCAACAGCCGGGTCGGGCAGCTTTCGATGATCGCCGGCGCGATGCCGGAGTTGTCGATGTCGGACAATGATTGGGTCGCAAAGACGACGCTGGCGTTCTTCTTGCGCAGCGTCTTCAGCCACTCGCGCAACTGGCCGGCAAAACCTTCGTCGTCAAGAGCGAGCCAGCCCTCGTCGATGATCAGAAGAGTCGGCCGCCCATCAAGCCGGTCGCCAATGCGGTGGAACAGATAGGACAGAACGGCGGGAGCTGCTCCGGTGCCGACAAGGCCCTCGATCTCGAAGGCTTGGACGGATGAAGCGCCCAGATGCTCGGTTTCAGAATCGAGCAGCCGCCCGTAGGGGCCCCCAACGCAATATGGCCGCAGAGCCTGCTTCAGGTCGTTCGCCTGCAACAGCACGCTGAGACCAGTGATGGTGCGCTCCTCGACCGGCGCGGAGGCAAGCGACGTCAGCGCGGTCCAGACATGCTCCCTGGCTTCCGGATTGATTGGAACCCCTTCGTGCGCAAGGATTGCAACGATCCAGTCGGCCGCCCACGCGCGCTCATAAGTGTCGTGGATTCGTGCAAGAGGCTGGAGCGAGACGGAGGCATCGCTGCCCTCGGTCAAGCCACCGCCCAGATCGTGCCAGTCCCCGCCCATGGCGAGTGCCGCGGCGCGGATCGAGCCGCCGAAGTCGAAGGCGAAGACTTGGGCCTGCGTATAGCGTCGGAACTGCAGCGCCATCAGCGCGAGCAGAACGGACTTGCCTGCGCCGGTTGGCCCAACCACAAGGGTGTGGCCGACGTCGCCGACATGCAAGGATAACCGGAACGGGGTCGAGCCTTCGGTCTTGCCATAGAGCAAGGGAGGACTACCAAGGTGCTCGTCCCGTTCCGGCCCCGCCCACACGGCAGAGAGGGGGATCATGTGGGCGAGATTGAGCGTCGAGATGGGCGGCTGGCGGACATTGGCGTAGGCATGCCCGGGCAACGAGCCAAGCCAGGCATCGACGGCATTGACCGTTTCCAGCATGGCTGTGAAGTCACGCCCCTGAATGACCTTCTCGGCAAGGCGCAATT
>RXJK01000255.1 GCA_003963125.1 Hyphomicrobiales bacterium
GCCGCATCTCTTCCCGCAGAAGTGCCTCGACGTGTCGGATGTCGCCGATTACCTCGGCAAGAAGTATGGCGGCTGGACACCCGCCGCCGAGCTATACGGCAAGTCGGGCGGCAAGTGGATCGGCCTTCCGGTCGCCACCACGGGCGGCCTCATGAACTACCGCATCTCCTCCATGGAGAAGGCGGGCTTCAAGGAGTTCCCCAAGGACACGGCCGCCTTCCTCGAACTCGTGAAGGCGCTGAAGAAGAACAACACGCCTGCCGGCTTCGCGCTGGGGCATGCCTCGGGCGACGCCAACACCTGGCTGCACTGGGCGCTCTGGGCCCATGGCGGCGCGCTCGTCGACAAGGACGACAAGGTGGTGATCAACTCGCCGGAGACGGTGAAAGCGCTCGAGTACGTGAAAGCGCTCTACGAGAACTTCATCCCCGGCACGGCCTCCTGGAACGACAGCTCTAACAACAAGGCGTTCGTCGCGGGTGACCTGCATCTCACCTCGAACGGCATCTCGGTCTATGTCGCGGCGCAGAAGGACAACAAGGCCGTCGCCGAGGACATGAACCATGCCTACATGCCGATCGGTCCGGTGGGCAAGCCGACGGAACTGCATCTGGCCTTCCCGATCCTCACGTTCAACTTCACGAAGTCGCCGCAAGCCTGCAAGGCCTTCTCGGCCTTCATGATGGAAGCCGAGAACTTCAATCCGTGGATCGAGGGCGCGCAGGGCTATCTCTCGCACTTCCTGCTCGCCTACGACGCCAACCCGGTTTGGACGGCCGATCCCAAGCGCACGCCTTATCGCGACGTGTCCAAGCGCACGCTGACGCCGGCCGGCGCCGGCACCCTTGGCGAGAAAGCGGCCTCCGCGATCGCGGACTTCGTGGTGGTCGACATGTTCGCGAACTACGCGACGGGTCGCGAAGACGCCAAGGGCGCGATCTCGATCGCGGAACGTCAGGCGCGTCGCATCTATCGCTGACGCAGTTCTTTTCCGGCGGCCGGTGTCGTGCCGGCCGCCGGGCTTTATGTCCCTGCCGAGAGTAAAGATGGCCAACGTATCCTTGCCCGCGCGCGCGCCCATGGCGGAGCCTTCGGTCTGGTCACAGCTCATGACCAACCGCAATTGGCTCGGCTACTGGTACATGGTGCCGGCCATGACGTTTCTCGTGCTGTTCCTGGCCTATCCGCTGGGGCTTGGCGTGTGGCTGTCGTTCACCGACACGCGCATCGGCCGCGGTGGTGCGTTCATTGGCCTCGAGAACTACGAATGGCTGCAGGGCGACAGCATCTTCTGGATCTCGGTCTTCAATACGATCCTCTATACCGTCGTGGCGAGCATCGCGAAGTTCGCGCTCGGCCTCTATCTGGCGCTGCTTCTCAATGAGCGGCTGCCGTTCAAGGCCCTGATCCGTGCCGCCGTGCTGATCCCCTTCATCGTGCCGACGGTGCTTTCGGCGATCGCCTTCTGGTGGATCTACGACTCGCAGTTCTCGATCATCTCGTGGTCGCTGCGAAAGCTGGGCCTGATCACGCAGAACATCGATTTTCTGGGCGATCCCTGGAATGCGCGTTGGTCGACGATCTTTGCCAACGTGTGGCGCGGTGTGCCCTTCGTCGCCATCACGCTGCTCGCTGGTCTCCAGACGGTATCGCCCTCCCTCTACGAGGCCGCCACCATCGACGGGGCCAGCCCCTGGCAGAGGTTCCGCTACATCACCTATCCGCTGCTCACGCCCATCATCGCCGTCGTGATGACGTTCTCGGTGCTGTTTACTTTCACGGACTTCCAGCTGATCTGGGCGCTGACCCGCGGCGGCCCGGTGAACGCCACGCACCTCATGGCGACACTGTCCTACCAGCGCGCGATCATGGGCGGTCAGCTCGGAGAGGGCGCCGCCATCGCTACCGCGATGATCCCATTCCTGCTTGCCGCGATCATGATTTCCTGGTTCGGCCTGCAGCGCCGCAAGTGGCAGCAGGGAGGTGACAATGACTGACGTATCGGCGACCCCGATTGCCCCCGTCGCCTCTTCCCGCAAGAGCGACGACAGCGAGGGGATGAGCTATCTGGAGTCGTTGCCGCGGCGTCTGGTGACGCTCTACCTGCCGCTCGGCCTGTTCTGCATCGTGCTGCTGTTTCCGTTCTATTGGATGGCGCTGACGGCCGTTAAGCCCAACGAGCAGCTGATCGACATGGAGCGCGTCAGCCCGTTCTGGACCTGGACGCCGACGTTCCAGCACATCGACAAGCTGCTGTTTCAGTCGAGCTATCCGCGCTGGCTGTGGAACACGATGTACGTGGCGACGGGGGCGACCTTCCTCTCGATCTTCGCCAGTGTGCTCGCCGCCTACGCGATCGTGCGCC
>RXJK01000142.1:0-1430 GCA_003963125.1 Hyphomicrobiales bacterium
GAGAAGGGATGCGTGGTGTGATGGCTGAAGAATGGCACGCGCTTCATCCATAGACGCAGCGCTTCGTAATGGATGGCGGCAACGACCTTGAGGGTCATGAGCGGATGCCGCGCGACGAGGCCTGCAAGCGCGGCATCGGTCAGGGCAACGCGCCGGCCGCGAAAATGCGTCTTGATCGCGGGGCCGTCCTGGTCACGGAATGCGACGCCGACCACGACCTCCGGGCCCGGCGCGCGGACGTGAAAATCGTACGAGCCCGTCTCTTGGGTGAACGGGGAGACGTACATCTCCTTGGCGCAGGCCTGCGTCACGACGGAGCCGTCGCGGGCGGCGACTTCGAGCACGTAGCTCCTGCGTTCCTTGAAGGTGTTGGTCACCTCGTAGATGATCGCGGCAAGCTCGTCCTGCGCGTCGTAGCAGAAGTAGACGCTGAGGGGATTGAACACGAAGCCGAGCAGGCGCGGATAGCAGAGCAGTTCTATGCGATGCGCCGCTCGTTCGAGGCCGGCGCCCTTCAGCAGATCCCGCGCGAACATCGCGACGGAAATGCCCTCGCGGTCTCCGAAGTCGCGGTCATAGAAGCTCAGGAGATTGCGCCTGTTGCGGGAGAAGAGCCGGAGACCCGCCGCCTGATCATCGATCTCGTCGACGTCGAGGCACAGGCAGAAGACGCCGTAGCGAAATGCGTGCTGCCGGGGCCGCAAGCGCTTGTGCACGACATGCCCGACGAAGGCGCATGAGGACGGCGCTGTCATTCCGCCGCCTCCAGGACAGAGGGAGTGGGAGCTTTTCCGTCGGTCTTCAGGACGATGCGGCCGGACTCGTTCGGCACCGTCCATGGCCGACGCACACCGCCCAGATGCTCGGCCGCCGCGAGCCCGGACTGCAGGCCGTCCTCATGGAAGCCGTAGCCGAAGTAGCTGCCGCAGAACCACGTGCGGCGGCGCCCCTGCAGGTCCCACAGGCTCCGCTGCGCGGTCATCGCGCGCTGGTCGAACATCGGATGCGTATAGAGGAAAGACGCGAGTGCCGTTTCCGGCTGGGCACCCGACGGTGGGTTCAGCGTCACGAAATAATCCTGCTGGGTGTCCAGGGGCTGCAACGCGTTCATCCAGTAGCTGACAGCAAGCGTCCGATCGGCCTGGGCGCTCGCCCCCAGATAGTTCCAGCTGGTCCAAAGGCGCCGCCGCTTTGGCATCAGGCGCCGATCCGAATGCAGCACGGCAAGGTTCTTCGTGTACTGGAAGGCCCCGAGCAGGCGGCGCTCCTCCCCGTCGGCATCGCTGAGCAGCGCCAACGCGTCGTCGGCATGCGTCGCGATGAGGCACGCGTCGAACGTTTCACTTCCGTTCGCGGTGCGGATTGTCACGCTGGTCGCGCCGCGGCTGATCGCCTGCACCGGTGTCCCCAGGCGTACCTTGCCCTGAAGG
>RXJK01000142.1:1529-2478 GCA_003963125.1 Hyphomicrobiales bacterium
CGCACGAACGCCGCCGCCGGGAACTGCAGGATTTCGGCCGACGGCGTCGACCAGATGGCCGCGGCCATGGGCAAGATATGGCGGACGACGAATGCCTGCGAGTACCCCCTGGCCGAGAGATAGTCGCCGAGCGTTTGTCCATTGGCTTCGAGCACGGGCAGATCCCGGCAGGCCTCGCGGAAGAATCGCAACAGGTCCGAGATCATGCGCCAGTGGCCGAGCCGGACGACGTTTCCGGCATGACCGATCAGCCCGCCCAAGCTGCTCCCGCTATACTCGTAGCGGCCGCCGTCGAGCGATACCGAGAAACCCATGTTGGTGGGGGCCGTGCGCACGCCCAGGTGATCGAAAAGGGCAATGAGGTTCGGGTAGCTCGCCGTATTGTAGACGATAAAGCCGGTGTCGACCGGGACGCCTTTGGCGGCCTCTGCAACCTCGACGGTATTGCTATGGCCGCCGGGACGGATTTCCCGCTCGAACAGGGTCACGTCATGCTTGTGGGACAGGAGCCAGGCGGCCGATAGGCCAGAGATCCCACTTCCGACAACGGCTATCGATTGTCTCACGCTCATGCGGTCCGCTTCCCCTCAAGGCCTGCCATCGCGCACGGAAAGCCTCGCTCCGCGGGTCTAGGCGGATGTGCCGCACGATCTAGACAGTCGGAGGAACGACCGCGGAGGGGGGCTGGATCACGTCCTCTCCCTGGGCGGACGGAGTGATCCAACAGCCGCGGGCCGCCGTTCACGATCCCATGACGGCACTCTGGTCAGGTCTCGACAGCGGCTCCTCGCAACGCGAGCGGACTTTGCTGCTTTTGGGGAGGCGGAGACGTGGTCTAGATAGACGTATGCGTGAGGAACCAGATCAGGATCAGAGATCGCGGCTGGCGCAATGGATTGTTGCGGTTGCCAACAAGGACCGGGCGGCATTCGCCAACCTGTTCGAGCAT
>RXJK01000085.1:0-13434 GCA_003963125.1 Hyphomicrobiales bacterium
CTGATCAATGCGCTTGTCGGACAGCTTCGATTGGCGCGCGCCTCGAACACCCCAGGCAGCACGCAGGACATCAACTTTTTCACCGAACCCAATGACGAGCTCTATCTCGTCGATATGCCGGGCTACGGCTTCGCGCAGGCGCCGCGCGAGAAGGTCGCGCAATGGACGGAGCTCGTGAAGGGCTTCCTGCGCGGGCGGCAGAACCTGGGACGCGTTTTCCTGCTGATCGACGCGCGCCACGGCATCAAGCCGGTCGACCGCGAGATCATGGAGCTGCTCGACACCGCAGCCGTCTCCTACCAGGCCGTGCTGACCAAGGCCGACAAGATCAAGCCGCACGAGCTGGCGAAGGTGATTGCCGAGACGGAAGCGGCACTGACGAAGCACGCCGCGGCTTATCCCTTCCTGATCGCGACCTCGTCGGAGACAGGACTCGGTATCGCCGACCTCAGGGCGGCCATCGCGGAACTCGTGGCGCAGCAGCAGGGTTAGGCAGGTCCGGCTCAGGCAGGCGGGGATGCGTTGGCAGCTGCGGCCCGGGCCGCCGTCACGCGCGCTTGCAGATCGGCACGAAACGCGTCCGCATCCTCGCGCGAGGGAAAGGCGCGCAGCGGCACGGCAACGAGGTCGATCCCGTCGATCCAGATGCACAGGTGGTCGCCGGTGATTTCGGCCTCGTCCAGCAGCACGTAGGCCGTGGATGTGGCGACCGTGTCGCTCGCGAACTCGATGCCGTTCGCTTCGAGGGACAGCGTGCGCCGGCCGAGGAGCCGCGGATTGAGCAGCTGCCGCTCCACGGCCTCCCGATAGGTCGCCAGGACTTCGTGGCGGTAGCAGAGCACGCCGGCGAGGTAGGCGGCGAAGGCAGTAAAGAGCAGCGCTCCGAATTCGCGGCTCGACAGGCCGCCGATACGCGCAAGCAGCATGAGGACAAGCCCCAGCGCGACCGGCGCATAAGCAAAGCTCAGATTGCGCGCCGTTCCGCGATTGAGGCGCTGATAAAGGGCCGCATAGCGCCCCGCATCCTCCCGCGTCAGCATGAATTCGACGGTGGTCAAGCGAGCGTCGGTCATGCCTCTCCTCGAGAGCGAGCGCGGCAGCAGACGCCGCGCGGCAAAGGTCTAAATCCTCAACGGGCGCAGTGTTGCGGGGCAATTGCGTTGACGCAATGACAGATGTGCCGTGTATGACCGTTGGGTGCGAACCCATCCGCATGCTGATGGCATTCGAGGTTCAGGGAGGAGGATGGCGATATGGGCACTGGGATGACCCGCGCCTCGCGGCGGCAGTTCGTTGTCACGGTGGGCACCGCGGCGCTGGACCTGATGTTCGCGCCGGGCACGTCGCGGGCACAAGCTTTTCCGGGCAAGGCGATCCGCATCGTGGTGCCGTATCCGGCCGGTGGCTCGGTCGACGCCCTCGCCCGCATCCTCGCGCAGGAGATGCAGGCGGCCAATGGCTGGACGGTCGTGGTCGAGAACAAGGGCGGAGCATCCGGGGCTGTCGGCACGCGCGAGGTGGCGCGCGCTGAGGCCGACGGGCATACGCTCGTGCTCGGCACCAACCAGACGCACGCCACGAACGCCTTCACCATGAAGGATGCGGGCTACGATCCGATCGCGGATTTCGCGCCCGTGGCGGGCCTTGCCGACCTGCAGCACGCGCTCGTGGTGCCTAAGGCCTCGAAGGCCGCGTCGGTCGCGGATCTGGTCGCCATGGCCAAAGCCGCACCCGGTGCGCTGAATTACGGCTCGACGGGCAACGGGTCCGCGTCACACCTCGCCATGGAGCTGTTCAAGAGCAAGACCGGCATCGACATGCAGCACGTGGCCTTCCGCGGGGCCGCGCCGCTCTCCCTCGAACTCGTCGCGGGCCGTATCGACGCAGCGTTCGTGACCTTGCCGTCCGTCGTCTCGCTGGTGCAAGCGGGCGACGTGAAGGCGCTCGCCATCGCCTCGCCCAATACGGCGCCGCAGCTGCCGCAGGTGCCGCGGCACTCGGACGCTGGCATTGCCGGCGCGGAAGCCGACGCCTGGATTGCCCTCTTCGCCCCGGCAAAGACGCCGCCCGCTGTTCTGCAGTCGCTGGAGAAGAGCGCGCTCGATTCCATCGCCAAGCCGGCCGTCATCGCGCTCGCCACGGCGCAAGGCATCGCTGTCAACGCGCGACCAGCCGCCGCTTTCAAGGCCTACCAGCGCGACGAACTCGCGAAATGGGGCGACGTCGCCCGCAGCGTGAAGCTGATCGCGGAATGAGACGGCCCGCCACCTGGGCACGTCGCCGTTCTCTGCGTTCGCGGAGAGGCGGATGCCGGTGACGCGCACCGGCATGACCGGCAACATCAGGGGCCGGCGAACTCGCTGACGGTTTCCCCGAGGGTCTGCTCGGCGGGGATGGGGCTGTCGAGGTCGAAGCCCGACTTTTCGAAACCAGCTTTCCAGTCGCGCAGGTGACGGCCGACCCAGAGAAGGGCCGCCTCCTTGTCACGGCGCTGCAACGCATCGACGAGCTGCGCGTGCGCCTCGATCAGGCGCGGGATGCCGGCGCGGTTGTGTCGGATGATGTGCCCGGTGGTCGGGCGCACGAGGAGGCTCGACGGCTCCTTGGCGAGAAGCAGAATGCGGTTGTGCGCGGCTTCCGCCATCAGGCGATGGAATTCGGCATCGCATTCGACCACCACCGCGGTATCGCGCGCATGGCTGCGGGTGTGTGCGACGTTCTTGTGAAGGGCGTCGAGATCGTCGGCGGTGCGGTTCTCGACGGCCTGCGCGACGGCGGCGTGCTCGAGCGCCCAGGACGTGTGCCAGAGCTCGCGGAAGGTCACCTGCTGCAGGATCAGCGCCCGCGTCATGCGGGTCGAGAGCCGGTCATAGTGGGGTACGGCGACGGACAGCCGGCGGCTCGCCTCGCGCGTGATGAGCCCCGTACGCTCAAGGAGGCGGATGCCCTCGCGCACGGTCGATCGATTGACGCCGAACTGCCGCACGAGTTCCTGCTCCGTCCCGATCGGATCGCCGGGACGCAGGCGGCCCGAGAGAATATTGCGCTCGATCGCCTCCGCGACCTGCTCGTAGGCCGGCCGCGTTCTGATGCGCTCGAAGGGAGTGTCGTGCTCGCTCATGCGAGGGGCGTACTCAATGGTTTCAAGTATATCCCCGGCGGCCTGAGCCGCCGGGGTCTATCGCAATCACTTGCTCTCGTTCGACAGGATCTGGCCGAACAGTTCGAACGACTCGCCCTTCACGCGGCCGAGCTGCACGGACTGGATCGGATAGAAGTCCGTCGGGCTGGTGTTGATCTTGATGCCAGGAAGCAGCATCGGCGCCTCGAAACCCTGCAGGCTTGCAGCCTGCTTCATCACGTTCTCGCGCGTGAGGTTGTCGCCGCAGCGCTTCAGGACCTCGACCAGCGTATTGGCGACCGAGAAGCCGTAGTTGTGGCCGTCGTCGCGGATGTCGGCGCCCGGCATGTACTTCGCCATGAAGGCCTTCCAGGCGACGATGTCGGGCGAGTTGGCCCACTGCGGATCGCTCGCGTCCTTGCGATACAGGGCGAGCAGGATGCCTTGCGAGGCCTCGATGCCGGCCGGCTTGAACACGGCGCCGAACGACGACGACACGTTGTTGAGGTAGTGGACGGGCTTCCAGTCGATCTCCGCGGCCTTCTTGATGGCCTGGGCCGCGAACTTGGGCGTCGTGATGTTGAAGAAGACGTTGGCGCCCGAGTTCTTGAGCTGGATCATCTGGCTGTCGACGGTCGGGTCGGTCACCTCGTAGGTGGAGACCTGCACGATCAGCTTCTCGTTTTCCTTGCCGAGGCCTTCCTTGAAGCCGTTGAAGTAGTCCTTGCCGTAGTCGTCGTTCTGCATGAGGACGCCGATCTTGGCGTCCTTGTGGTTCGCCAGGATGTGCTTGGCGTAGATGGAGCCCTCGGTCGCGTAGTCGGGCTGCCAGCCCATGGTCCACGGGAACTCCTTCGGCTTGCCCCACTTGGAAGCGCCCGTCGCCACGAACAGCTGCGGCACCTTCTTGGTGTTGAGATACTTCTGGATCGCCGTATTGGAGGGCGTGCCGAGCGGATTGAAGACGAGAAGCACCTTGTCCTCTTCGACGAGCTTGCGCACCATCTCGACGGCCTTGGGCGGGCTGTAGCCGTCGTCGTAGCTGATGAAGTTGACCTTGCGGCCGTTGATGCCGCCTTCGTCGTTGATCTTCTTCATCACGGCTTCCGACGTCTTGCCGATGGCGCCGTAGGCCGAGGCGTTGCCCGAATAGGGCATGATGTTGCCGATCTTGATTTCGGTGTCGCTCGCGCCGTCGTCGTATTTCTTCTGGGCGAGCGAGGGCGTCGCGGCGGCGGCGAGCGCCAGAGCCAACACCGAAGTGCCGGTGATCAGGTTTCGTCTCGTCAATTTCGACATGTTTACATTTCCTCCTGGACGCAGATTAGGGTTTCTGCTTTGCCGCCTCAGTTGCCGGAGCGGCGCCGGATCCTTCCCCACAGGGCGGCGAGGCCGCCTGCGATGCCCGTCGGCATGACATAGACGAGCAGGATGAGGGCGATGCCGTAGATGGTCCACGGCTCGATATCGATGGGCAGGTGCAGCGATTGACTGAGCAGGCGTGCACCCGCATCGGCGTACTTCTCGATCACCTGCACGAAGACGCCGCCCAGCACCGAGCCGAACAGCGAGGCGACACCGCCCACGACCATGCCGACGAGCAACGAGATCGACACGTCGATGCGGAAGCTGTCGGGGGCCACGAACTCGAAGATGATGGCGTGCAGCGCGCCCGCCACGCCGACGTAGAGCGCGCTGATGCCGAAGGTGATGGCCTTTGTCTGGGCGATGTTGATGCCCATGGTGCTCGCGGCCATGGCGTGGTCGCGGATCGCCATCAGCGATCGGCCGATGCGCGAATCCAGGAGGTTGCGCGCCACCCAGAACATGAAGACCGCCACCACGAACACGACCACATACATCCACTGGTCGGAGTTGAGCGGCAGGCCGAAAGGCGCGTCGGGCTTGATCAGGTTGATGCCCTGCACGCCGCCCGTGAGGTTCTCCAGGTGCCTGTACTTGAGGATCTGCGGGACCGCGATGGCGAGCGCGAAGGTGGCGAGCGCGAGGTAGTGGCCCTCGAGGCGCAGGGCGGGCAGGCCGAAGAGATATCCGGCGACGAAGCAGGAGGCCGCGGCGATGGGCAGCGTCGACCACCAGGGCAGGTCGTAGCGGTCGATGAGGACGGCGGCGACGTAGGCGCCGATGGCGAAGAAGGCGCCGTGACCCAGCGAGATCTGGCCGTTGTAGCCCGTCAGCAAATTGAGCCCGAGCACGGCGATCGCGTAGACGATCATGAGGCTCAGCTGCAGCACCATGAAGTTGCTGATCAGGCCGAGCTTGCTGCCGGCGATGGGGGCAACGAGCAGGATAAGCAGCAGCAGCCAGAGCCCGATGCGGCGTCCGCTCTTTGCGGCGCCCATTGCGGCAGCGCTGCTGTCCTGAGTGATGGGGCCCGATGCCGTCGTGGTTGCCATGACTAGACCCGCTTCACGGTGACGTGGCCGAAGAGGCCTGAGGGTTTCAGCGTCAGCACGGTGATGACGATGATCAGCGCCACCATCAGCTTCTCGCCGTTCCCGACGACGTAGATGCCCGTCGACTTTTCCAGCAGGTTGCCGAAGTAGGCGACGAGGTTCTCCAGGATGCCGACGATGAAGCCGCCGGCAACCGCGCCGCCGGGGCTCGAGATGCCGCCGACGAGGGCGCCGGCGAAGCCGTAGAGCAGAATGCTCGCCATCATGTTCGGTTCGAGGAACACGACGGGCGCGACGAGCGCGCCGGCCACGGCGCCGACGGCGGCCGCCAAGCCCCATCCCAGAGCCAGCATCATGTCGACGCGGATGCCGACGAGCCGCGCGGACACCGGGTTCTGGGCCGCCGCGCGCATGGCAAGGCCGATGGGCGTGTAGCGGAAGAAGGCAAATAGCGCCAACAGCAGAAGAAGGGTCACCACCACCATGCCGATCTGGTGCGGGCCGATGTAGCCAGAGCCCGCGAAATGCACGTTGGGGAAGGGCGACGGAAACTGCTTGATGGTGTGGCCCCAGATCGAGCCGGCCATGGAGTGGAAGATCGCGAGCAGGCCGATGAACACGACCACGATCGAGAGCACGGGCGCGTTGTGCAGCGGTCGCAAGATCACCCGCTCCACGCTGACACCGACGAGGAAGGAGATGAACGCGACCACTGGCAGGGCCAGCCAGAACGTCAGGCCCCAGTCCATGAACTGCCAGCACAGGAAGGCGGAGAACATGGCGAGTTCCCCTTGCGCGAAGTTGATATGGTCGGTCGACACGAAGATCATGACGAGTGCGAGGGCGAGGCAGGCGTAGATGGCGCCGTTGGCGAGGCCCGAGGCCACCTGCTGGATGA
Source organism: Hyphomicrobiales bacterium (assembly GCA_003963125.1). Taxonomy (GTDB): domain Bacteria; phylum Pseudomonadota; class Alphaproteobacteria; order Rhizobiales; family Hyphomicrobiaceae; genus AWTP1-13. Next base: position 6,437 of record RXJK01000085.1, read on the forward strand.
GCTGCTCCATGGCGGTTCCTCTCAGTAACCGAGATAGGATTTGCGGATGGCCTCGTCGCTCTTCACGACGCTGGCCGCGCCCGACATGACGACGCTGCCGGTCTCGAGCACGTAGGCATGGTCCGCGAGGTCGAGGGCGAGCGCGGCATTCTGCTCAACGAGGAGCATGCTCACCTTCGCCTCCTCGTTGATGCGGCGCATGATGCGAAAGATCTCCTGCACGATGAGCGGCGCCAGCCCGAACGAAGGCTCGTCGAGCAGCATCAGACGCGGGCGCAGCATCAGGGCCCGGCTGATGGCGAGCATCTGCTGCTCGCCGCCCGACAGCGTGCCCGCCTGCTGCTTGATGCGCTGGCGCAGGATCGGGAAGTAGGTCAGCACCATGTCGAGGTCGCGCGCGGCGGCCTGGTGATCGCGGCGCGTGTAGGCGGCCGCGCGCAGGTTCTCGTCGACGCTGAGGTTGACGAAGGTGCCGCGCCCCTCCGGCACGTGGCCGACGCCGAGGCGCACGATGTCCTCGGTGCTCCAGCGCTCGATGGGCTTGCCGTCGAAGCGGATCGAGCCCTGCGTGCGCACCATGGCGCAGATGGCGCGCAGCGTCGTCGTCTTGCCGGCGCCGTTCGCGCCGAGCAGCGTGGTGATGCCGCCCTCTTCAAGCGAAAAGGAGACGTCGTGGAGGGCCTGCGTCTGGCCGTAGAAGGCCTTGAGGCCTTGGACTTCGAGCAGCGCCATCGTCAAGCCTCCGAGGCGCCGAGATAGGCGCGGATCACATCGGGGTTGCGCTGCACTTCCGCCGGCGTGCCGTCGGCGATCTTGCGGCCGAAGTCGATGGCGACGACCTTGTCGGACACGCTCATGACGAGGCTCATGTGATGTTCCACGAGCAGCACCGTGACGTGCTGCACATCGCGTACGCGGCGGATCTGGCCCTTGAGGATCTCGACCTCGTCGTGGTTGAGGCCGGCCGCCGGTTCGTCGAGGAGCAGGAGCTTCGGATTGGTGGCCAGCGCACGCGCCAGCTCGACGCGCTTGCGCACCGGGAACGGCAGCGGCCCGGCGGGAAGGGCCGAGAACGGCTCGAGGTCCATGAACGCCACGAGCTCGCGCGCGCGTTCGGTGATGCGACGCTCTTCGGGTGCTGCACGCGGCAGGCGGAGCGCGTTGGTCACGAAGCCGGTCGAGGACGCGCTGTGGCAGCCGACTTTCACGTTGTCGAGCACCGACATGCGGTCGAACAGCGCCACGTTCTGGAAGGTGCGGCCGATGCCGATCTGCGGGATCGCATGGCGCGGGGCGCGCAGGATCGACTTGCCTTCGAACAGGATCTCGCCGGCGGTCGGCACGTAGAGACGCGACAGACAGTTGAAGAGCGTCGTCTTGCCGGCGCCGTTGGGCCCGATCAGCCCCGCGATCTGCCCCGGGAACACGTCGAACGACACGCCGTCCAACGCGACGATTCCTCCGAAACGCACGGACACCTCGCGCACGCTGAGCAGCGGCGAGGCTTGGGCTGGGTCGCGCGGCCCGGACGGAACGGGATCGCGCGGCGCGGCTTGCGCGGCCATGAGCGGTGATGTCTCCCTAGACGCCATTTCGAACGGAGCTTGCCGCCGGCAGTGAGCGGGCTTGCTGCCTCGCCTTCTCCTCCCGGGGGACCGTCCGTGGGGCTCTTGCCGGCCCTCTGTCGGATTGTCCGACATTAATCTGCAAGACAACCTGAATGCGGTCCAGGGGTCTTGTGTGCAGGTGCGGTGTGGGCTGAAGGCCCGGCGATCGGGGACGCCGGGCTCCGCTTGATTTGGCTGCTATTTCACGGCGCTGGCGCCGGCCATGGCGACCTGCGCGTCCTCGAAGGACTGCACGCCCGAGACGCCGATGGAGCCGATCACCTTGCCATCGACGATGATCGGCACGCCGCCCTCGAAGGGCAGGATGATGCCGTTGGCACCCAGCACGCGCAGGCCGACGCCGCCACCTGCGACCGTGTCCTGGAAGGCCTTCGACGGCCGTCGGAAGTCGAGGGCCGTCTTGGCCTTGCCTTCGGCGATGGCGACCGATCCCGTCTGCGTGTTGTCGAGCTTGGTCAGCAGGACGAGCGACCCCGTGGTGTCGAGGATGGCGATGGCGACGGGCCACTTGTTCTTGGTCGCCTCGGCTTCCGCGGCGGCCATGGCCTTCTTGGCCGCGTCCAGGCTGATCGGCGCTCCGTAGGGCGGCGGCGGCGACTGCGCGGCGGCGGACGAAATGGGCAGGGCTGCTGCGGCCGCAAGAACGACGGCGCAGACCAGAGCTTTGACTGACATGAATTTCCTCCGAGAATTTTCTTGATGAAGCGTGCGATGCCGCGCGCCCGCGCCGCGCGGTCCAGCCCGAAGCCGGCACACCGATAGTATGAGTACGTCTCAGCCTTGAGCTAGACCGCTGGTGTGCAGTGCGGGGGAGAGGAGGAACCCATTGGGGAAGTCGAGGATGAAGTGGATGTACAATTCTGCATCCGCGCGCCATAGTTAACGAAGGTTAACGTGATTTATGCAGGCGAGTTCGCGGGGGCGGGGGCATGTTCAGCGTTGGACTTTTGCACGCAGCGCATTCTGCTGTGTCGGCCATCGATTTCGACACGATGGCAGCACTGTTGGCGGGGCTTTGGATCTCGGCCGTCTACTATGGCGAGAAACTGATCGCTTTTCTTTTCACTTACGGCAAAGAGATCATAGGATTATTGGGCGGTGCCTACGGTATTCTTAATTGGTGGTATTATCGCGAGTCAGTTCTGCACTATCGCCTTGAAAAATATCTCACGCGAGAAGACGCGCGCCTGAAGGATGCGCGCCGGGATGTTCTCTACACGCTGGCCCGACCTGGCGAGCGACGTCAGTTTGCCGAGCCCAAGTTTGCGGTTTTGCCGCTGCGGAAGATCTTGCGCCGGCGTAATCTCGACTCGCGCTGGAGTTGGAGATTGCCCGAAAGCGAGGCGGACCGCCTGCTTAGCGGCGCTCTCAAGCGCATCAGCCGACAAAATGCGGTGCTTGAAAAAGCCCAGCAGAACTATCGCGAGCAGACAGTTACAGCGCACATCTTGAAAGGCGTGGTCGCGGCCCTGAAGGCTCAGCGAAATGAGAAGCGCGAGGGAGCATTTCGAAGCGCTTCTTTGCACGAATTCCGAATGGCACTCGCCATCCCGGGAAGAGATCACCGGCTCTTCGTATTGGAGCAGATTGGTCACCAACTGCGGTGCCTCGGTATGCTTGATGCAGCCGCAGAAACCTACACCACTCTGCAAGCCGAAATTCATCTTCAGCCCCCTGGGAAAGCCAAGGACCTCGCGCTGGCGCGCGCGCTGAAGTGGCGTGCGGTCGTGCATCAGGCAATCCGAATTTACGACGGTACGCCAGGGACAGGAGCACTCCGGGCCTGGGGTGGGCCCGCACAAGGGCTTGGCGTGAAAGCAGCCGTAGAGGAGTTGTTGAAACCCCATGCGCCTCTCACAGACTGGGATGCGGTTGAATACGGCGATACCGCATATGTCGCAGCCTTTGTTGCGCACAATCTTGGTTTCAACGAAATGGAACGGGAGTCACTTTCGGACGCAGCTACCGCTTATGCAAGCGCGCAGGATTCACAGACGCGCCCTCTTTGGCGGATGCGAGGCAAAGAGAAAATGATTGCGAAGGCTGCACGGGCAGGGATCAAACGCGTCCAAGATGCGCAACAACGCGGCGACTATGATCACGCATGGCTGCTGCCTCCGGGTGCGCCGCTCGAAACACAGTCAGATGCCCCGCAGAACCCACCCGAGCCCATAGGCAGCGGTGGAGGCCAGAACGGCGTTCCCCAAACTTCTTAGCATCACGCCATCGACCAAGGTCGCGAGACCCGCTTCGCGGCCCCGTCGGTAAAGGTCGCCATAAATCGACTGCGAGACCGCGGCGAGGGCGATTGCGCCCGCGCCAATTGTCCACGGCGCGAGGCCGGCTAAGCCTGCGAGCGCAGTTCCAACGATGGCGAGATAGGCGAGCAGCATGAATTGCCCTTCTGGGCTCAACGCGTGCACGTTTGAGATCGACATTGCATTGCCTCCCATGATTCGGGCGGTATCCCGGCTTCGAAGCTGTGGAAGCTAGCGGCCGGTCGAGGCGAAACTCCCGACTGTTGCCCAAACATTCGCTCGCGCCCATATTGCCGGCATGCCAGCACCCAAGACACCGAAGGACACCACGCCGAAGCCGCGGCCGTCGCGCGGGCGATCGGGAAAACCGCTGCCGGCTCCGATGGATACGGGCGCGGGAACGCCGGCGACGCGCGGCTTTGCCGAGGCGCCGCAGGCGGCGTTCGTGGCTGACGCGACGGCCGAGGCCAAGCCGGCTGCCAAGCTGCGGTCGACACTGCCCGCGCTGCGCGGCGCCGGCGCGCTCGAACGCTCCATGGAGACGCTGACGGCGAGCCTCAATGCGCTGCTCGCGCGACCCGAGGAGCGGTCCGAGAAGGCCAAGGCGGTGCTCGCCCAGCAGCCGATGATCGCGGCACATCCGCTGGTGTCGGGCGCGATGCCGATGTTCATGCCGCATCGCCCGCCGCGGCCGGAGAAATCCGAGGGCGGTATCGCGTTCAAGCTGCAGTCCGAATACGAGCCCAAGGGCGACCAGCCGGCGGCCATCGCGGAACTGGTGAAGGGCGTCGAGGCGATCGAGCGCAACCAGGTGCTGCTCGGTGTCACCGGCTCCGGCAAGACCTTCACGGCCGCGCAGGTGATCCAGCGCACGCAGCGCCCGGCGCTGGTGCTCGCCCCGAACAAGACGCTCGCGGCGCAGCTCTACGGCGAGTTCAAGAGCTTCTTCCCCGACAACGCCGTCGAGTACTTCGTCTCCTACTACGACTACTACCAGCCCGAGGCCTACGTGCCGCGGACGGACACCTACATCGAGAAGGAAAGCTCGATCAACGAGCAGATCGACCGCATGCGGCACGCCGCGACGCGTTCGCTGCTCGAACGCGACGACGTGATCATCGTCGCCTCGGTGTCGTGCATCTACGGTATCGGCTCGGTCGAGACCTATACGGCGATGACCTTCACCGTGCAGGCGGGCGAGACCCTGTCGCAGCGGCAACTCCTCGCCGACCTCGTGGCCCTGCACTATCGCCGGTCCGACGCCAACTTCGTGCGCGGCACCTTCCGCGTGCGCGGCGATACGGTCGAGCTGTTTCCGGCCCACTTGGAGGACCGCGCCTGGCGCATTTCGCTGTTCGGCGACGAGGTGGAGACGATCACCGAGTTCGATCCGTTGACCGGCGCCAAGACGGACGAACTCAAGCTGATCAAGGTCTACTCCAACTCGCACTACGTGACGCCGAAGCCGACGCTGCAGCAGGCGATCAAGGCCATCAAGGCCGAACTGAAGATGCGCCTCGACGAGTTGAACGCCTCCGGCCGCCTGCTCGAGGCGCAGCGGCTCGAGCAGCGCACCGTCTTCGACATGGAGATGATGGAAGCCACGGGCTCGTGCGCCGGCATCGAGAATTATTCGCGCTATCTCACCGGCCGGCAGCCCGGCGAGCCGCCGCCGACGCTGTTCGAATACCTGCCCGACAATGCACTCGTGTTCATCGACGAGAGCCACGTGACCGTGCCGCAGATTGGCGGCATGTTCCGCGGCGACTACCGGCGCAAGGCGACGCTCGCCGAGTACGGCTTCCGCCTGCCGTCCTGCATGGACAATCGCCCGCTGCGTTTCGAGGAGTGGGACGCCATGCGCGCGCAGACGATCTACGTCTCGGCGACGCCCGGCGGCTGGGAGCTGGAGCAGACCGGCGGCACGTTCGTCGAGCAGGTGATCCGTCCGACGGGCCTGATCGATCCCGTGTGCGAGGTGCGGCCCGCCAAGAGCCAGGTCGACGACCTGATCGACGAGGTGCGGCAGGTGGCGAAGAAGGGCTATCGCGCGTTGGTCACGACGCTCACCAAGCGCATGGCCGAGGACCTCACCGAGTACATGCACGAGCAGGGTATCCGCGTGCGCTACATGCACTCGGACATCGAGACGCTGGAGCGCATCGAGATCATCCGCGACCTGCGGCTCGGCGCCTTCGACGTGCTGATCGGCATCAACCTTCTGCGCGAAGGCCTCGACATACCGGAATGCGCGCTGGTCGCGATCCTCGATGCGGACAAGGAAGGCTTCCTGCGTTCGGAGACGAGCCTGATCCAGACCATCGGCCGGGCCGCGCGCAACGTCGACGGCCGTGTGCTGCTCTATGCCGACAACGTCACGGGCAGCCTTGCGCGCGCCATGGCGGAGACCGAGCGCCGGCGCGAGAAGCAGATGGCCTACAACGCCGCCCACGGCATCACGCCCGAGACCATCAAGCGCAACATCCACGACGTGCTGTCGTCGGTGTACGAGCAGGACCACGTCACGGTGGACGCGGGCCTCGCCGAGGACAACGCGCAGCTTGTCGGCCACAACCTCAAGGCCGTGATCGAGGACATGGAGCGGCGCATGAAGGAAGCCGCGGCCGACCTCGAGTTCGAGACCGCGGCGCGCCTGCGCGACGAGGTCAAGCGCCTGCGCGAAACGGAGCTGGCGGTTGCCGACGATCCGCTCGCCCGCCAGTCGGACGTGGAGGATCGCGCCGGCGCCTACAAGGGCGAACGGAAGTACGGCGCGAGTGCGAACGTGCCGCCCCGGTCTTCTTTGTTGGCGCCCGGCGACTCGCCTGCGGCGAGCCGGCCGCCGGGCGCGGGGACGGGATCTGCGGGCGCAAGGACGGGCGCCGCTTCTCCCTCTCCCCGTTCTTCACGGGGAGAGGGTCTGGGTGAGGGGCAGCCGCTCGCTCCCGCGCCTGGTTCTTCCCCTCACCCTAGCCCTCTCCCCGCAGGCGGGGAGAGGGGACAGCCCGCCCGCGCCTCCAGCGTCCCCTCTCCCCTCGCGGGAGAGGGACAGGGTGAGGGGGCTGCCTCCCGAATCCAGCGCGACTACCAGCCCGTGCAGCCGACCTACGCG
>RXJK01000085.1:13484-13807 GCA_003963125.1 Hyphomicrobiales bacterium
CGGCGACACCCTCACGGGCGAGGAAGCCGTCGCTCGACGACATGGGCCCCGGCACCGACCGCGCCATCCCCGCGCGCGACGAGGAGGCGGTGTCGCGCATCCGCAAGCCCGCGCTCGACGAAATGGGCTCGGCGCGCAACCGTCCCGTACCCGCGCGCGCGCCGCAGATCGATCCGCGCGCGAAGGCCGGTGCCTTCGGCGAACGCGTGAAGGGTCCGCACAAACCGACCCTCGACGAGATGGGCCCGCACGCCGAGCGCGGCCTGCCCGTGTCCGGCAAGCCCGTGCCGCGCCCCACCAAGACCATCGAGATCCTCGACGAA
>RXJK01000085.1:13857-14092 GCA_003963125.1 Hyphomicrobiales bacterium
GCCGCGGCCGTCCGCGCAAAACCGGACGGCCGGGGGCGTAGGCTCCGCAGCGGCGCGGCCGTCTCCTCTCTCACCTCCGTGCTTCACCGGGAGAGGACAGCCGCTGCGCGCATCCTCTGTTTCCGCCCCCTCACCCCATCCCTCTCCCCAGGGGGAAAGGGAGCCGGGCGCCCGCGGCTCTAGCGTCCCCTCTCCCCTTGCGGGAGAGAGACAGGGTGAGGGGGCTTTGCCCACC
>RXJK01000331.1:0-3907 GCA_003963125.1 Hyphomicrobiales bacterium
GCTCTACCCGACCGACCACGCGCTATCCCGCGCCTGCGAGCCCGGTGCCTTGTTTGCGTCATCAGGGCGCTTCATGCTGTCGGCGGTCGCGACGGGCTCCGCGGTCCAAGCAAGATTTTCGAGGAAACGCACAACCATTTTGGAGGCATTGCATGTCCACGACTCTTACGCGCAGATCCATGCTGACCCTCGGGGCAGGTTTGGCAGCCAGCGCTGCCCTGCCGGCTCCCTTCGCTGCGGCGCGCGCGCCGCTGCTCGGCGGCCAGTCGCCCTACTTCTATCGCTTCGGCTTCGGCAAGGCAGAAGTGTCCGTCGTCTCGGACGGCCCCTTGCCGCTCGGCGATCCGTCCGCGAGCTTCCTCGGCGTGCCGAAGGAAGACGTGAGCGCGATGCTGACCTCGAACTTCCTAGACAGCAAGAACGTCGTGCTCGAGCAGAACATTCCGATCGTCAACTTCGGCGACAGGCTCGTCATGTTCGATACCGGCATGGGCACCTCGAAGCTCTTCGGCAACACGACGGGCCGCCTGTCGCAGAGCCTCAAGGAAGCCGGCATTGAGGCCAAGGACATCGACGCCATCGTCTGCTCGCACGCCCACATCGACCACATCGGCGGCATCGTCGACGCCGACAACAAGCCGCTGTTCCCGAACGCGGAGGTGTGGCTGTCCCAGGCCGACTTCGACTTCTGGACCGACGAGGGCAAGAGCGGCGGCCCGCTCAAGGACTTCATCGTGCACGCGCGTAAGAACCTGATGCCCGTGCGCGAGCGCATCAAGTTCTTCAAGGATGGCGAGGAGTTTCTGCCGGGCATTCAAGCCATGTCGGCACCGGGGCACACCGTGGGCCACACCGTCTTCATGATCTCCTCCGACGGCAAGACGTTCTGCTTCATGGGCGACCTGACGCATCACCAGGTGCTGCTGCTCGAAAAGCCGCGCATGGAGTTCGCCTACGACACCGATCCGAAGCAGTCGGCGGCGACGCGCGTGCGCGTCCTCGACATGCTGGCCGCCCAGCGCGTGCCGGTGATGTCCTATCACTTCCCCTGGCCCGGCTTCGGCAACGTCGCCAAGGCCGGAGACGGCTTCCGCTACTACGCCGAGCCCATGAAGATGCTGCGCTGACACTGCGTCCCCGGCCGAGCGCTAGCGAGTGCCGGGGCCTTTCCCCGTTGTTGTTAAACTCGACCCGGCAAGGTCCCGGAAGCCGTGCTGGCGCACGGCTTCCGGGAACGCAGAGAAGGGGATGCTACGCTCGGAGAGCGCTGGTGTTCGGGATCAGCGATCGCGGCTGGTGGGGGCTGCCTCGCCGCGCTTGGTGCGCACCGCGGCCTGCGCGGCCGAAAGGCGCGCCACCGGCACGCGGAACGGCGAGCAGGACACGTAGTCGAGCCCCGTCTCCTGGCAGAAGCCGATCGAGGCGGGATCGCCGCCGTGCTCGCCGCAGATGCCGATCTTGAGCGCCGGGCGCACCTTGCGGCCGCGCTCGGTGCCGATGCGCACGAGTTCGCCGACGCCCGACTGATCGATCGACACGAACGGATCGATCTCGAAGATACCGCGGCTCGTGTAGTCGGACAGGATCGGCCCGGCGTCGTCGCGCGACAGGCCGAGGCAGGTCTGCGTGAGATCGTTGGTGCCGAACGAGAAGAACTCGGCGCCCTTGTCGCCCTTGGCAATCTCCTCGGCGCGCAGCGCGGCGCGCGGCAATTCCACCATGGTGCCGACCTGGTACTCGAGCGCCTGGCCCGTCTCGCGCTTCACCTCGTCGGCGACCCGGTCGATCACGGTGCGCAGGATGTCGAACTCGGTCCGGTAGGCGATGAGCGGGATCATCACTTCGGGGATCACGGGCTTGCCCGTCTTCTTCGCCGCGTTGATCGCCGCCTCGAAGATGGCGCGCGCCTGCATCTCGCAGATCTCCGGATAGCGGATCGCGAGGCGGCAGCCCCGGAAGCCCAGCATCGGGTTGAACTCGTGCAGCTCCGCGACGCGGTTCTTGAGCTTGGCGAGCGGCATGCCGAGCTCTTTCGCGACGGCCTCTGCCTCCTTGTCCTCGTGCGGCAGGAACTCGTGCAGCGGCGGATCGAGCAGGCGGATCGTCACGGGCAACCCGGCCATGATCTCGAACAGCGCCTCGAAGTCGGCGCGCTGCATGGGCAGGATCTTGGCGAGTGCGTGCCGACGGCCCGCCTCGCTGTCCGCGCAGATCATCTCGCGCACGGCGAGAATGCGATCGGCTTCGAAGAACATGTGCTCCGTGCGGCACAGGCCGATGCCCTCCGCGCCGAAGTCGCGGGCCTGCTGAGCGTCGCGCGCAGTATCGGCGTTGGCGCGTACGCCGAGGTCGCGCAGCTCGTCGGCCCAGGCCATCACCTTGGCGAAGTCGCCGGAAAGCTCGGGCTGGCGCATCTTCACGCGGCCCTTGATCACCTCGCCCTTGCCGCCGTCGATGGTGATCACCTCGCCCTTGCGGAAGGTGTGGTTGCCCGCAACCATCGTGCCGGCCTTGTAGTCGATGCGCAGCGAACCCGCGCCGCACACGCACGGCCGTCCCATGCCGCGCGCCACCACGGCTGCGTGCGAGGTCATGCCGCCGCGCGTCGTCAGGATGCCGGTCGCGGCATGCATGCCGTGGATGTCTTCCGGGCTCGTCTCGATGCGCACGAGGATGACGTCGCGGCCCTGCGCCTTCAGCGCTTCCGCCTCGTCGGCATCGAACACGATCTCTCCGGAGGCCGCACCTGGCGAAGCAGGCAGGCCGGTGGCGACGAGCACCTTCTCGGCCGTGGGATCGATGGTCGGATGCAGAAGCTGGTCGAGGCCCGCCGGCTCTATGCGCGTCACGGCCTCATCCCTCGAGATCAGCCCCTCCTCGACGAGGTCGACGGCGATCTTGAGCGCGGCCTTGGTCGTGCGCTTGCCGTTGCGCGTCTGCAGCATCCAGAGCTTGCCCTGCTGGATGGTGAACTCGATGTCCTGCATGTCGAGGTAGCGCTGTTCGAGACGCTTGAAGACGTCGGTCAGCTGCTTGAAGGTCTCGGGCATCAGGGCTTCGAGCGACGGCGCATCCTCGCCGGCTTCCTTGCGGGCGGCCTCCGTGAGCGGCTGCGGCGTGCGGATGCCAGCCACCACGTCCTCGCCTTGGGCATTGACCAGGAACTCGCCGTAGATCTCCTTGGCGCCCGTCGAAGGGTTGCGCGTGAAGGCGACGCCGGTCGCCGACGTGGTGCCGAGGTTGCCGAACACCATCGCCTGCACGTTGACGGCCGTGCCCCACGAATCCGGAATGCCGTGCAGGCGCCGGTAGGTGTTGGCGCGCGCGTTGTGCCAGGACCCGAACACGGCGCCGATCGCGCCCCAGAGCTGGTCTTTCGTCTCCTGCGGGAACGGCTTGCCGGTTTCGGTTTCGACCGCCGCCTTGTATTGCGCGATCACTTCGAGCCAGTCGTCGGCACCGAGGTCCGTGTCGAGCGAGAACCCGCTCAGGTTCTTGTGGCTGTCGAGGATGTCCTCGAACACGTGATGCTCGACGCCGAGAACGACGCCCGAATACATCTGGATGAAGCGGCGATAGCTGTCGTAGGCGAACCGCTTGTCGCCCGACTGCTTGGCGAGGCCTTCGACCGTGATGTCGTTGAGGCCGAGATTGAGGATCGTATCCATCATGCCGGGCATCGACGTGCGAGCGCCCGAGCGCACCGACACCAGCAACGGCATCTCCTTGTCGCCGAACTTGGCGCCGACCGCCTGCCCCACGACGCCGAGCGCGGCCTCGACATCCTGTGCGAGCCCCGGCGGGAAGGCCTTGCCGAGATCGTAGTAGGCCGTGCAGACCTCGGTGGTGATCGTGAAGCCCGGCGGCACCGGCAGCCCGAGGCTCGCCATCTCGGCGAGATTGGCGC
>RXJK01000331.1:3960-14012 GCA_003963125.1 Hyphomicrobiales bacterium
CCGAACAGGTAGACCCGCTTACCGGAAGCACCTGCATTTTTCTGCGTCATGGCCACGCCTTCCAAATCAATCAGGGGTCCGACCGCGATCCGGCCTTCCATTAGCCCCTCCCACTAACGCGCTGCAAAAAGAAAAGTCCCGATCCGTGGGATCGATCGCCGCACCTCGTGCCGTTCGCGCGGCCTTTGACGAAGGGCCTCAAGTTGCACATTCTCCGCGCCCAGCAGTCCCGCACGACCAGACAAGGCACCCCAAAGCATGACGGCTCCGTCTCACCAAGCTCAACTGTCCCAGGTCCTTAAGCGCCTCGACGAGACGCGCGAGGCGGCCGTCGAGCGCCTCTTCGACCTGATCCGCATCCCGAGCATCTCGACCGACCCCGCCTATGCCCCGGACTGCAAGAAGGCGGCGGATTGGTGCGCCAAGCAACTCGTCGACATCGGCCTCGACGCACGTGTCGTCCCGACCATCGGCCACCCGATGGTTGTGGGCCACGACAAGGCCGGCAAGACCAAGGGACGGCCGCATGTCCTGTTTTATGGCCATTACGACGTGCAGCCCGCCGATCCGCTCGATCTCTGGAAGACGCCGCCTTTCGAGCCCCGCATCGCCAGCGACAAGGCCAACGGCAAGGTGATCGTCGCCCGCGGCGCCGAGGACAACAAGGGCCAGCTGATGACCTTCTTCGAGGCCTTGCGCGCCTGGAGGGACGTAGCCGGTGGCCCCCCGCTCGGCGTTTCGGTGCTCATCGAAGGTGAAGAGGAATCGGGCTCACAATCCCTTCCCGGCTTCTTCGCCAAGTACGGCAAGGAGGTCACCGCAGACCTTGCGCTCGTGTGCGATACGGGACAGTGGGACAAGGATACACCGGCGATCACCACGCAGCTGCGCGGCATCGCCGCCATCGAGGTCATCGTGCACGGGCCTTCGCGCGACCTGCATTCGGGCACCTACGGCGGCGCGGCGCTCAATCCGATCCGCGCGCTGACGGGCATCCTGGGCAAGATCCACGGCCCCGACGGAAAGGTGCGCATCCCGGGCTTCTATGAGGGCATCAAGAAGCCGACGCCGAAGCAGCTCAAGCAATGGAAGGGGCTCGACTTCGACGAGGCGGGGTTCCTTGGTTCGATCGGCCTGTCGAAGCCGGCGGGCGAGAAGGCCTACAGCGCGCTCGAACAGGTCTGGGCGCGGCCGACCCTCGAATACAACGGCATCACCGGCGGCTATCAGGGCGTGGGCGGCAAGACCGTCATCCCCTCGACCGCGTCGGTGAAGATCACCTGCCGCCTCGTGCCGGGCCAGGACCCGAAGAAGATCCTCGCCTCCATCAAGACGTTCTTCCAGGCGAACGCGCTGGAGGACGCCAAGATCGAGTTCGTCGGGGGGCGCGGCTCGTCGGCGATCGCCTTCGACACGACCTCCCAGCACATCCGCCATGCGGCCGCCGCTCTCGAAGCGGAATGGGGCAAGCCGGCCGTGCTCATGGGCATGGGCGGCTCGATCCCGATCGTCACGGACTTCAAGACCACGCTCGGGATGGACAGCCTGCTTGTCGGCTTCGGCCTCGAGGACGACCGCATCCACTCGCCCAACGAGAAGTACAACCTCTCCTCGTTCCGCAAGGGCGCGCGCAGCTGGGCGCGCATCCTGGCAAGCCTGGCCGAGCAGGACTGAGTGAATGTGCGTTCCCGGAAGCCGTGCGCCAGCACGGCTTCCGGGATCTTTCAGCGCGCCGCCATATCTCGACGGGGAAGGATCCCGGCTCTCGCTGCGCTCGGCCGGGAAAGCAAAAGAAGGGGCGGTTCCCAAAGCTCAGTGCGGGCTGAGCGTCGCGGCTTCGACCGGCGGCGCCTGCGCAATCCGGAGGTCGCCGACGAGATCGAGCGTATCGAGGAACGCGGCGACGAGGTCGAGCAGCGTGCCGAGACGCACGCGCCCCGCGACGAGGAAATCGTCCGTCACCGCGATCTGCGCACGATTGCCGAGGCCGGCGTCCTCCGGCCCAAGGATCGCCCGCGTGCGCAGGTAGGACGTCATGGTGTCGCCGGTCTCGAAGGACTGGTTGGTCGTGTCGCCGAGATCGTTGGCGGCATCGACGAGGCTCGCCGTTCCACCGACGAAAAGCTGGATCACGGGCTTCAGGCGGGCTTCCTCGCGCTTGGCAGCCTCGGCCCATTTGCGCGCCTGCAGCAGCCGCGCGATCAGCGAAAGTTCCAAGAGGCGTGCCCGCGACAGGAAGGCCGCAAGATCGGCATTGCGCTGCGCCAGCCGCTCCATGTCGCGCAGGCCGGACGCATCGCTGTCGGACAGGTCGACTTTCTCGGCCAGCATGTCCTCGCCGGTCGCGAGCGCCGTCTCGAGGTGATCGGCGAGGAGATAAAGGCTGGGATGCGGATCGGCGCTGAACACGGGGGTCTTCTCCTGGCTTGGGACGCGTCGCTCAAAGCGCCGGGCCCGTTGCCTGGAACAAACCTGATTCGTGCTCGTCCTCACAATGCGGGAGGCGCGCCGCTCGCTCGCGACCGGGGAAACCGTGCATGCGCCCCGGCCGGGCCTTGCTTGGTGCGATTCGGTCTCACACCGGCGTCGTGGGATAGGCGAGCTGCTCGCGCGCACGCCAATCGTTCGTCACGTAGTTGATGATCACCGACTTGCGCACGCCCTTGATCTCGCGCGGCTCGAAGCCGTGGTAGGTGATGTTGGAGGGCACGAACACCATGGCGCCGTTGACCTCGAAGGGCGAGCGGCCGACGTGCTTCTTCTCGGTGTCGTAGATGTCGGTGCCGAGGTTGCTGTGCGAAGGGTCCTTCGAGAGGTACAGCAGCATCGTGAACGTCTTCACGCCGAGATCCGTATGCGGCTCGAGCCAGAAACCGTTCGTGTCCTGGGCGAATTCGATCCGGAGGTAGCTGCCCTTGATCGGCGCGCCGAACGTCTTCACCACGCTGTCGACGACGCGCGCGTCCTGGAAGGCCTCGCAGAAGGCCTTGCAGACCGGATAGCGCGACATGTTCTCGGCATCGAAATACTTGCGCGTCGCGTTGTGGATCTCGCGCTTGCCCGAGACGCCGCCGAGCGCGGGCGCCGGGAACGGCAGGTCCAGGATCGCATCGATGGCGTCGTCGGGAAGGCAGTGCGAGATATTCCAATGGCGATAGGGGGTGTCGCTGCCCTTCGCCGTCTTGAAGCTGTTTGTCAGAGAAGCGACGAAGGCTTCGGTGCTGATCGCCATTCCGGATGGTCCCCGTGTGATGTCGGCAAGGAAAATTGGCCCCCGAGCCCCTGAACCACTCGCAGGCAGGCATGCATCCTTCTAGGCCCCTGCCTCCGCGACGGCAAGAGGCGGAGGCACAAGCTCTTGTTGGAACAAGGTGTTTGTGGAGAAGGCGCGGCCAGCGGCACTCGCGCGAGATGAGCGGGGGCAAGGCCGTCAGGTCAGGTCCGCCGCTCCCTGAGGAGCTCATCGCCCGGGAGGCTCTAAGGCTCGAGCCCCGAAAGCGGCACCCACAACCTGCTGGGTTTCCCCATCGGGCCTTGCCCCAGCACAAGGTGAATTGCGCCTCCGGAATCCGGCGAAACTGGGGCGTTCGGCGCCGTGCAGTTGGTCAGATTTCGCGCAGATTTCTTCGCGTGCAGACATGGCACGGAGAGATGCGACGATGGATCAACCACCTAACGCCACGCGCTGCATCGAAAGACGGTGTGGCAGGAAAAACGCGCCGCCCCGATGAGCACACTTGCCCCATGCGATCATTGCGGGTCTACGTCCCAATCTCTAACGTGCGTCTGATGATGCTGTGCTCCCGCACGCGAATGCCGTTGCCCTCAAGCTCAAGGCCCTGATCATGATCGATCTCTACACTTGGTCGACGCCCAACGGCCGCAAGGTCTCGATCATGCTGGAGGAATGCGGGCTCGAATACGCCGCGCACGCAATCGACATCGGCAAGGGCGACCAGTTCAAGCCCGACTTCCTGAAGGTCAGCCCCAACAACCGCATCCCGGCCATCGTCGACCACGACACGGGCCTCGCGCTGTTCGAATCGGGCGCGATCCTTATGTACCTGGCCGAGAAGACGGGGAAGTTCTGGTCGAAGGAGCCCAAGGCGCACTGGCACACGGTGCAGTGGCTGATGTGGCAGATGGGCGGCGTTGGCCCCATGTTCGGCCAGGTGCATCACTTCGTGAAGTACAACAAGGGCAAGGCGCCGTACGCGGAAGATCGCTATCTCACGGAGGCCAAGCGCCTTTACGGCGTGCTCGACAAGCGGCTGGGCGAAGCTGAATACCTGGCCGGCGACTACTCCATCGCCGACATGGCGACGTGGCCCTGGGTTTCGCGCTACGAGTGGCAGACGATCGATCTCGCCGCCTATCCCAACGTGCTGCGCTGGTACAAGGCCATTGCCGCGCGGCCTGCCGTCGAGAAGGGCTACCACGTGCCCGTCCGCCAGCCCGGCATCCCGATGCCCGGCTGACACCTGCTGAAACCTGTTCGATCTGCCGTTTCAATGTGCCGTTGGACGCCGTGCCCGCGTCCGGCTAGACGTGGCGTCAAAACGAATCGGAGAACACCATGCCCAACTTCTCAGGCGTCATCGCCCCGGTCCTGACCCCGTTCGGCGAGGACGGCAGCGCGGATGCGGACCGCTTCGTGGAGCACTGCCACTGGCTGCTCGAGCAGGGCTGCACGGGGCTTGCCCCCTTCGGCACGACCAGCGAGGGCAATTCGCTCGGCATCGACGAGCGCATGGAACTGCTCGAGGAGATCATCGACGCCGATATCGAGCCCGAGATCCTGATGCCGGGCACCGGCACGCCTTCGCTGGCCGACACGATCGTGCTGACCAAGCACGCCGTTGAAATTGGCTGTGGCGGCGTGCTCGTGCTGCCGCCCTACTACTACAAGGCGCCGTCGGAAGAGGGCCTCTACCGCTACTTCTCCGAGATGATCGAGGGCGTCGATGAGGACGACCTCAAGGTCTACCTCTACCACATCCCGCCGGTCGCCCAGGTCGGCTTCTCGCTGTCGCTGATCGGCCGCCTGATCAAGGCTTTCCCGAGCGTTGTCGTGGGCCTGAAGGATTCTTCCGGCGACTGGAGCAACACGGCCGCGATCCTCGACGCCTATCCGAAGTTCGAGGTGTTTCCGGGCTCGGAAGTGTTCCTGCTCGACGGCCTGCGCAAGGGCGCCGCGGGCTGCATCTCGGCGACCTGCAACGTCGCCGCCGGTCCCATCCGCAAGGTCTTCGACAACTGGACGACGCCCGAGGCCGACGACCTGCAGGCCGGGATCTCGGCCGTGCGCAAGACCATCCAGTCCTATCCGATGATCCCTGCGCTCAAGGCCATCATGGCGCACTTCCGCGACGATCCCGAGTGGGCCAAGCTGCGCCCGCCCTTCACGGAGCTGCCGTCGGCGGAAGCCGAGAAGCTGATCACGGAGCTGAAGTCGAAGTACAACTTCCACCTCGACTTCGACGACGAGGAAGACGAGGACTGACCGAGAGCGCGACGCCTCCTCCTACTGTCATCCCGGCCGGAGCGCGTGAGCGCGAAGAGCCGGGACCCAGGGGCAGCGGATGCGCCTGTGGCCCCTGGGTCCCGGATCGGCGCTGCGCGCCGTCCGGGATGACAGAGGAACCCAACGTGCGCCGCCTCAACCTTTGGTCTTGAAGAACTTGCCGAGTTCGGGGCGCGGCGACTTGATCTCGAGGATTACGCTGTCTTCGAGTGCCTCGACCGAGTGCATCACGCCGGTGGGATGCCGGCACGTGTCACCCGCGACGGCGATCAGCTCCGTGTCGGCGACGACGCACTTCAGCCGGCCCTTCAGCACGTGCACGACGGATTCGTGCGCATGTTTGTGCAGTCCCGTGCCGACGCCCTTGCCGTAGAAGATTTCGAGCGCCGTCATCTCGTCGCCCTCCATGAGCCGCTTGACGAGAATGTCGCCGCCGAAGGTCGGTATGCCTTCCACCGCGCTCACCCGCTGCACGGGAACGTCAGCGCTTTTCGTGAAGAGATCGGACATCAGCGCTTCTCCCGGATCTGCGTCAGCGTCTTCTTCACGGCAAGCGCCTCCGGATCGAGCTTCACGTCGAACAGCACCGCCTTGCGTGCGGCGAGCGCCTTCTCGAAGGCCGGCGCGAAATCGGCCGTGCGTGTGATGGTGATGCCCTCGATGCCGAAGCTCTTCGCCATCGCCGCGAAGTCGGGGTTCATCAGCGTCGTGCCGACGACGCGGCCGGGATACTCGCGCTCCTGATGCATGCGGATGGTGCCAAAGGTGCCGTTGTTGGCGATGATGGTGATGATCGGGAGGCCGTATTGCATGACGGTTGCCAGCTCCTGGCTCGTCATCATGAAATCACCGTCACCCTGCACGTTGACGACGGTGCGCGTCGGGAAGGCCAATTGCGCCGCGATCGCCGACGGCAGGCCGTAGCCCATCGAGCCCGATGTCGGCGCGAGGCCGCTGCGGTGCCCCTTGTACTCGAAGTAGCGGTGCACGAAGGCCGCGAAGTTGCCGGCGCCGTTGGCCATGATGCCGTCCTCAGGCAGCATCTTCGAGATGGTGCGCACCACCTCGGCGAATTTGACGTCGCCCGGCAGCGCGATCGGCGCGAGGCTCGCCTCGTAGACCTTGCGCAGCTCCGCACGCGCGCCAGCCCAGGGCTTCGACGCCGGCGGCGCCAGCGTCGCAAGCGCCTCCACGAACGTCGTGCCGTTGGCCACGATCGGCAGGTCCGCACGGTAGACGCTGCCGAGTTCGTCGGGCGAGGGATGCACGTGCACGAAGGTCTGCTTCGGGTTCGGGATGTCGAGCAGCGTGTAGTTGGAGGACGTCGCCTCGCCCATGCGCGCGCCCACGACCACCAGCACGTCCGCGCTCTTCACCGCTTCCGCCAGCACCGGCTCGACGCCGATGCCGACGCAGCCGACGTAGTTGGGATGCCGGTTGTCCATGTAGTCCTGGTAGCGGAAGGCCGAGGCGACCGGCATGTCCCAGGCCTTGGCGAAGGCCTCGATGCCGGATTGCGCGCTCTTGCTCCAGCCGGGACCGCCGATGATTACGAGCGGCCGCTTGGCGCCCTTGAGCAGGGCGTCGAGTTCGGCGAGTTCAGCTTTTCCGGGATGCGAATAGGCGACGCGCGCCGGCTTGGCGTCGACCACTTCGCTCGCATCAAACAGCACGTCCTCCGGCAGCCCGAGCACCACCGGTCCCGGCCGCCCGCTCTTGGCGACGTGGAAGGCGCGGCTCACGAATTCCGGGATACGCTTTCTGTCGCGGATCACCGCCGCCCATTTCACGAACGAGGAGAAGAGCTGCTTGACCTCGACTTCCTGGAACGCCTCGCGCTCCTCGACGTCGGATGCCGGCATGCCCATGAACAGGACCATGGGCGTGGAATCCTGGTCGGCAACGTGCAGCCCGGCCATGGCGTTGGCGACCCCCGGCCCGCGCGTGACGAAGCACACGCCGGGCTCGCCTGTGGCCTTGCCCCACGCCTCCGCCATCATCGAGCAGCCTCCGTCCTGCCGGCAGATGATCGTCTTGACTTGGTTGCTCTCGTAGAGCCCGTCGAGCGCCGCGAGGAAGCTCTCGCCCGGCACTGTGAACGCGGTCGTCACGCCCTGCCGCTCGAGCTGGTCGATCAGGATCTTGCCGCCGTGGCGCATGTCGTGGGTATCCCTGTTGAGGCCGATGTCGCGAGCGATAGCGCGGCAAAGCCGCTGCCGCGTCAAGCCGTGACACCCCAAAGCTCAGTTTCGGTGCAGCCCGGATGATGTCTGCTTCGATCAGATCCCTTGCCCAGGCGCGCCGGGCATCAGCCGCTTCAGGGGGCCTTCGGGCGGCACTTGGCGCAGACTGCAGGGGTGGCCGGCGGCCTTGCAGAGGAACTTGCCGGTCGGCGTCTTCAGGCAGGTGATCGCCTTGTTGGTGGCAAGCTGCCACGTGAAGTCGGGGCCGACCTTCGCCTGCCAGCTTTCCAGCGCCGCCTTGCGCGCCTCCGGTTCGGCCGCCGCTTCGCGTCCGTCGCCCTCGATGACCCCGGCACACAGCTTCACGGCGCCGTGGGCCGGGGATCCAACCGGGATGCAGGCGAGCGCCACGAGGATGGCAAGAGGCGCGGCAAGACGAATCTGGCGGCGGGACACGGTGACGGCTCCGAAGCAGGAGGAGGTGACACCGCCTTTGTTGGCGGGTCGGCATTGCGCGGGGCGATCGCGCCTCCTACTTAACACATGAGCGAACTGGCCGTCATCGCGCCTCAGCACACGCTGCGTCAGGACCTGTTCGCATCCTCTTTCTGCGACGCTGCTGGGTGTTGCGCCCCCATTGCCCGTGGGCTAAGGGAGGCTGCCGTCTTTTCGTGTCAGATCAGCGCGCGACGCAGCCGCGCCGCAGCTTCAGCCGGACACCGCGATACCCATGAACGACATCCTCATGGACTACCTGCCGCTCGTGGTCTTCTTCGGCGTCGCCGGGTTCATCGGGCTGGCGCTCATGATCGCGCCGTTCCTGATCGCCGTGCGCAACCCGGACCCCGAGAAGGTTTCGGCTTACGAGTGCGGTTTCAATGCCTTCGACGACGCCCGCATGAAGTTCGACGTGCGCTTCTACCTCGTGTCGATCCTCTTCATCATCTTCGACCTCGAGGTCGCCTTCCTGTTCCCTTGGGCCGTCGCCTTCAAGCAAGTCGGCGCCTTCGGCTTCTGGTCGATGATGACCTTCCTCGGCGTGCTGACGATCGGCTTCATCTACGAGTGGCGCAAGGGCGCCCTCGAGTGGGATTGAGAGCGAGACTGGAATGAACGCTGTTGCAGCACCTGTCCAAACGCCGCCGACCGGCCTTGTGAAGCCGGGCGATCCGTTCTTCACGGAAATCAACAACAAGCTGGCGGACAAAGGTTTTCTCGTCACCACGACGGACGATCTCATCAACTGGGCCCGCACCGGCTCGCTGATGTGGATGACGTTCGGGCTCGCCTGCTGCGCCGTGGAGATGATGCAGGCCTCGATGCCCCGCTGGGACGTGGAGCGCTTCGGCTTTGCCCCGCGCGCCTCGCCGCGCCAGTCCGACGTGATGATCGTCGCCGGCACGCTCTGCAACAAGATGGCCCCGGCGCTGCGCAAGGTCTACGACCAGATGCCGGAGCCGCGCTACGTCATCTCCATGGGCTCCTGCGCCAACGGCGGCGGCTACTACCACTACTCCTACTCGGTGGTTCGCGGCTGCGACCGCATCGTGCCGGTCGACGTCTACGTGCCGGGCTGCCCGCCGACGGCCGAGGCCCTGCTCTACGGCATCCTGCTCCTGCAGCGGAAGATTCGCCGCACCGGCACCATCGAGCGCTAGGCCGGGGGAACCCTTGCAGATCAGGGACATCCCGTTCGGCACCACCGACTGGAAGACCTTGGAACCGACGCGCCATGCCGGCGACGTCGGCGAAGCCCTGTGGCGGACACGGAATTTCGGGCCGATCCGCGTGCGCATGGTCGAGTACACGCCGGGCTACGTCGCCGACCACTGGTGCGAGAAGGGCCACATCCTGCTCTGCCTCGACGGCGAGCTGGAGACGACCCTGGCGGACGGACGCTCGTTCACGCTGACGCCCGGAATGAGCTACCAGGTGGCGGACGGCGCCGAACCGCATCGCTCGAGCGCGCCCAAGGGCGCCCGCCTGTTCATCGTCGATTGAGGATTGGAACACACGCCATGAGCGTCGAGGATCTTGCGAAAACGGTCGATGCGCTGCTCGGCGGCCGCATCGTCTCCCGGACGGTGGCGTGCGGTGAGCTGACGCTTGTCGTCGAGGCGACCGATATCGTCGAGGTGTTGACCAAGCTGCGCGATGCCGACGAGGGCCAGTTCGAGGTGCTGATCGATATCTGCGGCGTCGATTATCCCGAGCGCGCGCGCCGCTTCGACGTCGTCTATCACCTGCTTTCGATGCGCAAGAACCAGCGCCTGCGCATCAAGGTCGAGGCCGACGCCGAAACGCCCGTGCCGAGCGTGATCGGCGTCTATCCCGCCGCCAATTGG
>RXJK01000169.1:0-2045 GCA_003963125.1 Hyphomicrobiales bacterium
ACCACTGGGGCATGCCTGGCGTCGGCACCGTCGCCAAGGACGGCGCCGGCTACGCGCTCGTGCCGGCCGCGTGACGAACGACGTCGTCCCGGCGCGCTCCACCGCTGTCGCCCTCGGGCTTGTCCCGAGGGCCCAGCCTTCAGTGATGGGAGCGAGGCCGGTCTTCCCAGTCGGTTCCCGTGCATTGGCTGGATGTGCGGGACAAGCCCGAGCAGGACAAGCGAGGGAATGCGTTCCCGGCCGAGCGCAGCGAGAGCCGGGATCTTTCCCCGTAGAGATTGACGTCCCGCGGAAAGATCCCGGATAGCCGTGCTCGCGCACGGCTATCCGGGAACGCAAAAAATTCAGACGCGGGCGGCTATGAGCGCGCGAATTGCACGCGCGTAAGTCGGCGTGCCGGCGCCGGCGTCACGCCTTCGCGGCGAAGGAGCCGTTGAAGGTCTTGGCGAGGTCGACCTGGACGTTGGCGAACTCGGGGTCGAGCTTCTTCAGCATGTCCATGATGCTTGCCATGCCGTCGGGCGTGATGATGCCCGTCTTCGAATAGCCCTCGATCGATTTCGCGACGGCCTTCACGTAGAGCGGCTTGTCGCCGAGGTGGTAGTTCGTCGGCACCGCGTCGGCGATCTCCTCGGGTGTCGCCTTGCCGATCCAGCGCAGCGCCGCCATCAGGCCGTTGACGAGGCGCTGCGTGGTGCCCGGGTTCTTGGCGATGAAGTCCTGGCGCAGATAGAGGCAGGCTGCAGGGTTCGAGCCGCCGAAGAGCGCCTTGGAGCCCGCTTCCGTGCGCGTGTCGATCAGGATCTCGATGTCGCCATCCTGTTCCAGCTTTGAGATGACGGGCTCGAGATGGGACAGGACCTCGATCTCGCCCTTCTTCACGGCCGCGACGGGCGAGGCGCCCGCGCCGACGCCGATGATGGCCGCATCGGATGGCTTGAGACCCGCTTTCACCATCGCATACTGCACGCACAGCGCCGTCGAAGAGCCGGGCGCCGTAACCCCGATCTTGCGCCCCTTGAAGTCGGCCGCCGACTTGATCTCACCGGCCAGCGACTTGCGCACCGCGATGACGATGCCGGGGAAGCGCCCCATCTCCAGCACCGCGCGGATGTCCTGCCCCTTCGCCTGCATGCGGATGGTGTGCTCGTAGGCGCCGGTGACGACATCGACCGAGCCGCCGATCAGCGCCTGCAGCGACTTCGAGCCGCCGCCGAAATCGTTGATCTCGACGTCGAGGCCTTGCGCTTTGAAGAAGCCCTTCTGCTCGGCGATGGTGAGCGGAAGGTAGTAGAGAAGCGGCTTGCCGCCGACGCCGAGGATCACCTTGGTCTTCTCGGCCGGCGGGGCCGACTGCGCCAAAGCGAAATCGGCGTGGCCAGCGGCGATCAGGCCTGCGGCTCCGGTCAGGAATGTGCGGCGGTGCATGGGCGTTCCTCCAGGGATCTTGCTCTTGTGGTCAGGTGCGTTTGGTTCACGTCATCGTTGAGCCCGCCTGCGGGCGCCACACGAGCAGGCGCCCTTCGACCAGCGTCACGACCCAGTCGACGAGAATGACGAAGGCCATCAGTACGAACATGCCGGCAAAGACGCCCGTCACGTCGAACACGCTTTCGGACTGGTGGATGAGATAGCCGAGGCCGGCGGCCGAGCCCAGGTACTCGCCGACCACCGCACCGACGACGGCAAACCCGACGGACGTGTGCAGCGAGGAAAACATCCAGGACAAGGCCGAGGGCAGGTAGACGTGGCGGAGCAACTGGCGCTCGCTCATGCCGAGCATGCGGGCGTTCGCGAGGACCGTCGGGCTCACCTCCTTCACGCCCTGGTAGACGTTGAAGAAGACGATGAAGAAGACGAGCGTCACGCCGAGCGCCACCTTCGACCAGATGCCGAGGCCGAGCCACAGCGCGAAGATGGGTGCGAGCACCACGCGGGGCAGGGCATTGGCGGCCTTCACGTAAGGATCGAAGGCGGCCGCCAGCAGCGGCTTGCGCGCGAACCAGAAGCCGATGACGATGCCGCCCGCGGAGCCAATGACGAAG
>RXJK01000169.1:2095-13922 GCA_003963125.1 Hyphomicrobiales bacterium
TGGAGAGATGGCCCCAGATCGAGCCGTCCGTGAACCACTCGAAGATGCGCTCGACAACGGCCTTGGGCGTCGAAAAGAAGAACGTGATGGTCTTGGGATCGCCGAATAGGCTCGTGGTCGAGGCGACGTGCCAGAGGCCGAGGCCTGCCACCGCGATCAGCACCTGCAGAAAGAGGATGAAGGCGCGGTTGTCCTTCATGACGCCTGCTCCTCGACCTGGCGATAGCCCTTGAGCACCTCTTCCTTCAGCGCGTGCCAGATTTCGCGATGCAACGCGTGGAACTGCGGATCGAGCTTGATGTCGGCCACGTCGCGCGGGCGACCCAGCGGAATGCGGTAGTCGCCGATGATGCGAGACGCCGGCCCCGCCGACATGATCAGCACGCGATCAGCAAGCGCAATGGCCTCTTCCAGGTCGTGGGTGATGAACATCGCGGCCTTGCGGTCGGCGGACCAGAGCTTGAGCAGGAGGTCGCCCATGATGACGCGGGTCTGGGCGTCAAGGGGCCCGAACGGCTCGTCCATCAGGATGATCCTGGGGTCGCGGATCAGCACCTGGGCGAGGCCCACGCGCTTCCTCTGGCCGCCCGAGAGCATGTGCGGATAGCGATCGCCGAAGGCGGAGAGGCCCACGCGCGACAGCCATTCGCGTGCACGCGCGGCGGCTTCGGCCTTGGCCACGCCGTTGGTGGTCAAGGCGATGGCGACGTTCTCCTGCGCCGTCTTCCAGGGCATCAGCGCGTCCTGCTGGAAGAGGTAGCCCGCTGCCCGGTTGAGGTCGGTGAGGGGGGCTCCGAATACGCGGACCGATCCGGCGGACGGCTTCAGGAGTCCAGCGGCCGCGTTGAGGATCGTGGACTTGCCGCAGCCCGTGGGCCCGACGATGGCCACGAACTCGTGGGCGCCGACGCGCAGCGCGACGTCCTTCACGGCCGTGAACACGGCGCGGCCGGGCGTGCGGAAGGTGATTTCGAGCCCGTCGATGGCGACGGCCTCGGCCGTGGTGGCCGCGGTCTGATCGTGAAGGGTCATGCGGTCGGGTTTTTGCGTTTCCTCGTCCGCCCCTTCTAGGGCCGGGAGAAAGGGCAAGGCAAGGCAATCCAAGGTCTTAACGATATTGCACCGCAGTGGCATGCCGCTGACAATGGTGTGGATCGACAGGTTTCGGCGAGGCGGAAGCATGAAGCAGCTCACGCACAGCGGCATTTACGGGCTCGTCGAGACCTCTGGCCTCTTGCTGACCGTTAGAAAGACGCGTGGTCCCTATCGCGGCCTCCTCGATGCGCCTGGAGGGGCCTCGGAACCCGGCGACGTTGATATGACGGCCACCCTCCGGCGCGAATTGCTTGAGGAAACGGGCCGTGAGCTTCTCTCCATTGGTGCCTGGCACGAGTTCAGGTTCATGGTCACACGCGACAGTAGTGGCAATCCGATCGAGTTCGTCCATGCGGGTTATTGGACATGCGCAGTGCTGCACCCATCCCGTGCGGGAGGGGAGCCAGCCCCTCCGCCCTCGGCGGATACGGATGCAACGATTTGGGTGCCGCGAACCGGGTGGCAGAATCGGATGGACCTCAGTCCGTTGCTTCGGACCATCCTTGCTGCTGCCGACCACCTCCCCGGGTCATAGGTCAATCAGCGATCTGAATAAGCGATGGGGCTGACGCTTCAACGCAGATCAATGGTCTAGGGAAGCGCAATCCGCCTTTAGGTGATTGTCGGCATTGCGAAACCATGGTTGCAGATCGTGCAGCGGTGCACTTGCCAAAGGCGCGGGGCTGCGACATCACTGGCACTGCGCCCTGTGATCACGCCTCGAGGCCATGAACGAATGAAGCGCCTTTTGTTGCTGGCGGTGATGCCACTCGTCGCCGTTGGTTTCTTGCTGTCGGCCAGCGAAGAGCCAAGCGCACAACCGTCGTGTCGCCGATACAAGGTCAACGTGCCGCTGCTGCACGTGCGCAAGGACCCAGAAGCGCCCGGCAGCTACATGTCCGCCCTGTCCGAAGGCGAGGAGGTGTGCGTCTCCGACAAGCGCACCGGCCCGAACGGCTTCATCGAATACAAGACCACGTCGAGCGGTCTGCAGGTGCAGATCGGCGGCTGGGCGAACGTCAGCTTCATGCTGCCGCTCGATCAGTCGCAGACGGGATCGGCCAGCGAGCAGGGCACGCTGCTCGACACCGACGGCGACAGCACGCTGTCAGCCGCACGGGCGCCGCTGCTGTTCGATCAGCCCATCCCCTACGGCGCCTCGCAGGTGCGCGGCCGCAGCATCAAGGAACTGGCCGAGGGGACGCCGCTGTTCCCGCCGATCGACGGGCTCCCACCCGAGGTCTGGCAGAAGAAATGCACCGCGTGCCACAAGTGGACGCAGCAAGGGCTGTGCGACCAGGGCACGTCCTATATCTCGCGCGCCTCCGAGATCTTCCGGCATCCGCATCCCTATGGCGGGGCGTACAAGCTTTCACTGATGCGCTGGGCGGCAACGGGATGCAAATGATGCGCTCTATGGGGATTTCGACGGCTCGCTTCGCGCGGCTCAGCGTGGCAGCCGCATTCATGTTCGGGATGTTCGCGCTGGCCGCGCTGGTTACGTCCGGTCAAACCGCCTCGGCGCAGGGGACGAATGCGGCCGCGTTCTTCGCGCAGGACTGGAAGCTCAATCCGGCCACGTCGAAGCTGAGTGTCACGTCGACGAAGCTCAAGACCATCGTCGAGACGCACGAGTTCACCGGGCTCGACGGCAGCGTCAGCCCCGACGGCAACGCGCGGGTGGAGGTCAATCTCTCCTCACTCGCCACCGGCGTCGACATCCGCGACGTGCGCATGCGCTTCCTGTTCTTCGAGACCTTCAAGTTCCCGAGCGCGGTAATCACGGCGCGGCTCGACAAATCGAAGCTGTCGGGCGTGCTTGCCGGAACGCCTGTGTCGCTGACCTTGCCCGTGGAGCTCGATCTGCACGGCGTGAAGAAGCAACTCAACGCGGATGTCCTCGTCACGCGCAGCGGGCCGAACTCGATCAGCGTGATTTCGAGCAAACCGGTGGTCGTGCAGATTGCCGACTTCGACCTCACGGAGAGCCTCGGGCGGCTGAGCGCTGCCATGAACAACATCGAGATCATTCCGGCGGCGACGATCACCTTCCAGCTCGTGTTCGAGGCGGCGGCCGGCAACAAGCAGCTCGAGACCGTGCGCAACGAAGCCGCGCGCCGGCAGACGGAGGCGCAGACGCGCGAACTGACGGTCGAGGAGTGCCAGAACCGCATGGACGTGATCTCGAAGACGCGCCAGATCTTCTTTGCGACGGGGAGTGCGGAGATCAACGCCCGGGACAGCGCGCCGGTGCTTGACGAGGTGGCGCAGTTCCTCAACCGCTGCCCGGCCGTGTCGATCGAGATCGCGGGCCATACTGACCTCGTGGGCACGAAGGAGTTCAACCAGACGCTCTCGGAGCAACGGGCAGCGTCGGTGGCCGGTGCGCTCGCCAAGCGGGGCGTCGTGCGCCAGCGCGTGAAAACGGTCGGCTACGGCTTCGCGAACCCCGTCGCGGACAACGGCAACGAAGCCGGCCGATCGCAGAACCGGCGCATCGAGTTCCGCCGGCAGGGCGGCTGACACGATCTCGTACCTTTGCATTCCCGGAAGACGTGCGCGATCACGTCTGTCCGGCACCTTGCCGCGGCGAGATTGACTTCGACGGGGAAAGGTCCCGGCTCTCGCTGTGCTCGGCCGGGAACGCAAAATCGAGGGGACTGAGCCTCACGTTCAGGCCGGCCTAGATGCCGAGGTAGGCTTCCTTGACCTTCTCGTCCGCCAGCAAATCCCGCGCGTTGCCGGAGAGGATGACGGAACCCGTTTCGAGGGCGTAGCCGCGATCGGCGATGGAGAGCGCGGCGAAGGCGTTCTGCTCGACGAGGAAGATCGTCATGCCCTCGCTCTTCAGGCGCACGATGGCCGCGAAGATCTGATCGACGATGACGGGGGCGAGCCCCATGCTCGGCTCGTCGAGCAGCAGCAGGCGCGGGCGGGACATGAGCGCGCGGCCCAGTGCCAGCATCTGCTGCTGGCCGCCGGACAGCGAGCCGCCGGGGCGCGCGCGGAATCCGGCGAGGATCGGGAACAGCGCATAGATGCGGTCCATGTCGACCGCGATCTCGCCGTCCTTGCGCAGGTAGGCGCCCATGCGCAGGTTGTCGGCGACAGAGAGAGGACCGAAGATCTGCCGCCCCTCCGGCACCTGCGCGATGCCGCGCGAGACCCGCGCCGTGGCCGCCAGGGTCGTAATGTCCTCGCCCTCGAACACGATGCGTCCGGCGCTGGCCGGCTGAACCCCTGAGATCGTGCGCAGCAAGGTGGTCTTGCCCGCGCCATTGGCGCCGACGAGCGAGACGATCTCGCCTTTGGCTATGGTGAGCGCCACGTCGCGCAGGGCCTGGATGCGCCCGTAGTGGCTGGCTAGCCCTTCGACGCTGAGCCACGCCGGGCCGCTCGCTTCCTCACGTGCCAGCATGCGCCGCTCCGACGGAGGCTTGCGAGCCGAGGTAGGCACGGATCACGTCCGGGTTCTGGCGCACTTCCTGCGCCGACCCTTCCGCGAGCTTGCGGCCGTAGTCGAGCACGAGGATACGGTGCGAGATCTTCATGACGAGCTTCATGTCGTGCTCGACGAGCGCCACCGTTACGCCGTCCTGCGCGATGGTCTGGATCAGGGCGTCGATCTCTTCCGTCTCGACGTGATTGCAGCCGGCGGCCGGCTCGTCGAGCAGCAGGAGCTTCGGATCGGAGGCGAGCGCGCGGGCGATTTCGAGCCGCTTCAGCGCGCCGTAGGAGAGGTTGCCTGCGTCTTTCTCCGCGTCCGCCGAGAGGCCGACGCGCGTCAGCAGGGCGTGCGCGCGGTCGCGGCTCTCCGCGTTCTGCCGCTTCACGGACGGCAGCGCCAGGAGGTGCGCAAGTACGCTGCGGCGTTCCTGGAGATGGCAACCCACCATCACGTTCTCGAGCGCGGTCATGCGATAGAAAATCTGCAGGTTCTGAAATGTGCGCGACAGCCCGCGCCGCGCGAGGAGATGCGGCGGCAGGCCGGTGACGTCCGTGCCTTCCAACGTGACGCGGCCGCGGCTCGGGCGGTAGATGCCGGAGATCATGTTGAAGAGCGTGGTCTTGCCGGCGCCGTTGGGGCCGATGATGGAGAAGATCTGCCCCTTCTCGACGGCGAACGAGAGGTCGTCGACGGCCTTCACGCCGCCGAACTGGATGGCGATGTTGTCGACCGCCAGCAGCGTCATGGGGCCGCTCGCCGGAAGCGCCGGGCCAGCGTCGGGAAGAGGCCGTCGCGCATGAAGATCATGACGAGCATGATGATGAGGCCGAGCAGGACGTGTTCGATCTCCTGCATGCGGGCGAGGAGCTGCGGCAGGCTTTCGAGAAACGCCGCGCCAATGATGCTGCCGATGACGGAGCCCATGCCGCCCAGCACGACCATGGTGACGAGTTCGATGGACTTGAGGAAGCCCGCCGACGCCGGCGTGATGAAGGCATCCGAGAGTGCCGCGAGGGAGCCGGCGAGGCTCGCGTAACAAGCCGAGATCACGAACGCCACGAGCTTGTAGCGGGCCACGTCGATGCCGTTGACGGCGGCCGCGACCTCGCTGTCGTGCAGGGCGCGCAGGGCGCGGCCCGTCGGGCTCTCGATCAGGTTCACGGCAACCACGGCGCCGACGAGCAGGACGGCAGCGCTCGCCCAGTACCACGCCGCGCGGTCCTTCAGCACGTAGCCGAACAGCACGAGGCGCTTCACGCCCATGCCGTCGGGGCCGCCGGTCCAGGTGCCCTCGTTGGTCAGCACCATGCTGACAAGGATGCCGAAGCCGAGGGTCGCGACGGCGAGGTAATGCCCGCGTAGCTTGAGGATCGGACGGCCGACGAGGTAGGCGACAGCGGCAGCGAGCGCGATGCCGATGAAGATCGCCGCCCACGGTGCTATGTCGAAGGTGGCAGGCCCTACGGCCACCGCGTAGGCGCCGATGCCGTAGAAGCCGGCGTGTCCCAGGCTCACCTGGCCCGCGAGCCCCATCAGGACGTTGAGGCCGACGGCCGCGAGTGCCGCGATGAAGATCGCCGTGCCCATGCGGTAGTAGAACGTCGAGGGAAAGAATAGTGGCGCGACGGCGATGATCAGTGCGATCACCAGAAGGCCGAAGGCGCGATGATTGAGGAGACGCTGCGCCATCACACGCGGTCCACCCGGGCCTTGCCGAAGAGGCCGGTCGGCAGCACCAGCAGCGTGAGGATGATGATGATGAAGGCCACCGCGTCCTTGTAGTTGGTGCTGACGTAGCCCGCGCTCATCTTCTCCACGATGCCGACGATGAGGCCGCCTGCGACGGCACCCAACGGATTGCCCATGCCGCCCAGCATGGCGCCGGCGAAGCCCTTCAGCGCGAGCAGCGTGCCGACTTCCACGGACGTCGGCGAGATCGGCGTGATCAGGATGCCGGCGATGGCACCGATCGCGGCGGAGAGGGCGAACGACAGCGCCATCATGCGCTTGGCACTGATGCCGACGAGTTCAGCGGCGAGCCGGTTGGCAGCGACGGCGGTAATGGCCTTGCCGACGAGCGTGCGTGCGAAGAACAGCCAGAGCCCTGAGAAGATCGCGCAGGCGCCGAACAGCACCCACAGGCTCTGCGGGAGGATCGTCGCGTCGAGCACGCGGATCGGGTCGTCGCCGGAGAAGGCCGGAAAGCGGTGGAAGCGCTTGTCGAAAACGAGCTGCGCCAGCCCCTTAATGAAGATCGAGGCGCCGATGGTGATGATGATCAGGTTGACGACGCTCGCCCCGCGCGCTGGTTCGATGGCAAAGCGGTTAAGAGCGAGCCCAGCGACCACGGCGACGAGGATGGCGATCAGGGCCGCGAGGGGGAGTGGAATACCCGCGGCGTTGGCGAAGAACGTGACCATGCCGCCCAGCATGACGAATTCGCCCTGGGCGAAATTCACGACGTCGGAGGCGTTGTAAATGATGGTGAAGCCGAGGGCGACCATCGCATAGACCGCGCCCTCCGTGAGGCCCGAGAACAGGAACTGCAGGAATTGCGACATGCGGTTCGCTCAGGGCTCTGCGTGCTTTCTTCTCCCTCTCCCCGCTTGCGGGGAGAGGGCCGGGGTGAGGGGCAGCGGAAAACTCCAACCGCGGAGCGTGCTGCTGCCCCTCACCCTAACCCTCTCCCCATGAAGGATGGGGAGAGGGAATAGTGCTTTCTCCCGCAGCGATTGCCCCCAACTTGTCATCCCGGCCGAAGCGCGGAGCGCGTAGAGCCGGGACCCAGGGGCAACCGTTGCGACGCGTCGCTCCGGGGCCCGGATCAGTGCTGCGCACTGTCCGGGATGACAGAGGGGTTGGCGCGCAGAGGGAGGGTCTCAATCCTTCATGATCTCCCAGTCACCGTTCTTGATCTCGAGCATGCGGAAGGCGGTGAGGTCGAGGCCCATGTGGTCCGTCGGCGTCATGTTGACGAGGCCGCCGGTGCCCATGAAGCCCTTGGTCTTCTCGATCTCGTCGCGGATCTTGGCGGGGTCGGTCGAATTGGCGCGCTTGATGGCTTCGACCAGGATGTTGAGCCCGTCATAGGCATGGCCGCCGAACGTCGACACCGGCGACTTCGTGGTCTCCTCGTAGGCCTTCTTGTATGCGACGACGACCGGCTTCTGCGGGTCGCTGTCGGGCAGTTTCTCGGCGACCAGGAGAGCCGCCGCGACGATGCGCACACCGTTGGCCGCATCACCCGCGAGGTCGATGAACTGCTTCGAAGCCACGCCGTGGCTCTGATAGAGCGGCACCGAGATGCCGAGCTGGCGGTAGTTGCGCGTGACGATCGCGGGCCCCTGGCTGAAGCCCGGGTTGATCACCGCCTGGATGCCCGGCGTGCCCTTGATCTTGGTGAGCTGGGCCGTCATGTCGTTGTCGGTCGGCCCGTAGGTCTCATCGGCCAGAACCTCGATGCCGTACTTGGCCGTCACGCCCTTGCACCGGGCCTGCATCGACTTGCCGAAGGCGTCCTGGCCCGAGATCATGCCGATCTTCGTCAGCCCGCGCTTCTTCATGTCCTCGAAGATCTTCTCGCAGGCCATCTTGTCGGTGTGCGGCGTCTTGAAGACCCACTTCTTCACCGGCTCGATGATGACGACGGCGCCGCCCATGGAGATGAAGGGGATCTGCGCTTCCTCGAACACGGGCACCATGGCCATCGTCTCGGCCGTGGTGGTGCCGCCGACCTGTGCGATGACCTTGTCCTCGGTGACGAGGCGCTCGGCGAACTGCTTGGCCTTGGTCGGGTCCGAGCCCGTGTCATAGAGAACGAGTTCGATCTGTTTGCCGAGGACTCCCCCCTTCTTGTTGATGTCGTCGACGAGCATCCGAAGCGTCTTGGCGATCGGGTCGCCGAGGAACGACGCGGGGCCCGTGACGGCCGTTGCCGAGCCGATCTTGATCTTGTCCTGGGCCGAAGCCGGCGTGCCCCATGCTGCAAGTGCGAGCACGGCAGCCGCCGCGAGCGCGGTTCTGCGCGAGATCATGTCTATCCTCCCGAAGGCGTGGCCGAATTTTCTTTTTTTGGTCGACGTGCCGGACGATTATCCGCGCCGTGACGTGAGCTGGCAATGCAATCGTTGCAGGCTCATGTTACAATAATTCGGCGAACACGCCGATTTTTGCAACAAATAAAAGCGTGCGGAACGCGCCCCATGAACGGTGCGCCGCCTGGGACAGGGACGTGCGGAGGGAGGGGGCCATGCTCCTTACATCGTTCGGGTATGCAGGCCTTCATACGGACCGGCTCGACGACTGGGCCGAGTACGGGCCGAAGTTTCTGGGACTGCAGCTCGTCGAGCGTACGGCCTCGGCGCTGCGCTTCCGGATGGACGACCGCGTGCAGCGCCTCGTGGTGTCGCGCGAGGTCCCGGCGAGCCAGGTTTTCGGCTGGGAAGTGGCGGACGCGCAGGCGCTCGATGCGCTCGCTGCGCGATTGGAGACGGCAAAGATCGCCGTGACGCGGCTCGATGCGGCGACGGCGGCCTTGCGCGGCATCTCTGGCGGAATCGCCTTCACGGACCCCAACGGCAACAGGCTCGAAGCCTTCCACGGCGCCGAGATCGCCGACACCCCCTTTCAGCCGGGTCGTCCGATCTCCGGCTTCCGCACCGGCGTGCTCGGCATGGGGCACGTCGTCATGAACGTGGAGACGTTCGATGACGCGCGCTGGTTCTACGAAGACGTCCTCGGCTTCCATCTCTCGGACTACATGCGGAAGCCGTTCAAGGCCTACTTCTTCCACATCAACGGACGGCATCACAGCCTGGCCCTGATCGGTACGGCGAAGAAGGGCATTCATCACCTGATGATGGAGCTCTTCAGCCTCGACGATGTGGGACAGGCCTACGACATCGCGATGATGGACCCGCAGGCGCGCATCGGTACCACGCTCGGCCGGCACACGAACGACTTCATGACCTCGTTCTACGCACGCAGCCCGAGCGACTTCATGATCGAGTACGGCTGGGGTGGCCGGTCTCTCGACGTCGAGACGTGGAA
Source organism: Hyphomicrobiales bacterium (assembly GCA_003963125.1). Classification (GTDB taxonomy): domain Bacteria; phylum Pseudomonadota; class Alphaproteobacteria; order Rhizobiales; family Hyphomicrobiaceae; genus AWTP1-13. The sequence continues at coordinate 11,688 of RXJK01000169.1, forward strand.
GCCCGTCGAGCTGACGCACGGGCCGAGCCTGTGGGGCCACGAGCGATCGTGGCTGCCGGCCGACCAGCTCGCCGCCGCGCGCGCGGTGCGGGCGCAAGTCGCGGAGGAAGGCTTGCGTGCCCCTGTGCAAGTGCTCGAAGGGAACTACAACCCGATGCCCGGCGCGTGTCCCTGGTGGGACGCGGCGCGCGACGGCCGCGCTTGACGAGGAGGCTTCGCATGTTCCCCGATCCCGTCCCGGCTCCGCAGAAGTTCGCGCGTGAGGAGGAGGCGCGCGAGGTCGCGCGGTCCTTCGATCTGCGCGCCATCGGCCCTGAGTTCATCGCCAATCCCTATCCCGTCTACAATGCGCTGCGTGACCATACGCCCGTGAAGGCGCTGCCGGGCGGCGGCTATCTCGTCTCGCGCATCGACGATTGCAACGTCATCTACAAGGACCCGCGGCGCTTCTCCTCCGACAAGAAGAAGGAGTTCCTGCCGAAGTTCGGCGATGGCCTGCTCTACCAGCACCACACGACGAGCCTGATCTTCAACGATCCGCCGCTGCACACGCGGGTGCGCAAGATCATCGCCGGCGCGCTCAACCCGCGCGCGGTCGCCGACATGGAAGCACCGATGATCGCGCTGTGCGATCAGCTGCTCGACCGCATGGGGCGCAAGGGCGAGGCCGACCTCATCGCCGATCTCGCGGCTGCCGTGCCGATAGAGGTGATCGGCAACCTGCTTGCGATCCCGCACGAGCTGCGCGATCCGCTGCGCGACTGGTCGCTTGCCATCCTCGGCGCGCTGGAACCGTCACCGACGCGGGAGATGCTGGCAACCGGCGAGAAGGCCGTGGCCGACTTCCTCGACTACCTGCGCGTCCTCGTCGAGGACCGGCGGCAGCGCCCCGGCGATCCGGCGCGTGACGTGCTCACGCGGCTGATCCAGGGCGAGCAGGGGGGCGAGCGCCTCTCCGAGATCGAGCTGTTACAAAACGTGATCTTCATCCTCAATGCGGGCCACGAGACGACGACCAATCTCATCGGCAACGGGCTCTACACGCTGCTGGAACATCCGCACGCGAAGGCGCAGCTCATCGCCAACCCGGCGCTGATTGCTACGGCGGTGGAGGAGTTCCTGCGCTACGAGGCACCCGTTCAGATCGGCAACCGCCTCGTGACGGAGGAGGTGGAGGTCGGCGGCGTGCGTATGCCAGCCGGCACGTTCATTACGACCTGTATCGCGGGTGCCAATCGCGACCCTGCTGAGTTCCGAGACCCGGATACGCTCGATCTGGCCCGCGAGCCCAACCGGCACCTCGCGTTCGCCTCAGGCCCGCACTTCTGCGTCGGGCTCAACATCGCACGGATGGAGGGCCGCATCGCCATCGGCCGCTTCCTCAAGCGTTTCCCGGATTATCGCTTGCGCGCGCCCGCCGTGCGCGGCGGCCGCGCACGCTTCCGCGGCTTCCTCAGCATTCCCGTGACGCTGGCCTAAAGGCCGCTCAATTGCCCGGCGCGGCAGCGGCCTTCAGGATCGGCGTGATGTAGGCCATCTCGCGTTCGACGAGGCGCTGCAAACCTTCGGGGCCGCGGTCGGCGGGTTTGGGCGGCGTGCTGCCCAGTTCCTCGTAGCGCTTGATGACGGTGGGGTCGTCGAGCGCCTTGTTGAGGGCGGCGACGAGCTTGTCCACGACCTCCTTCGGCAGCCCCTTCGGCCCGACCATCGCATTCCACGCGCTGAACTGGAAATCGGAACCGAGTTCGCCCGTGGTCGGCACGTCCGGCAGGCTCGCGAGGCGTTCGGGGGCTGCCACCGCATAGGCCTTGATGGTGCCGGACTTGATCTGCGGGATGACGTTGAGCGACTGGTCGACGATGTAGTCGATCTGGCCGGCGACGAGATCCGTGAGCGCCGGTCCCGTGCCGCGGTAGGCGACCATGCCGGGCTTCAGATCGTACTTGGTGTTGAAGAGCGTGCCCGACACGTGGGAGATGGAGCCGACGCCGGCGTGGCCGTAGGACAGCTTGGTGCTGTTCGCCTTCAGGTAGGCGAGGAACTCCGGCAGATCCTTCGCGGCCGTATCCTTCTTGGCGACGATCGTCTGCGGCGTGAAGTTGGCAATGCCGATCTGCTCGAAGCTCTTGGCAGGATCGTACTTCAGATGCGGATAGAGGGCGGGCGCGGCCGACTGGGTGCCCATGTTGCCGACGCCGATGGTGTATCCGTCGGGCGTTGCGGCGGCGACGCGCG
>RXJK01000367.1 GCA_003963125.1 Hyphomicrobiales bacterium
AGCGCGATTTCCGGCAGCATGATGAGGACCTGCCGGCCGCGCTCTAAGGTGCGGGCGACCGCCTCGAAATAGACTTCCGTCTTGCCGGAGCCGGTGACGCCGTCGAGCAGAAGGGTGCCGCTGCCCGTATCGGCCAGCGCCTTCATGGTGTGGACGGCGGCGGCCTGGGCGTCGGCGAACTGCACTTCCGTGTGCTGGGCCTTGGGCTCGGGAAAGCGCTTTTCTGGGATCGCCACTTCGACGAGGACGCCGGCCTTGACGAGGCCATCCACAACGCCGGTGGTGCACTGGGCCTCGGCCGCCAGCGCGCTCTTGGCCCGCACCATGCCGTCTGAGGCGACATCGATGGCGCGTCGGCGCTCGGGCGTCATGCGGGGTGGCTCGGCCGCGCCTTCGTTGAGGCGGATGCCGAAGCGCGGCTTCTGCGGCTCGAACACGGCGTTCGAGCCCATCATCATGCGCGCGACCATGCCGAGGGGCGTGAGCGTGTAGCGGGCGACCCATTCGGCGAAGCGCAGCGACAGTTCGGGCAAGGCCGGCACTTCATGCAGGACGTGGGCGATGGCCTTGAGCTTCTTGTCGGGGACGGGCTTGCCGGTGTCACCAACGGCCCTGTCCCAGGCGATGCCGATGCGGCTCTGGGGGCCGAAGGGCACGATGACGAATTGGCCGGGGAGGGGGGGATCGCCTTCGATGGGCACGAGGTAATCGTAGGTCTGGTCGAGCGCCACGGGCAGGAGGATTGGCACGCGCGTGCCGGCTGCCGCCGCCGCCGGCCTTTCCCCGTCCAGACTGTCGAGCAGGCCCACCAAGATGCTGATCCAGATCCCTCAAAGCCCCCGCCGCGCCCAGGCGGAGAGGTCATTTTCCATGCCGCCAAGCGAATCGACAAACGGCACGCCAACAGGTTTATAAGGGCGCCTGAGGCGAACAAAGGGCGAATAGCAGCGCAGCCTGCCGCCGCGACGGAGACGAAGCATGAAGTTCTTTATCGATACCGCCGAAGTGGCGGAAATCCGCGAGCTGGCGGCGACGGGCCTCGTCGATGGTGTTACGACCAACCCCTCGCTCGTCGCCAAGGCCAAGCGCGATTTCAAGGAGATCGTCGCGGAGATCTGCAGCATCGTGCCGGGGCCGGTCAGCGCGGAAGTGACGGCGCTGGACGCGGAAGGCATGCTGAAAGAGGGGCGGCTGCTCGCCAAGATCGCCAAGAACGTGACTGTGAAGGTGCCGCTGACCATGGACGGACTCAAGGCCTGCCGCGCGCTGAGCAACGAAGGCACGATGGTCAACGTGACGCTGTGCTTTTCGGCGAACCAAGCGCTGCTCGCAGCCAAGGCCGGGGCGACCTTCATCTCTCCCTTCATCGGCCGCCTCGACGACATCGGCGCCGACGGCATGGAGCTGATCCGCGAGATCCGCACGATCTACGACAACTATCCCGACCTCAACACGCAGATCCTCGCCGCCTCAGTGCGGCATGTGCTGCACGTGAAGCAGGCGGCGCTGATCGGTGCCGACGTCGCGACGTTGCCGCCCGCCGTGCTGCGCGCGCTCGCACACCATCCGCTGACGGACAAGGGCATCGACCAGTTTCTCGCGGACTGGAAGAAGACTGGCCAAACCATCGCCTGAGGCTACGGTTTCTCGCTTACGTCAACGCGTTTTTCGAACTCTGACATGCAAAAGGCGCTGTGCTCCCTCGAGCACGGCGCCTTTGAAACTTGGTCTCTTTGGCTCGACGCTCGCGCGCGTCACGCCTTCTGAATTTGTCCGGCCTGCTTGCCGCGGCCGCGACGATCATCCTCGAGCACGAAGCTCACCCGATCACCCTCGTTGAGAGAGCGAATGCCGGCGGCCTCGAGAGCAGTCGCGTGCACGAACACGTCCTTGCCCCCGTTCTCCGGCTGGATGAAACCGTATCCTTTCGCCGTGTTGAAGAATTTCACGGTCCCTGTGACACGCATAGAAGACTTCCTTTCCCAGTTCAGTTGCGTGAATAGGCCGGTCTGATGGGCCGCACGCACGACCCGGCATCTCAGATGTGGGAGAGGCAAACTGCCCGCTCTGGGCTTCCGCTAGCCGCATTTCCTGAGGGCGCGTTACCACCACGGAACGCACCGGCTGCATTCTGGTATGAGACAGGATTTGGACAGAACCAAGACACGGTTGCGCGAGCCACGTTGTCCTAAATGCAGAGCCAAGCTCGTGCTTTTGCTTAGTTTGCGCGCCACAGTCTTAGAGCATCGCCGCAGGGAATGTGGCGACACCGTGTTTATTCCGCAGTGCTCCTGAGGATGTCGTTTTCGCTTACGCTGCGAGGCGCGTCATCATTCGGCGACCTTCGGCACGCCTTGTGGCAGTGCACGCGGCGCTGAACCAACAGCTCTTGTGAAAGATCGAAACGTTCACAGGATCTCCTGCCGATCGCATGATCCGCGGAATAAGCAGCCAAGCGCGAACGTTGCCGGAGAATTCGGTTCCGCGCTGCTGCGCACAAGACGAACGAGGAGATGCCCCTGATGACGCGATCGCTCGTGAGACTTCTCGCCATTTCGCTCGGCGCCGTTCTGGCGGCCGCGGTGGCGCATGCGGAGGCGCCCAAACGCGGCGGCACGCTTTCGTTCGCCGTCGTCGCCGAGCCGCCGAACTACGATTGCCACGCGAACACGTCGTTCGCGTTCGTACATCCGGTGGCGCCGCATTATTCGACGCTGCTCAAATTCGACGGGAAACATTATCCGAAGATCATCGGCGATCTGGCGAAGAGCTGGACGGTGGCGCCGGACGGGCTGACCTATACGTTCACGCTCAATGAGGGCGTCAAGTTCCACGACGGATCTGCGCTGACGTCTGCCGACGTGAAGGCCTCCTACGAGCGCATTGCCAACCCGCCGGCTGGCGTCGTCTCCGTGCGCAAGGCCTGGTACTCAGACATCGCCAGCATCGAGACGCCAGATCCCGCGACGGTGATCTTCAAACTCCGGGCACCCAATGCCTCGATGCTCGTCAGCTTCGCCTCGCCCTTCGACTGCATCTATTCGGCGAAGAAGCTCGCGCAGAACCCCCGCTATCCCGAGACGGAGATCATGGGGTCGGGACCCTATACATTCTTGAAGTACGAGAAGGGTTCGTACTGGGAAGGCAAGCGCTTCGAGCAGTATTTCCGCAAGGGCTTGCCCTATCTCGACGGCTACAAGGCCTACTTCGTGAAATCGAGTGCCGTGGTGCCCGGCATGATCGGCGGGCAGTTCGATGCGGAATTCCGCAGCCGTAATCCGGCCGAGCGTGATCAGCTCGTCTCGCGCATGAAGGACGCGGTGACGGTGCAGGAGGGGCCGTGGGTCGGCAGCCTGATGATCATCTTCAACACCAAGCGCAAGCCCTTCGACGACATCCGGGTGCGGCAGGCCCTGTCGATGGCCATCGACCGCTGGGCCGGGTCGAAGAGCCTGTCGAAGATCTCGATCCTGCGACACGTCGGCGGGTTCATACGGCCGGGCTACGAGATGGCCATCCCTGAAGCGGACCTCGTCAAGCTGCCGGGGTTCTCGAAGAACATCGAGGCGTCGCGGGCCGAGGCGCGGAAGCTTCTCAAGGAAGCCGGCGTAGAGAAGCTGACTTTCAAGCTGCTCAACCGGAACGTTTCTGAGCCCTATACGCCCGGCGGCATCTTCGCCATCGACCAGTGGCGGCGCATCGGCGTGACGGTCGAGCACGAGCAGCTCGAGACGAAGCTTTACCAGGACGGCATCATGGCAGGGAATTTCGACGTCGCGATCGAATTCATCAACGATTTCACGGATGATCCGACGGCGCAGTTCTCCAAGCTCGTCAGCCGCAAGATTTCGCCCACGGGCTTCTCGGGGCACGAGGATGCCAAGATCGACCAGCTCTATGAGGCACAGCGGCGGGCGGTCGATCCGGCCGAGCGCAAGAAGCTCGTGCACGCGCTCGACACGTACGCGATCACGTCGGCTTACAACGTGCCGTTCCTCTGGTACCAGCGCATCATCGTGAACAATCGCAAGGTGAAGGGCTGGGACTTCTCGCCGAGCCAGTACATACTCCAGGATCTGAGCGAGGTCTGGCTCGACCAATAGCCTCGCCAATCAAAACAAAGGCTGGATCGGGGAGGAGAGCATGGCGCGGAAACTGGCGGTCATCACGGGTGGCGCGAGCGGCATTGGCGAGGCGACGGCCCGTCGGTTCGCGGCCGATGGGTTTGCGGTCGCTATCGTCGACGTCAACGACGCCAACGGCGCGGCGGTCGCGAAGTCGCTGCCCGAGGCGCGCTACTACGCGTGCGATGTCTCCGATCTCGATGCCGTCGCGGCCACGGCGCGCCGGGTCGAGACGGAGATGGGCGTCGCCCACGCGCTGGTGTGTTCGGCCGGGATCATTCCCAACACCGAATCCGTCATGGAGATGGATCTCGCGGCCCACAAGCGGATGTGGGACGTGAACTACAACGGCACGCTCTACACGATCCGGCAATTCGCGCGCTCGATGGCCGAAGCCAAGCGTGGGGCGATCGTGACGCTGGGGTCGATCAACAGCCGCGCGCCGTTGCCGATCCCGGCCTACAACATGGGCAAGGCCGTCATCGAGCGGCTGACGCAGTTGCTCGCCGTGGAACTCGGACGCAGCGGGGTGCGGGTCAACAGCGTGGGGCCCACCTACGTGATGACACCGCCGCTCAGGGCGAAGGTGCAGGCCGGGCAGCGCGACCTCGCCAAGATCATGAGCGTGCATGCCCTCGACAAGCTGCCGGAGCCGTCCGACATCGCCAACGCCATCGCCTTCCTGTGCTCGGATCAGGCGTCGGCGATCACAGGGGTGCTGCTGCCGGTCGATGCGGGCTTCCTCTCGGCCGTGAGCTACCGGACCTACGCCGGCGGCGTGCCCTGGGAGCTTTAGGTTTATTCTGCGCGGCCATTGGGTTAATGGACGGCCCGCTTCCCGGCTGATGGCGTAGCCTTGCCCTGACGCGGCTGCTGAACGCATTTCGCTCCCGATGCGGCATCGTGTAGTGTGCGGCTGCGAACGGTCACGCCCTGATTGCGTGGGCAGAATAAGATGCGTGCAGGGGTGTCCCTGCTTGTTATGGATTTGTGATGACGCCGAGTAGCGCCGCCCCAACCCGTCCGTACGATCTCGGCGGCAAGCGCGTTTTCGTTGCGGGGCATCGCGGCATGGTCGGCGGCGCCATCGCCCGGCGGCTTGCGTCGGAGCGCTGCGAGCTTCTTCTGGCCTCCCACAGCGACCTCGATCTGACGCGGCAGGCGGCCGTGGAAGCGTGGTTCGCGCGGCACAAGCCGCAGGCCGTGTTTCTCGCCGCGGCGCGGGTCGGCGGCATCCGCGCCAACGACACCTATCCGGTCGACTTCCTCGCCGACAACCTCGCCATCCAATCGAACGTCATCGGCGCCGCGCACCAGACGGGCGTCGAGAAGCTCCTGTTCCTCGGATCCTCTTGCATCTATCCGCGCCTTGCGCCGCAGCCTATTCGCGAAGAGGCGCTGCTGACCGGGCCGCTCGAGCCCACCAACGAATGGTATGCCATCGCCAAAATCGCCGGCATCAAGCTGGTGCAGGCGCATCGCAAGCAGTACGGCGCCGACTATATCTCCGCGATGCCGACGAACCTCTACGGGGAGGGCGACAACTTCCATCCCGAGAACAGCCACGTGCCGGCCGCCCTGCTCTCGCGGTTCCATGCCGCCAAGGTCTCGCGTGCGCCGGAGGTCGTGGTGTGGGGCACAGGCACGCCGCTGCGCGAGTTCCTGTTCGTCGATGATCTCGCGGACGCCTGCGTGCACCTGATGAAGCACTATTCGGGCGACAGCCACATCAACGTCGGCACGGGCACCGATCTATCGATCGCCGACTTCGCGCACCTGATCGCCAAGGTCGTCGGCTACGAGGGGCGCCTCGTGTTCGATACGTCGCGGCCGGACGGCACGCCACGCAAGGTGATGGACGTGAGCCGCCTCGCCGCGCTCGGCTGGCGGGCCCCGACGTCGCTGGAGGACGGCCTGAAACGCTACTACGCCTGGTACCTCGCCAATATCGACAAGCTGCGCGCGGCCTGAGACGCGCGCTTTCTCGCAGAGACGACAGGACCCCATGAGCAAGAAAGTCGCGTTCATCACCGGCGTCACCGGCCAGGACGGTGCGTATCTGTCGGAGCTTCTACTCGGGAAGGGCTACGTGGTGCACGGCGTCAAGCGGCGCTCGTCCTCGTTCAACACGGCGCGCGTCGACCATCTCTATGTCGATCCGCACGAGGGGCGGACGGATTTCCATCTCCACTACGGCGACCTGACCGATGCCACGAACCTCATCCGCCTCGTGCAGTCGGTCCAACCGGACGAGATCTACAATCTCGCGGCGCAGAGCCATGTGGCCGTGAGTTTCGAGACGCCGGAATACACGGCCAACGCCGACGCGCTCGGCACGTTGCGGCTGCTGGAAGCCATCCGCATCCTGGGCCTGTCCGGGAAGACGCGCTTCTACCAGGCTTCGACGTCGGAGCTCTACGGCAAGGTGCAGGAGATCCCTCAGAAGGAGACGACGCCGTTCTATCCGCGCAGCCCCTACGCGGCCGCCAAGCTCTATGCCTACTGGATCACGGTGAACTACCGCGAGGCCTACGGCATGCACGCCTCCAACGGCATCCTGTTCAACCACGAGAGCCCGCTGCGCGGCGAGACGTTCGTCACGCGCAAGATCACGCGCGCAGTGGCCGCGATCCATCTCGGCCTGCAGCAGAAGCTGTTCCTCGGCAATCTCGATGCCGAGCGCGACTGGGGACACGCGCGCGATTACGTCGATGGCATGTGGCGCATCCTGCAGCAGGAGACGGCCGACGACTACGTGCTGGCGACGGGCGAGAAGACATCGGTGCGCGCGTTCGTGGAGCGGGCCTTCGCGGAAGTCGGCACCAAGATCGGCTGGAAGGGCCACGGCGTCGACGAGAAGGGCGTCGATGCCAAGACGGGCCGCGTGCTGGTCGAGATCGACAAGCGCTATTTCCGGCCGACCGAGGTCGATCTCCTGATCGGCGATCCGACGAAGGCGCGCACGAAGCTCGGCTGGGCGCCGAAAGTGACGCTCGGCGAAATGATCAAGGAAATGGTGGCCGAGGACGTCAAGACGCTCAAGGCGCAGCCCGCCACCAACAAGAGCCACGATTGAAAGCGAGGTCGCGGCTCTCGCTGCGCTCGGCCGGGAACGCATTGGGGAGCGCGCGAAGCCAAATGTTCGAGCCGTTATTTCGCGGCGGATTCGGTTTCGATGCGCGCTTTCAGAGTGGGGATGTCGATCTTGGGGTCGCTGGCGAGGATGCGCGCGGCAATGCGAGCCGCGCTCGCGGCGCCGAGGATGCCGTCCGTCAGCGGACGCACGCCGTCGTTGAAACCCTTGGCCTCGCGCCGGCCTTCGCCGGCTGAGACGACCATCATGTTGCTGAGATTGAACGCTGCGGGATAAAGCGCTGCGGGGTCCGGGCCCTCGCCCGCGGCTACGATGAACAGCACGTGGCTGTTGATCGCCACGGCGAGGCGGAAGGCCTCCCAGACGCCGCCGTTGTCGCTCCACATGGGGACGATCACCACACGGGCGCCGGTCTTGCCCGCGAAGATGGCTGCATCGCCGAGCGAGCGCGCATTGGCGACGTCGGCGCGGATCGGCACGAGGCGAACGGGCACGCCGGCCGTCAGCAGCATGTGCGCGATGGCCGTGCCGTCGCCGCCGGCGGCGGCGGGCGAGGTGCCCTGCAGGCGATCGAAGGGCAGGCGGTCGTTCTCGATGCAGTCCCAGCCGATCAGTTCACCCTCGCCGTCGCGGGCGAGGCTCACGGCGATGGCCGGCTGGCGGTAATCGATGCCGGCGCCGATGAGCGCCACGAGGGTGCCACCCCGGTCCCAGTTCGGGGGCACGCGCGGCTTTGCCGACTGCGCCAGCGCATCCACAAGGCCATGGGCAAACAGAATGAGCGCGAAGGCCAATGTGCGGATCACGACAGGCCCGCCTTCTCAAGGATGAAATCGGCGATCGCCGCGATCGCGTCGAGGTCGAAGACCGGGAGGCGGGCATCGGAGATGGGGAAGTCGGCGGCGATGGCGAGCACCGTGGGATCCGTGTCTGCGAGGGGCTCTTTGCCTGCGGACGCGGTGCGGCGGACTTCGAGCTTCGGGATCGGCGCGCGCTTATAGCCTTCGACCACGACGATATCCGCCGGATCGAGCTTGGCCACAACGCCTTCGAGGGATGGCTCGGGCGCATCACGGAGTTCGCGCACGATCGCCCACCGCGCGCTCGAGACGATCGCCACCTGCTGGGCGCCGGCGCGCCGGTGCCGGGCGCTGTCGGTGGGGCCGTCGTCCACCTGGAAATCGTGATGGGCGTGCTTGACGCTGGCGACGCGAAGACCGCGCCGCGCGAACTCGGCGATGAGGCGCTCGGCCATGGTCGTCTTGCCGGAATTCTTCCACCCGGCGATGCCGATGACGAACGGGGCGCCCGCGCGTATCCGCGGCTCGGGGTGCCCGCTCATTTCGCGGCCTCCTGCATCAGGGCGCGAAGCTCGGCCAGGTCCTCCGGCGTGTTGGCGTTGAAGAACGGGTCGACGGCACGGGCACCCATCATGACCGGTTGGAAGGGGACCGCGACGGCAGCGTGATGTTCGGCCCAGGCCATGACTTTGCGCAGTCCGCGGGTGAGGTCATCTTCGAGGGCATCCGCAAGGGCCACCGGCCAAAGGCCGACGACGGGATGCATCTTGCCATGGGATTCGGCAATGGCGATCGCTTGCGGGCGCTGGGCCACAGCTGCGCTGAGGCGCGCGACCGTATCGTCCGGCACGAGGGGCGTATCCGCGGGCGCCGTGAGGACGTGGGTCGCTGCGGGGGCGTGGGCGACGGACCAGCGCATGCCCGCCAGTACGCCTGCGAGGGGGCCGACGAACCCGTCCAAGGTATCCGCGACCACAGTGAGCCCGAGCGCCGCAAAGCGGGCTGGGTCGCCATTCGCGTTGATGATCAAGGCGTCGACCTGCGGTCGGAGCCTCGCAGCGACATGCGCCAGCATGGGGCGGCCCGCCAGGTCGAGCAGCCCCTTGTCGCCCCCGCCCATGCGCATGGAGAGCCCGCCGGCCAGAATGACGCCGACGACGCCGGCGGCTCGCGCGGAGGGGCCCTTCATGCGGTGCCCCACCGCATGAGCGGCCGGGGCGGGCGGCAAGCCAGCCCCCCCGCGCATCGCGCCCAAGCTATTGAAGCAAAACAGCTTTGAACGAGGCGGAAAGCAACGGAAAAGCACATCAAATCAAATGCCGGCGCATTGTCGAGCCTGGGCCCGATGCCTATAGTGGATCCGGCCGCGTCACCGGTCGCCAGCAGGTCATTGCTTCCCCTTTGGATGCGCGGCTCGGACGGGGCGTCCGACCAACGACTGGCTCGCAAACCGTCGCAAAGCCCGCTAAGCACCGCATTCAACCATAAGAACAACCCAGATCGCATCACAGACAACCCGCATCAGCTGCAATTGGGACCGGCCGGCGCCAGGCACTCCGCCAGGCGCGAAGAGCCGGACAGTTTCTACCCTGGAGGTACGCCGAGATGGCTACACTGAATCGTCGTAAATTCTTCAAAGCCGCGGGCGCCGGTGGCGCCGCGATGGCTGCGGCCGGCATCGCCGCGCCCGCCATTGCGCAAAGCGCGCCGGAGCTCAAGTGGCGGATGACGGCGAGCTGGCCGAAGTCGCTCGATACCCTCTACGGCGGCGCCGAAGCGTTTGCCAAGTACGTTTCGGAAGCTACCGACGGCAAGTTCCAGATCCAGGTGTTCGCCGCGGGCGAAATCGTCCCCGGCCTGCAGGCGACCGAAGCCGTCGGCGCCGGCACGGTCGAAATGTGCCACACCGCGCCCTACTACATGTGGGGCAAGGACCCGACCTTCGCGCTCGGCTGCGCGACGCCGTTCGGCCTCAACACGCGTATGCAGCAGTCCTGGTGGAACGAGGGCGGCGGCGAGAAGCTCATGAACGAGTTCTACGCCAAGCACAACGTGTTCGACCTCTATGCCGGCAACACCACCGCGCAGATGGGCGGCTGGTTCCGCAAGGAGCTGAACACGCCGGACGACCTCAAGGGTGTGAAGATGCGCATCGCGGGCTTCGCGGGGGCGGTGATGGCGAAGGTCGGCATGGTGCCGCAGCAGATCGCCGGCGGTGACATCTACCCCGCCCTCGAGAAGGGCACCATCGATGCGGCCGAGTGGGTCGGCCCCTACGACGACGAGAAGCTCGGCTTCTACAAGGTCGCCAAGTACTACTACTACCCCGGCTGGTGGGAAGGCGGGGCCATGATCCACATCCACGTCAACAAGGAGAAGTGGGAAGGCCTGTCGGCGCACTACAAGGCCGTGCTTCGGGCCGCCGCGGCGCAGTCCGCGATCCTGCTGATCGGCAAGTACGACGCCCTCAATCCGCAAGCCGTGAAGCGGCTCGTGGCTAACGGCACGCAGCTGCGGCCCTTCTCCGAAGGCATCCTCGACGTGTGCTTCAAGGCCGCCAACGACGTCTATGCCGAGATCAGCGCCAAGAACGAGGACTTCAAGAAGGTCTGGGAGTCCATCAAGGCGTTCCGTGGCGACCAGTACCTGTGGGTGCAGGTGGCGGAGAACACCTACGACACCTACATGATGATCCAGCAGCGCAAGAAGACGCTCTGACGGCATCGACGCCTCGGCACGCAACGCCCTCGGGTCGGTGGCCGGCCCGGGGGCTTTTCATTGCCGAGACGGGGTCGATTGCGTCAGGGCCAGGACGGCCCTAGAGGAAGAGCGAGACAAGCGGAAGCGAGACGACCATGAGCCCCAGCAAGGAGCAGGTGATCGACAGGCTGCGTCGGGTCAAAGGACCCGACTTGCAGAGCAATATCGTCGATCTCGGGCTCGTCTCGGAGATCGCCATCAAAGATGGCCGCGTCACCTTCTCGATCACGGTGCCGGCGGCGCGTGCGCAGGAGCTCGAACCGCTGCGGCAGGCCGCGGAGAAGTCCGTGCGCGAGCTGCCGGGCGTCAGCACCGTTCTTGCCGTCCTCACGGCCGAGGCCGCGCAGGGCAAGCCTCCCACACGCAGCCAGCCGGGCGCAGTGCCGGAGAGCCCGCGCATGCAGGCCGCCCGCGCGAAGGCCGCGGGCGGCGCTCCCACCCCGGCTGCGGCGCACAGCCATGGTCCCGGCAAGCAGCAGGTGCAGGGCATCAAGCACATGGTTGCCGTTGCCTCCGGAAAGGGCGGCGTCGGCAAATCCACGACGGCGGTCAACCTGGCGCTCGGCTTCCAGGCCCTTGGCCTCAAGGTGGGCGTGCTCGATGCTGACATCTTCGGGCCGTCGCAGCCGCGCCTGCTCGGGCTTTCCGGCAGGCCAGAGGTCGCGGACGGCAACAAGCTGAAGCCGATGCAAGCCTTCGGGCTCAAAGCCATGTCGATGGGTTTCCTGGTCGATGAGGGCACGCCCATCATCTGGCGCGGGCCGATGGTCGTTTCCGCGCTCACGCAGATGCTGCGGGATGTCGCCTGGGGCGATCTCGACGTGCTCGTCATCGACATGCCGCCGGGAACGGGCGACGTGCAGCTCACCATGGCGCAGCAGGTGCCGTTGTCGGGCGCGATCATCGTGTCGACACCCCAGGACCTGGCGCTGATCGACGCGCGCAAGGGCCTCAACATGTTCCGCAAGGTCGATGTGCCGGTGCTCGGCATCATCGAGAACATGAGCATGTTCATTTGTCCGAAGTGCGGGGAGCGCTCCGACATCTTCGGGCATGGCGGGGCCAAGGCCGAGGCCGAAAAACTCGGCATTCCCTTCCTCGGCGGCGTGCCGCTGCACATGGATATCCGGGCGAAGTCGGACGACGGGCAGCCGATCGTGGCAAGCGCGCCGGACAGCCCGCACGCGGCGATCTATCGCGAGCTTGCGGCGAAGGCGTGGGGCGAACTGCAAGGTTCGAACATCAAGCTCGAACCGCCCGCGCTGGAGATCGGCGGCGATGCGCGCGCGCTGAAGGTGGCGTTCGCCGGCCAGAAGCCGTTCGAGGTTTCGGCCGAGGTCTTGCGCGTGATGAGCCCGTCGGCGGAGGTGCAGGGGCACTCGCCGTCGCAGCGGGTGACGGTCGCGCGGAAGAAGAACGTGCGTATCAAGGAGCTTCGTCCTGTCGGCAACTATGCCGTGCGCATCGTCTTCGACGACGGGCACGACACCGGGCTCTTTACCTGGAGCTACCTGCAGACGCTGCACGACGAGCACGACCGGCGGTGGTCGGAATATCTTTCGGCCCTCGCACAAAAAGGACTGAGCCGCGAGTAGCGGCCGAGCAAGGCACAGCGTGGTCACGAAGGCCAAAATCTGCGGGCTGAAGACAGCGGAAGCCGTCGAGGCCGCACTCGCGTCGGGTGCGGACTACGTCGGCCTCGTGCTGTTTCCGGCGAGCCCGCGCAATGTCGCGGTCGAAGAGGCAAGGGTGCTTGCGGACCAGGCGCGGGGCCGCGCCGGTATCGTCGTACTGCTGGTCGATGCGGATGACGCGTTCATCGAGCGTGCGGTGACCGAGGTCCGTCCGGATTTCCTGCAGCTGCACGGCGACGAGACGCGCGAGCGGGTCGCTGCCATCAAGGCGCGCTGGGGCGTTCCCGTCATCAAGGCGATCAAGGTGGAGACCGCCGCGGATGCGAACCTGGCGCTCAGCTACACCGGCGCCGCAGACATGATCCTGTTCGATGCCAAGCCGCCGACGGACGCGACGCGGCCGGGCGGGCACGGCGCTGTGTTCGACTGGCGCGTGCTCGACAAGGTTAAGGACAAGATCGGCCCCTACATGCTGTCCGGCGGGCTCGATCCCGGCAACGTGGCGGCGGCCATCGCGGCGACGGGGGCGCCGATCGTCGATGTCTCCTCCGGCGTCGAGATCCGCCGCGGCGAAAAGAGCCCCGAGCTCATCCGCCGCTTCCTTACGGCCGCAAAGGGCCTATAACGTCGCCTCATGCGATCGCCGCGCCGCGTCATCCCACGCGCCGGCTTCAATTGCGAACGGTTCAGCACATGGCAATGACCGCAACAGATCCAAAGCCCAACACGCTGCGCGGCGGCCCCGACGACCGCGGCTTCTTCGGCCTCTACGGTGGCCGGTTCGTCGCCGAGACGCTGATGCCACTCATCCTCGATCTCGAGAAGGCCTACGAGGCGGCGAAAGCCGATCCCGAATTCCACGCGACGCTCGCTTCGCTCAACACGCACTACGCCGGCCGCCCGAGCCCGATCTATTATGCCGAGCGCATGACGGAGTATCTGCGCGAGAAGGCGGCGTCGGCCGGCGGCAAGGGCGGCGCCAAGATCTACTTCAAGCGCGACGAGCTCAATCACACCGGCAGCCACAAGATCAACAATTGCCTGGGCCAGATCCTGCTCGCCAAGCGCATGGGCAAGACGCGCATCATCGCCGAGACGGGCGCCGGTCAGCACGGCGTGGCAGTCGCGACTGTCTGCGCGAAGTTCAACCTGCCGTGCGAGATCTTCATGGGCGCGGTGGACGTGGAACGGCAGCAGCCCAACGTGTTCCGCATGCACATGCTGGGTGCCAAGGTGAATGCCGTCACGTCCGGCAGCCGGACGCTGAAAGACGCGATGAACGAGGCGCTGCGCGACTGGGTCACCAACGTCCACAACACCTACTACATCATCGGCACGGCGGCGGGCCCGCATCCCTACCCTGAGATGGTGCGCGATTTCCAATCGATCATCGGGCGGGAAACGCGCGAGCAGATGCTCACCGCAGAAGGCCGGCTGCCGGACACGCTGGTTGCGGCTGTCGGCGGTGGCTCCAATGCGATCGGCCTCTTCCATCCGTTCCTCGACGATGCGAGTGTCGCGATCTATGGCGTGGAAGCCGGCGGGCACGGCGTCGAGGTCGAAAACGGACATTGTGCCTCGATGACGGGCGG
>RXJK01000062.1 GCA_003963125.1 Hyphomicrobiales bacterium
GGAAGAAGGTGTTCTCGTGCTCGGGCGACTTCACCACATCACCGGCAGGCGGGTTCGTCGCCGACAGCACCAACGAACCGTGCAGTGATAGCGCGAACGTCGTCGTGAAGAAGAACGACACGGCCAGCATGTGCGCCGGGTTGTAGTGGAAGTGCAGGTACTGGTAGCCCGTGTTCGACACCCAATCGAGATGGCTCATGATGCCGTAGGGAAAGCCGTGTCCCCAGGCGCCCATCAGGACGGGGCGGATCACAACCAGCGAGAAATACGCGAAGATGGCGAAGCTGAAGGCGAACGGCACGTGATAGCCGATGCCGAGCTTGCGGCAGATCTCGACCTCACGCAGCGCCCATGTGCTGAAGGCGCCGAGCGCGCAGATCGTGATGAGCTGCCAGAGCCCACCCTCTTGCAGCGGCGCGAAACTGAGCCCGTAGCTGATGTCGGGCGGCGCGATGCTGATCTGCCAGAGGTTCCATGTGGGTCCGATTGCGGCCCCGTAGACGATCAGCGCGGTCCCGAGCGCCGAGAAGAAGATCGTCATGACGCCAAAGAACCCTACGTAGAACGGTCCTACCCAGAAGTCGAAGAGATCGCCACCGATCAAGGTGCCGCCGCGAACGCGGTACTTCCTTTCAAAGCTCAGCATGGCCATGACCAGTCTCCCTCGCGCAGCGGATCTCATCCTCGCGACGGCGGTCGCGAGTTACCGGATTGGACCGGCGGAGCTGGCACTCGACTGCCAACCTCGCCGGTTCGTGCTTGTCATTTGCCTGGCAGCGGCGCGGATGCAGCCCGCGTCGCACGCGGTCCTTCGAGCCAGTTGAAGCGATCGGTGCTCAACAGGATGAAGTGAATGACCAGCGCCAGGGTGAACAGGAACGTGAACAGCGCGACCAGGGATCGGCGCGGATCGAAAAGTAACCACATTCTCCACATGGATGGGGCTCCTTATGCCAGGAAAGGAAGGGCGGCGGTTACGCCGTCGATGAGCGAGGAATAGCCCTTCGGTCCGGGCAGCCACGGACGCCACTGCCATGCGAGGAAGTGGGCGATGATGGCGATCACAACGAACACGACGAAGCTCGTCATGAAGATGCTGTGAAACTCCTTCGCTTCTCGTTCGCTGAGCCCCGATAGGGAACTCTTGCGATCATCAGTGTCGTTTGCCATGCGCTTCTCCTAAGTTGGCACTTCGATGTGCTGCGCTCTGGTTCCCGCGCAGCGGGGACGTGGGCCGGGACCGTCAGAATGCGTAGGGCAGCGCCATGTGCGCGTCCTGGCGGGCCTCGGCGAACACCGAACGCTGCACTGCGGCGGGTCGCCCGGCATGGCTCATTCGGCGCGCTACGGCGCCGAACAGGAAAAGCGGATAGCTTGCGAGGAAGATGAGCTGGTACTCCAGGCTCGGTCGCCGCGACGACGCCCTGGGTTTCCTGAGTACGGCCATGATGTCCTCCCCTGCTCTTTTCTGCTTTGTTGGCGCTCAGGCCGCGCCGGGCCGCATCTGGCTTCCGTTGGCGCGCTCGAACGCGCCGGAACTGACCTGCGGCTCGCCCGCCCTGCGGGCTTCGGCCTCTGCCGCGTCCCGCAGTCGCTTGGCGGCCGAGATGCGGACGAGCACCGGCTGCGTGGCGAGGACCTCGTCGAGGCGCCGACGCGCGTCGTCCGTCCATCCGATCTCGCGATGCAGTCGCGACGGCGTCGCCTCGATGCGGTCGAGATCGGTCGCGAGCGGCACGATGTGGAACAGCGCATCGAAAAGCGCGTTGCAAACCTCCTGCACGAGGTAGGTTGCGCCCGCGTAGCCCATAAAAGGCGTTCCCGTGTGCCGTCTCACGATGGCACCCGGGAACGAGGCGGGGATGTAGATGGCCCTGCCCTGGCATTCGCTGAGATACATGCGTTCGTTGTAGCTGCCGAAGAGGATGAGCGGCGGCTTCCCGTGCACGGCGGCGCGGATGGCCGCGTTGTCGGTCTTGGCTCCCGCGACGCGCGAGACCGCGAAATGACAGGGAAGCCCCATCTCCTCGGCGAGGAAATTCCGCACGCCCCGCGCGTAGGTATCATTCGCGACGATGCCGAACGAGGCCGTGCCGAAGAAGTCCTGCGTCACCGACCGCCACAGGTCCCAGAGCGGCTTGATCGTCGTGTGTTTCTCGCGCGCGATGAAGGGCCGCGGATCGAGGCCGAGGATCTCGCCGAGGCTCTCGAGAAAACGCGTCGTCGAATGCAGACCGATAGGCGCCTGCAGGTAGGGCCGCTCCAGGGTCTCGCACAGAGCCCGGCCAAACTCGCGGTAAAGGCAGATGTTGGCATCCGCGTTGACGAGCTTGGCAATATCGGCGAGGTGCGTTCCGAGCGGAAAAACCATATTCACTTCCGCGCCGATGCCTTCGACGAGACGCCGGATCTCGGCGAGGTCGGACGGCATGTTGAACATGCCGTAGCTGGGGCCGATGATGTTGACGCGCGGCTTGGTTCCCTCCGCCCGTGCCTTGCGCGCCGGGATCTTCTTCGTCCCGTATTGCTGCCAGAGCCAGACGAGCGCGCGATCGGCACTTTGCCATTGGTCTTCGTCGATCGTGCGCGGCAGGAAGCGCTGGATGTTGGTACCTTCGGGCGTCACCCCGCCGCCGATCATCTCCGCGATCGATCCTGTCACCACGACGGCCGGCAGGTCGGGCGCGAGCGTACGACGCGCACGGCGCATGGCGCCCTCGGTGCCCGTCTGGCCGAGCTCTTCTTCGGCGAGCCCCGTGACCACGATCGGCAGTTCGTGCGGAGGCAGCGCGTCCGTGTAGTGGAGAACGGATGTGATAGGCAGGTTCTCGCATCCGACGGGACCGTCGATGATGACCTGCAGCCCCTTGACGGCGGTGAACACGTACACCGCCCCCCAGTAGCCTCCAGCCCGGTCGTGGTCGAGGACTAGCATCAGATCATCTCGCCCGCTTTTTTCTGCTGCGCGGCCTTTTCGAGCTTGCGCCGGTAGGTCTCGCGGAAGGCAGGTTGCGGTTGCGGCTTCGTCTCCCAGACGCCCGCAACGTCGCCCTCGCCAACGCCTTCGAAGAAAGCCTTCATCTGCGCGAGACGGGACGAGCCGGCGATCGCGGTGTTGATCACTTGCGCGAGCGATCCTGCCCCCGCAGGGCCGATGAGGGGACGCGCGGAAATGAGATTGGTGAAGTAGAGCGCCGGCGCGCCCTTCTGCTTCGCCTTCTGCACGACCGGCGTCGTGCCGATGGCGAGGTCGGGGGCGAACTCCTCGAATGCCGCAAGATCGTGCTCGAGGGACGCGCGGAACTGCACCGCCACGCCGTGCGCCTCGAGCCAGGCCGAATCCTCCTCGGCCCAAGCGGTGCGCGGGCATGCTGTACCGACATAGCGCAGATCCGCCCCGCTCTCGACGAGCAGACGGCCGACGAGCAGTTCGGATCCTTCGTAGCCCGAGAGCGTGATGCGCCCTTTGATCGGCTTGCTCATCAGCGCGCCGCGAATGGCGGGAACAGCCACGTTCTTAGCTGCGTCGATGCGCGTGCGCGACACGCCGCACGCCTGCCCGATGGCCTCGAGCCAGTTCGCCGTCCCTTCCGCACCCACCGGCGCGGAGCCGACGATCGGTCGCCCGGCCGCGGAGAACTCGCGGATCGACGCCGTGTAGAAGGGATGGATCGCGGCAACGACGGCGCAATCGAGCGCCGCATAGAGTTCCCGCCATTCCCGCGTGGGCACCACTGGTCCGGTGGCGAGGCCCATGGGCTCGATGAGCATGCTGAGCCCGATCGGATCGGCCGGAAACATCTCGCCGAGCAAGGCGACGGTGGGCTTGTCGGTGCGCGGACCCCGCGGCGCGCTGACCGGTCCCTGCATCGCCTCGTTGCGCGCGAACTTGAGCATCGCCCCAGCCAGCACGTCCTTGGCTTCTGCGTGCGTCGGCACGCCGAACCCCGGCACGTCGATGCCGATGATGCGCACGCCGTTGATCTCTTTCGGAAGCAGTTGCAGCGGCACGCCCGACGCCGTCGGCACGCACAGATTGATCAGCACCACCGCGTCGTAGAGTGCGGGATCGGCGAGCTTGAAGGTCGCCTCGCGGATGTCCTCGAAGAGCTTACCGGTGACCAAGGTCTCCGAGTTGAAGGGCACGTAGCCGACCGTGCGCCGTGCGCCGTAGAAGTGCGACGTGAAGGTCAGCCCGTAGACGCAGCACGCCGAGCCCGACAACACCGTTGCCGTACGGCGCATACGCAAGCCGACGCGCAGCGCGCCGAACGCCGGGCACATGCTCTGCGGTTGATCGTGCGGTCCGAGCGGATAGTCCGCCTTGAGCTGGTCGAGGAGGGTGCTCTTGCCGGCCGTCGCAGCCGCCTCGCGCAGGACGTCCTTGCCTGCATGGCATCCGAGCTCCGCCAGGTTGGGCTTGGTGCCCTCCCGCGCGGGGGCCTCTTGCATCGCACTGGTTTCGGCGGCTGACATGCCAGCTCTCGTTCAAACGGCTTCGTAGATCACTTCCAGCGATGTCTTCTCGACGACGCGTCCGCCGCACATGTCGGCGAAGGACGCAGGTTCGAACGGAACGTCCCGTCCATTGTTCTCGCTCTTGAAGAGGCCGAGCAGTTCGTCCTGCTTTAGGGCACGCGGCAGCACGGGCGGCGCTTCGGCGACGTTAAGGGCCAGGCTCTCGAACAAAGGTCCCCAGCGATCGCCGGGCCGGCCGATGATCTGGTAGTTGGCGCTCTTGCGGCGGATGTCTTCGTCGGCGGGAATTGCGCCGAGCACGGGAATGCCCGCAACGTCCGCGAAAGCCTGCGCCTCGCCCGTGCCGTCGTCCTTGTTGATGACGATGCCGGCAACCCCGACATTGCCGCCGAGCTTGCGGAAATATTCCACTGCCGAACAGACGTTGTTGGCGACGTAAAGCGACTGCAGGTCGTTGGACCCGACCACGATCACTTTCTGGCAAAGGTCGCGCGCGATGGGCAGCCCGAAGCCGCCGCACACCACGTCGCCCAGGAAATCGAGCAGCACGTAGTCGAAGCCCCACTCGTGGAAGCCGAGCTTCTCGAGCAGCTCGAAGCCGTGGATGATCCCGCGTCCGCCGCAGCCGCGCCCAACCTCGGGCCCGCCGAGTTCCATCGCGAACACGCCGTCGCGCTTGAAGCAGACGTCGCCGATGCGAACCTCGTCGCCCGCCGCCTTCTTCATCGACGACGTCTCGATGATGGTGGGGCATGCGCGCCCCCCGAAGAGAAGCGATGTCGTATCGCTCTTGGGATCGCACCCGATGAGCAGCACGCGCTTGCCTTGCTGCGCCATCATGTAGGAGAGATTGGCGAGCGTGAAGCTCTTGCCGATCCCGCCCTTGCCATAGATGGCGATGATCTGCGTAGTCTTCGTCGGCGCCTCCGCCACGGATGCTGGCGCCACCACCGTCGCCTCCGCGCCGTGCAGGAAATCACTCACGGTCCGTTGCACACCGGCAATCATGGCGCGTCGCTCCAGTTCAGAAGCATCTTCAGGCAGCTCTTGTCTTCGAAGGCCACGCGATAAGCTTGCGCGGCCTGCATCGCCGGCCGCTGGTGCGTAATCAGTCCATCGAGAGAAAGCTGGCCGTCCTCGACGAGGCGATAGACGGCGGCAAGGTCCGACGGCTTCCATTCGGCCGCCACGCGCAGCCGTGCTTCTTTCATGAAGGCCGGCGGAAAGGCGAACGACAGTCGCTCGCGGTAGAAGCCGGCAAGGACGATCTCCCCCCCAGGGGATAGACGCGAAATCAGTGCATCGAGCAGCGCCGCATCGCCGCTCGCATCACAGATGACATCGAAAGACTGGCCGATGCCCTTGGAGGGATCGCAGACCTCGTAACCCTCGCCGCCACCCTGGCGCGAGACATCCCGCTCCCAGACCACCGGCGGCGCATAGTCGAGAGCGATCACGATCCGCGCGATCAACCGTCCGAGCACACCGTGTCCGACGATCCGCTGCGGCGCCTTGGTCCCGCCCGAGGTCACCACGTGGTAGGCCGTCGCGGCGAGCGCGAGCAGCGTGCCCTTCTCCGCAAGGCCGGTATCGACCGCGAGCACGCGCGACGCTGGACAGACGAGATGCCGGGCGGTCGCGCCGAACAGGCTGCGCACCTCGGGAAAACTATGGCTGCCGGGAACGAACACGCGCTGTCCGACAAGCGCCGACCCCGCCCCGTGCCCTTCGACCACACGGCCGACGGACTCATATCCCGGCACCAGCGGATATCCGAGCCCTGGGAAAGCGGGCATCTCACCCGCCCAGAGCAGCCGCTCCGTGCCCGTGCTGATGCCGCTCCACTCCGTCTCCACCACCACATCGTCGGCGCCCGGTTCGCGCAGCTCGAGTTCGGCCAACGCAAGGCTCTCGGGTTCGCGGAGAATGACGGCAGTGGACCTCATGCGGCTCCCCTTCGTCGCCAAGATGCACATCTCTGCATCCCTACCGTCACGTTAGCTCGACACGTCTGAATGTCAACTTTATTTGACGCTATTTCGAACATTTTCCGACAAGCACCGACACCAGCAGCGGAATTCGTGTCGCTTTCTGATGCACATCGGTGAAACCGGCGTCGCGCATGAGCGCGGACAGCTCCTCGGCGCTCCGGGCGCGACCGCGTCCCATGGCCCGCAGGTAGAAACCGAAATAGGCATCCGCCATGCGCGCGGCCGCGCCCGGGCCGCGCATCGGTTCCGCAATCATCAGCATGCCACCCGGACGAAGCGCTCCCGCTGCAGCTTCGAGAAGATGTCGGACAACCGCGTCGTCGTGGTCGTGCAGAACCCGAACCAGGGAAATGACATCCGCGCCCGTCGGCAGCGGGTCGCGGACAAAGTTGCAGCCGACGGCCGTGATCCCGGCGACGCCTTGCGACCGTATGAACCGCGTTGCGGCGTCCGCCACCTCCGGCAGATCGAGCACCGTCACGTCGATCGCGGGCGCGCGGGCCTTCACCGCGAGGCCGAAGACGCCGAGACCACCGCCGATGTCGAGCAGCCTCCGGCAATCTCCCAGCGTCACCGAGGCCAGCACCTCTTCCGCAATCATCTGCTGCGAGACCGCCATCAGCTGCGAGTAGCTCTGCGCATCGGCGCCGGTCGCAGGCTCGGCGTGCCGCATCCCATATCCCCAGAACGACGCCAATTCACCGTCGGGAGACGACTTGCGCAGCACGTCCACAGGGTCTGCGAGATCACGGTAAAGAAGTGCGTTGTGCGCGATCATGGCAACGACGCCGGGATTCTCGATTAGCGCCGCGCCGCGCAGTCCGAGCCCGTAGGTGCGATCACCACGTCGGCGCAAGAGCCCGAGCGCACACGCCGAGCGCAGCAGCATCTCGGCACTATCCGCAGCAAGCCCCGCATGCCGTGCGATCTCGCTGAGGGTCCGCGGCCGCTCATCGACGAACGGAAGGAGCTCTAGTTCGACCACGGCCAGCAAGGTCTGCGTATAAGCGAAGCCGGCACACAGGTCGAACAGCGCAGCCGCGTTCGCCCGCGCAATCGGCCGCAGCAAAGGGTTACGCGCAGCCGAAGCCCGAAAACGGGCGTTTCGAATGCGCCCAACCGCGAAGTCGAGAAGCCGGTCCCGCCAGTGCATGCGAACTCCCGCGCCAAGGCACCGGCCGGCGCATCATGCGGCCTGCAGCAGTTCCTTGGGCACGAAACGGGAGGCCTCGGCCTCGATCAGCGCACGCAATGTCGGCGCGGCCGGCAGATCCGGGATCGACGCGCTCGCTCGCTCGATAAGCGCCCGCAGGTGTCTGATGGCCCCCGCGACGCCGTGCGTTGCAACCGCGCTCGGACGCATCAAGGCTTGATCGCGGCCAACCGGCTTGCCGAGAACCGCCTCGCTGGAGACCGCATCGCGCAGGTCGTCGCCGATCTGGTACGCTTCACCCAGGCACTCGCCGAGAAGACGCCAGGGCTGGTGCGCGTGGCCAGCAGCGCACGCACCCGCCTCGACGGCGGCCACGAACAACGCTGCCGTCTTGGCTTTGTGATAGGCAGAGAGGTTGGGATGCGGTTCGCTTTCCCAGGCCTGGCCCGCTGCGATCCCATGCGGCGCCCCCGCCGCGCGCGCGATGATGCCAATGAGCGCCGGCAGGCGATCGCCCACCCCGCCCGCTGGCGAGGCAAGCACGCCGAACGCCTGCACGATCAGCGCGTCGCCCGCCAATACGCCGAGCGGCTCACCGAAGGCCGCATGCACCGAGGGGCGCCCGCGCCGAAGCGGGGAATCATCGAAGCACGGTAGATCATCGTGTACGAGGGACGCGCAATGCAGCAACTCGACGGCGACCGCCGCACGGTCGGCAAGGTCGGGATCCGGATCACCGCACGCCATCGCCACCGCGAGACACAGCCGTGGCCGGAAGCGGGCCCCGCCCGGGAAAACGGCATGCCGCAAGGCTTTCCGCAAAAGCGGCGGAGCATCCGCCGCATCGAGCGGAGCCAGCGCCGCCTCGATGGCGCGTTCGATCCGCGGCAGGAAGGGGACCATGGGACACTCCTTCTCGAGAGGCAGCGCTGCCGGAGCAGCAATGTTCATTTTTCATTACATCATGACTGTCAATTATTTTGGACATTTAGAGCAGGATGTGTCAATCGGTAATCTGGCTTGGGGCAAAAGAGATCCCGATGCGCGACGACCGGGTGGTGATCGTGGGAGGCGGAATAGGCGGCCTTTCCGCCGCCCTTTCGCTCGCCGCCAACGGCGTCGGCGTCCGTCTCTTCGAAGCCCTGCCGCATCTTGGCGGCAAGATCCGTCAGGCCGAAGCCGGTGGACACCTCATCGACACGGGACCGACCGTCTTCACGATGAAATGGGTGTTCGACGAGATGCTGGCGGATGCCGGCACCTCCCTCGAGGCGCATCTCCGCCTCTCCCCGCTCGAAGTTCTGGCGCGCCACGCCTGGCAGGACGGACAGCGCCTAGACCTCTTTGCCGACGCAGCGCGCTCGGCGGATGCGATCGGCGCCTTTTCCGGCGCAGACGATGCCCGCGGCTTCCTGCGCTTTTGCGATCGCGCCGCCCGCGTCTACGGGCACCTCAAGGACAGCTTCATCTGCCAGCCCGAGCCCCGCTTCGACAGGATGCTGCTCAACTTCGCCTTCCGGCCCGGCGCGCTGTGGGACATCTCGCCCTACACGTCGCTCTGGGCGGCACTTGGTGCCTATTTTCGCGATCCGCGGTTGCAACAGCTCTTCGGACGCTACGCGACCTACTGCGGCTCCTCGCCGTTCGAGGCGCCCGCCACGTTGATGCTCGTTGCCCATGTCGAACAGGCGGGCGTCTGGAGCATCGATGGCGGCATGAGCGCGTTGGCCCGAGCGCTGGCTGACTTGGCTACGGCCCGCGGCGCAGTGATGAGCACGCATGCCCCCGTCGATACGATCGTGCTCGACGGAAGCGGCGCCGCCGGCGTGCGTATCACCACCGGCGAGCTGGTAGAGGCGGACGCCATCATCTGGAACGGGGACATCGCGTCCCTCACCCACTGCCTGCCGACTTCCCGAACCGACCTCGCCCCGGCGCCCCCCGCGCGCGAAAGCCGCTCCCTGTCGGCATTGACGTGGGTCACTGCAGCCCGCACCGAGGGCTTTCCCCTTTCCCGGCACAACGTCTTCTTCTCGAACGACTACCGTGCCGAGTTCGACGACATCCTGCGCCGCCGCGGCCTGCCGCACGATCCGACCATCTACCTGTGCGCCGGCAACCGCAGCGGATCTGCGCACGCGGATCAAGGCGGCACCGACGAGACTGATCGCCTCCTCTGCCTCGTCAATGCGCCCGCAGATGGCGACCGCAACCCCCTTTCGGCCGAGGATATCGCGCAATGCCGGACGACCGTGCAGCACCGTCTCGAAGCGCAAGGGCTCCAGCTGGCCGAGACCACCCCGTGGACGCTGACCGGCACTCCGGCCATCTTCGACACGATGTTTCCAGCGACGGGCGGAGCGCTTTATGGCCCGGCATCTCACGGATGGTCGGCGTCATTCTCCCGGGCGGGGATCACGACGAGGACAACGGGGCTCTATCTGGCGGGGGGGAGCGTGCATCCGGGCCCGGGCGTGCCGATGGCGGCGTTGTCGGGGCGCATGGCCGCGAGGCAAGTGATGGCGCACTTGGCTTCGCGAAGAAGATTCCGGCAGGCGGTTACGCCTGGTGGTACCTCGACGCGCTGAGCCGCGACGGCACGGTCGGCCTCACGGTCATCGCCTTCGTTGGGTCGGTCTTCTCGCCCTATTACGCGTGGGCCCGGCGCACGACATCGAAAGCGCCGCCCGAAAATTTCATCAGCCTCAACGTCGCCCTTTATCTGCCGCACCGCAAACTCTGGTGCATGACCGAGAGAGGCTCCGAAAATCTCTCGCGAACGCCTACGCATCTCGTGATCGGACCGAGCCGCATGCACTGGAGCGGACACGCGTTGATCGTCGACGTCGACGAGATCGCCGTCCCGTTCCCGCGCCGCATCCGGGGACGGATCGTGCTCACACCTCGCGCCCTCACCGGCGCCGCTTTCGCGCTCGATTCGTCTCAAAAGCACGTGTGGTGGCCGATCGCACCGCGTGCCCATGTGCACGCCGCGTTCGAAGCCCCGAACTGGACCTGGGATGGCGACGGCTATCTCGACTGCAACTGGGGCGCAGAACCCCTTGAAAACGCCTTCACGTCCTGGTCATGGTCGCGCACCCCCTTCGCCGACGAAACCCTCCTGCTCTACGACGCGGTCCAGCGCTCGGGACCTGAGCGTGCGCTCGCTTTGTCCGTCGATGATGACGGCAACATCGTTCCTGTTTCGCCCAGCCGGTTCGCGCAGCTTCCGACGTCCACCTGGCAGCTGCCACGAGAGACGCGCTCAGAACAAGCTCCACGCCTCGTGCGCGGCCTCGAAGATGGCCCTTTCTATGCGCGTGCCAGCGTCGAAACCACCTGGCGCGGCTGCAGAAGCGTCGGCATGCACGAGGCTCTCTCGCTCGACCGTTTCCGCATGCCGCTCGTGCAGGCGATGCTCCCGTTCCGCATGCCGCGCAGGCGCTGGCGCCAGCATCAACACTAGCGACCTAGCCGCCAGTCGCTAGAGCGCGAGAAGTGCGAACGCCCGGAACTTCGCGATGTGCCCGGTATTCTCACCTCATCGAAGAGGAGAAAACCGTGCACGAGACCCTCGCATCTCTTTTGCCCGTCTGGCCGCTGGGCGCCCCATTGCTTCTGGGCATCGCCGAGCTCCTGCGGACCCCGAAGCTTCCGCCCGAGCAGCCGCTGGTCCGTCGCTCCGTGAGCACTTCCCCGAGCCCGATTCCATCCTGATCTTAGGCTAGGACTTATCGCGCTCGTCGCGGCTCGCCTCAAGATTCTCGCGTTCCCGCTTCTTGTCGAGGCGTAGACCAACGATCTCGAGAACGCCCCAGCCGACGACGAACGCGGCAACGATGAAGAACTCGATGAGCGCGAGATAGGAGGATTCCATCCGTGCGCCTCACGCACGCTCGCGCCGTTCGAGGCGCTCGAAGAGATCGAGCAGCCAGATTATCCTGCTTTCTTCGCGCCGTTCGCTCTGACGCTGAGGGCGTGCTGCCGCCGAGACCAGAAAGCGCGTTGCTTCGAGCGGCGGGCAGGGGTCTCCCCGCCCGTCGAGGAGTGCCGCATGCGCGGCCGCCCCGACCAATGACAGCTTTCGCCCCACAGGCACTACGGCGCGCTCGATGAGAGGGTTGAACCCCGAGGCGCGCGCGACCGTGCCGATGTCGGCGTAGATGAGCCGCGCGGCCTGGATGCCCATCCGGCACGATCGCGGCAAGTGCGCGATACCACCACGGGCGCGGGCGTAGAGCAAATCCGCACGCGCGAGAAGTCTTTGCACCACTTGCGCAATCGCAGCATCCCAGACCGGCCTCTCGCGCCATGCATCCGGATCTATGCCCGCCCCGCGCAGCAAGGCCCGCGGCAGGTAGAGCCGCCCCATGCGCGCATCCTCGCCGATATCGCGCACGATGTTGGTCAATTGCATCGCGACGCCGAGATCGCAGGCGCGCGCCAACGCTTCTTCCGTCCGCACGCCCATCACGACGGCCATCATCGCCCCGACGCTTCCGGCGACACGCGCCGCGTACTTTTCGAGATCCGCAAGCGTGTCGTAGGTTCGTCCTTCGATGTCCCAAAGTAGGCCCTCGATCAGCGCCTCGGGCAACGCGCGCGGCACGCCGTTGCACGCGACCACGGCCGCGAATGCGCGGTCGACCGGATGGGCCTGAGGAAAGCCGGCATAGGCGTCCTGCAAACGGCGGCGAAGCGCCTCGATGCTCTCTCTCCGGCCGCCGGTATCGGCAACGTCGTCCGCTATGCGGCAGAATGCATAGAGCGCACTCGCGTGGTCGCGGACGCGACGCGGCAGGAGCAAGCCGGCCAGATGGAAGCTGGCGGAACCGACCTTCAGCGCCGCAAGACAGGCTTCGATATCGCGGGGATCAGGCGCGGATGCGCGCATCGGGAACCACCTTGTCGAGTATGCGCGCAGAGGAGAGCACGCCCGGAAGTCCTGCCCCCGGGTGCGTGCCCGCGCCCACGAGGTAGAGGTTGTCGATGTCTTCGCTCTTGTTGTGCGGACGGAACCACGCGCTTTGCGTGAAGATCGGCTCCAGCCCGAAGCCTGCACCCAACGGCGCGTTCAGCCGGTCACGAAAGTCGAGCGGCGTCATGATTTTCGACGTGACGATGTTCCGCCCGAGATCCGGCAGAACACTTGCTTCCAGGAAACGCGCGATGCGGCGCCGGTAGGGCTCGGCTTCCCGCGTCCAGTCGACATCGCCCTTGAGGTGCGGCACAGGTGAGAGCACGTAAAAGGCATCGCAGCCGTGCGGCGCGAGCGAAGGATCGGTCGCCGTCGGACGGTGCAGATAAAGCGAGAAGTCTTCGGCGAGGATGCGCCTATCGAAGATATCGCGGAGCAGCCCCTTGTAGCGCGGCCCCAAAAGGATCGTGTGGTGCGCAACGTCGGGATATTGCACCTTGGTGCCGAAGTACCAGAGGAACAACCCCATCGAGTAGCGGGCGCGGGCCAGCTTACGCGCGCTCCATCTCCGCCGGGGTACCTTGCGCAACAACTGACCGTAAGTGAAGGCGGAGTCCGCATTCGACACCACGAGGTCGGCATGGATCTGCTCGCCGGTCGCGAGCGTGACACCGGTGGCGCGGCCCTTCTCGACATCGATGCTGTCGACCTCGCAGCCGAGCCGGATGTCATGGCCCTGCCCTTTGATCAGGCCGGCAAGGCCACGCACCAGGGCGCCAGTGCCCCCCATGGCGAAATGCACGCCCCACTTCCATTCGAGATACGGAATGAGACTGTAGATGCCCGGCGCGCGAAACGGATTGCCGCCGATGAGGAGCGGATGGAAACTCAGCGCGGTTCGCAGCTTCTCGCTGCGCACATGCGACGCCACCAGGCCGTAGATACTGCGATAGGCGCCAAGACGCAGCAGCATCGGGCCCTGCTGCAGCATCTGCAGCGGGGAGGAGAAGGGCACATCGCCGAGCCTCTCGAAACCCACGGCGCAGGCCGTCTCGCTCAGCCGCATGAAGCGCTCGAAGCCCGCGGCATCCTCTGGCGAGAGTTTCGCAACCTCCCGGCGCAAAGCGGCCGGATCGCTCTGCGGCTCGAAGGTCG
Source organism: Hyphomicrobiales bacterium (assembly GCA_003963125.1). Lineage (GTDB taxonomy): Bacteria > Pseudomonadota > Alphaproteobacteria > Rhizobiales > Hyphomicrobiaceae > AWTP1-13. Next base: position 13,697 of record RXJK01000062.1, read on the forward strand.
AACCATCCGCAAAGCGGATTCGATAGAAAGGCTCGAGAGGCCGCAATTCGACATCGTCGGCG
>RXJK01000105.1:0-11858 GCA_003963125.1 Hyphomicrobiales bacterium
GGCGGCGACCTTCACGGGCGGCCGCTCTTCCACGACCTTGATCGGCCGCGCCTCGTCGAGGACGTGCACGCCGAGCGTTACAAGGCGTTCGCCGGCATTGAGCCCGCGCGTCACGAGCACGTCCTGCTGCCCGAAGCTCAGGATCTCGACCGGCCGCCGCTCGACGCGCGTGCCGCTCGCCTGCACGACCCAAACCGATGCGCCGCGCCCGTCGTTGATGATGGCGGTCGAGGGAACGCGCACCACCTCCGCGCGGCTTCCGGCGTTGGCGATGACCGTGGCCGTCATGCCGAGCACCACGGCGCTATCGGCATTCTCGATCGTGAAGCGGGCAAGATACGTGCGCGTGGCCGTGTCCGCCTGGGGCGAGATTTCGCGCAGCTTCGCGGCGTAGCGCCGGCTGGCATCGGCCCACAGCGCCACTTCGGGCTGCGCCTCGCGGATATCGGCGAGCCGCGCCTCGGGAATGGCGACGACCGCCTCGCGCTCGCCGTCCTGCGCGATGCGCGCGACGAGCTGCCCCGCGGCGACCACCTGTCCGACTTCGACCGGCAAGGATGTCACCACGCCCGCGTTGTCCGCCTTGAGCGTCGCGTAATCGGTCTGGTTGCGGGAAATGGCGAGATTGCGCTCGGCGCGATCGAGCCGCCCCTGCGCTTCGTCGAGCGCGGCCTTGCGCTGATCGTAGACGGCCTCGGAAACGTGCCCGCGATCGAGAAGGTCCTTGCCGCGACGCTCCGCGGCAAGCGCTTGCGCGAGGTTCGATTTGGCCGCGGCGAGCTCGGCCTCGTTGGCTTCTCGCGTGAGCTGGAAGTCCGTCACGTCGAGGCGCGCGAGCGGCTGCCCCGGTTTTACACTGTCGCCGATGTTGACGAGGCGCTCCGTGATCTTCCCCGCGACCCGGAAGCCGAGATCGCTTTCGTACCGTGCCCGCACGGTGCCGACGTAGCTCGCGGCCCGTGCAAGCGGTTCGCTCGTCACCGGCATGACGCGTACGGGCTGGGGGGCTTCCGCCGCCTGCTGCTCCTTCTTCTGGCAGCCGGCCAGCACAAGCGCCGCAGCCAGTATCACGGCAGCGCCTCCGGAACGGCTCAGGCGGTTGTTGGACGCCATCGGCTGGGGCGCTGGACAGGACTCGGCGGGCATCCCTATTCTCCTGGTCGACGTTCCAGATGTCTGATCTGCTGGGGGCGCCATATGTCGCCCCGTGTCATGCTGCTGTTGCGAAGTCAGCGGCACTAACTTATGTAAGTGCGAATAACATGGCAAGAGGTCAGACTGGGAGGGGATGTGGCTGAGGCATCACAAAGCCGTGTGGCGGCTGGCGCGCGGGCCGATGACGGCACCGAGCGCAAGGACCGCTACCACCACGGCGATCTTCGGGAATCCCTGATCGAGGCGACCCGCGCCCTGGTGCACGCGAAGGGGGCCGAGCACTTCACGCTGGCCGATGCCTGCCGCTTTGCCGGGGTCACCACCGCTGCGCCCTACAAGCATTTCCGCGACAAGCAGGAAATCCTGGAAATCGTTTGCCAGCGCGGCTTTGAGAAGCTCAAGGCGGACACGGCCCACGCCGTCGAGGTCGCGGGCCCAGGCACCCTCGAGGCGATCCAGCTCATGGGTCGCGCCTACACCACGTTCGCCTCGACCGAGCCGAACCTGTTCCGGCTGATGTTCGGGCAGAACTCGGATCTCAAGACGGCCGGCATCGTGGACGAAGCCGGCACCGGCTGCCTGGCCTACCTGATCGAGCAGGTAGCCCTGTTCATCGAGAAGCAGGGCCGCGCGGAGGATCCCCGCCATGTGGCGCTCAAGCTCTGGACCTTCGTCCACGGTGCGTCCTGCCTCCTCATCGACCACGACTACGACAAGGTGGCGCCCGGCCTCGACGTCGAGGCGCTCGTCAACTCGGCCTCGCGCGACATCCTCGGAAGCTGACCGGGCCCAACCCCAAAGCGAAAGCTCGAACGCATGTCTGATCCCGTGCGCACCGTGTCCTGCGCGATCATCGTCGGCACCTGCGGCCGGCTGCTCCTGCAGCAGCGCGACGACATCCCGGGCATCATCCATCCGGGCCTCATCGGTCTCTTTGGCGGCCATCGCGAAGCGGGAGAGGCGCCCGAAGAGTGCCTGCAGCGGGAACTCGAGGAGGAGATCGGGCAGCGTTTCCCGCGCGAACGCCTGGAGCCGTTGTTGTCGCTCCGCGCCACCTTCGGCACGCCCGACGCGTCCTACGACATGAGCCTGTTCGTCGTGCGCAATGTCGCGCTCGATACGCTCCGCGTCATGGAAGGCCAGCCGCTGATCGCGGAGCGTGCGGCGCTTCCGTCCCTTTACGCACGCATGACCCCCGCGACGGCCTTCGCCGTGCGCCAGTTCGTGATGAACGAGGTGCGCCCCGCCGACGCGCGCCGTCAGGCGGAGGGTGCCCAGCAGCAGTGAGATCTGCTGCCGTCTCGGCACATGCATCCGAAAAAGAGCTGGGGACCCTTGCTCTTCGAAGCAATGCAAGCGACAGTTCGCGCAAATCACTTGGAGATTCGCGCCATGCGCAGGTTTGCCCTTGTGCTGTTCGCTGCAGCCGCCGGCCTGTCGTTCGGCGCGCTGGATGCCTCTGCCGGCGGCGGCAACCCCGATGGCTACGGCATCTACACGCCGGGCCGGCGACTGCCCAATGGCCTGCGCCTCTATCGCTACGATCCGTACTCCTATTACTACACCGATCGCGGCTACTACCCCTACTTCGACTCCGGCTACTGGGTCCCGCGCCCGGCGATGAAGACCCGTTACCGCTACAAGTATCTGGGCCAGCCGTATCGCTACTACCCGGCCTGGGGCTACAGGTGAGCTAAGTCCGGGTGCGTTCGTTAAGGATTCCGAAAGGATGATCGGGGCTAGCTTGCGGGCGCCCCAGAATTTGGAGTGTCCTCGCGATGCGCACTGCCCCGATGCTCGCCGCAGCCGCCTTCGGGTTGCTGTTGTCCGCTGCAGCACCCGCCCAAGCCTTCGACGACTCCCTTCCGAGCTACGCGCCCTGGCGCCGGGACTACGCCTATCGGCACGCCTACGTCGCGCCGCGCCACTACAAGGTCCGCCGGCATGGCCTTTCGCGCCATCCGCGCTTCGCCTACGCGGTCTACTGCCGCCGCTGGTCCTGGCGCGACTACTGCCGGCCCTATCGTCTGGGCGGCTTCTTCCTGCGCAATCCGGACTTCCGCCGCCTCGCGATCTATCGCTGAACGGCACCTGACAGGCCTGCGCAATTTTCGGCAGGTGACGGATTAATAAGGACGTTTGGCCGTTGTCACGCCACAGTCGGGCTGCATTTTGCCCGCCGATGAATGCGGCCTCGCCGCCGCACCAAATATGGAGACGGGGATGCTGAGGAAGATCGTCAGTGCATTCGCTGCGCTCGCCATGCTCGCGGGCGTGTTCATGGTCTCGATCGACGAGGCCAAGGCTCATGACGGTCGCGGCGTGGCTGCCGGCCTCGCCATCGGCACCATTCTCGGCCTCGGCATCGCCGGCGCGACCGCTGGTCCGCGCTACTACGGCGGCCCCGCCTACTACGCCGACGTGCCTCCGGGCTGCTATCGCGGGCCGCGCCAGTGCGGATACGCCGGCCGTCGCTGCTGGATCGACCGCTACGGCGATCAGGTCTGCCGCGGCGGCGAGTGGCGCTGCTGGCGCCCCACCATCTGCGACTGATCTCGCAGGCCCTGAAGCTTTCGAAGGCGCTGCCACCCGCGGCGCCTTCTGCTTTTCAGGATTGGCGCCGCTTGAAGCTCGCAAAATGCAGTGAGACGGCCGCCGCGTTCGATACGTTGAGGCTGGCGAGCGGCCCGTCGGCCGTGATGCGGCAGAGCTGATCGCAGCTCTCCCGCGTCAGTTGCCTGAGCCCTTTTCCTTCGGCTCCGAGCACCAGCGCGATGCGCCGGCTCCAGTCGATCGCCTCGATCGTGCCTTCGCCCTCGCCGTCGAGCCCGACGACGAGGAAGCCCAGGTCCTTCAGCTCTTCGATCGTGCGCGCCAGGTTGCCGACGAGCGCGACGGGCACATGCTCCAGCGCGCCGGAGGCGGATTTCGCCAGCGTCCCGTCGAGCGGCGGGCTGTGCCGCCGCGTCATCACGAGCCCCGCGGCGCCGAACACGGCCGCCGAGCGCAGGATGGCGCCGACGTTGTGGGGATCGGTGACCTGGTCGAGCACCAGCAGCGGGCGCTGGTCCGCCAACTCCGCCAGCGCCTCGAGATCGGGCTCCTCGAGCGGCGCAGTTTCCAGCATCGCGCCCTGGTGCACGGTGTCGGGACCAAGCCGCCGGTCGAGATCCTTCGGCAACGCTGCTTCGCCGGTGACCCCGCGCTCCTGCAGCACGTCGTGCAGGCGCCTTTGCGCATTGTCCGTGAGCAGCAGCTTGTCGACCCGCCGCGCCGGATTGCGCAGCGCCGCTTCCACGGCGTGGATGCCGTACAACACGACATGCTCGGGGTCGGACGTGTCCTTTTCAAAACGTCGCTGTTCCCCGCCGCGCTTGCCAGGACGGAACTTCTGGAACCGCTGCTGGCCGCCGCCGCCGTGGCGATGTTTCCGGCCATGCTCCTTGTCCCGCATCGGGCTGATCCTTTGGCATGCGTTCGAGCCCGCTGAGATGTCGAGCCTTTCGGCCGCCGTCAATGCTTTTGCGGGGATCCTCGCCGCCGATGCCGCCGCCGGGCATGGGTTGACAGGGCGGGAGGCAAACATCATAACACGCCCGTCTTGGTCCCCGCCCTCGGCGGGGCCATTTCGTTTGCAGGATCGGGACTGCCGTCCCGGGCGCGCGTCGATGGCACTGCCACCGAACGTTCGGTCCGGACACTCCTGGAGGGGTGCCCGAGTGGCTAAAGGGGACGGACTGTAAATCCGTTGGCTTAGCCTACGCTGGTTCGAATCCAGCCCCCTCCACCATCATTCCCATGCATTTGAAGCGTCTGCCGCGGCTATCGGCCGGGCACCCTGCACACCGCGATTTCGTTAATGTCTTTCCCGTCCGCGTCAGCAGGCCCCGCCATCCCATGCCGCACGACCACAACCACCACCATCATCATGGCCCCGTGAACGGGCAAGGCTTCGGCCGCGCCTTCGCGGTCGGCACGGTGCTGAACCTGGGGTTCGTGGTCATCGAGGCGGCGTATGGCATTCTGTCGAACTCGATGGCGCTCGTCGCGGACGCCGGTCACAACTTCAGCGACGTGATCGGCCTGCTCTTGGCCTGGGCCGCCTACGCCGTGAGCCGCCGCGCGCCGACGCCGCGCTTCACCTACGGCTTGCGCTCCTCGTCGATCCTCGCGGCGCTCGCCAACGCGATGCTGCTCTTCGCGGCCGTCGGCGTGATCATCTGGGAGGCGGCGCAGCGCCTTCTCGATCCCGTGCCCGTCGCCGAGGTGACCATGATCGCGGTGGCGGCCGTTGGCATCTTGATCAATGCCGGTACGGCGGTGCTGTTCGCGTCGGGACGCGGCGGCGATCTCAACATCCGCGGCGCGTACCTGCACATGGCGGCGGACGCGGGCGTATCGCTCGGCGTTGTGGTGGCGGGCGTCCTGATCATGCTGACGGGGTGGCATTGGGTCGATCCTCTCGTCAGTCTCGCCATCGCCGGCGTGATTGTGTGGAGCACCTGGTCGCTCATGCGCGAAAGCCTCGACCTTGCGCTGCATGCCGTGCCGCCCGGCATCGACCCGGATGATGTGCGCGCGCATCTTGCAGCCCTGCCCGGCGTGACGGAGGTGCACGACATCCACATCTGGCCCATGAGCACGACGGAGACCGCGATGACCGCGCATCTCGTCATGCCGGCGGGGCACCCGGGGGATCGGTTCCTCGCGGCGCTGCGCCACGACCTCGCGCACGACTTCAAGATCGACCACGCCACCGTGCAGATCGAAATGGGCGACGCGACCGCCTGCGAACTCGCCCCCGAAAGCGTCATCTAGCTGTCCGCGCGCCGCGCCTTTCGCCATCGGGCGAACGTTGGCAACACGGAACGACTTCGCTACCATCCCGCGCAACAAAGAAAATGATTGGCCTCCGACCACGGGGGCCGCGGGAGGAACACGGCATGTACACGGGGCTCCACGCCCGGCTGCGCCCGTTGCAGCCGGCCTTCATCATGGGCAATTCCGGCGAGGCGGTCACCTATGCCGAGCTCGAGGCCCGCGCCAACCGCCTCGCGCACTTCCTGCGCCGCGCCGGCCTGAAGCGGCTCGATCACATCGCCATCTTCATGGAGAACAACAGCCGCTACCTCGAGGCCTGCTCGGCCAGCGAGCGGTCGGGGATCTACTTCACTTGCGTGAATTCCTTCCTCACCGCGAGCGAACTCGCCTACATCGTCAACAACAGCATGTCGAAGATCCTCTTCACGTCGCAGGCGAAGCTCGATGTCGCGCGCGAGGCCTTGAAGTCGTGCCCGGACGTCGCCGTCTGCGTGGTGATGGACGGCCCCGGCGAAAGCGACCGCATCATCGGCCTGCACGACGCGCTCGCGGATTGCCCAAGAACGCCGATCCCGGACGAGATCCTCGGCACTTCGATGCTCTATTCGTCGGGCACCACGGGACGCCCCAAAGGCATTCTGCGTCCGCTCCTCGAGCAGCCGCCGGCGCAGAACCTGCCGCTGTTCGATTTTCTGATCAAGCTCTGGAAGTATCGCGAGGGCATGATCTACCTCTCGCCCGCCCCGCTCTATCACGCGGCACCCCAGGCCGCCGTCAACCTGACGATCCGCATGGGCGGCACCGCCATCATCATGGAGCACTTCGACGCCGAGCGTTACCTCGAGCTCGTCGAGATCTACGGCGTGACCCACAGCCAGCTCGTGCCGACCATGTTCTCGCGCATGCTGAAGCTGCCCGAGGCCGTGCGCGCCCGTTACGACCTGTCGTCGCTCGAAGTGGCAATCCACGCGGCGGCACCCTGCCCCGTGCAGGTGAAACGCGACATGATCGCGTGGTGGGGGCCGATCATCCACGAGTACTACGGGGCGACCGAAGGGCTGGGCTTCACCGCCTGCAACAGCGAGGAATGGCTGGCCCATCCCGGCACCGTCGGCCGCGTGCTGTTCGGCGAGTTGCACATCCTCGATCCCTATTTCAAGGAATGCCCGCGCGGTACGCCCGGCACGATCTGGTTCAAGTCGGGCTCCGAGTTCGAATACTTCAACGATCCGCAGAAAACACGCGAGGCCCGCTCGCCCGACGGCAGCATGAGCACCGTCGGCGACATCGGCTACCTCGATCAGGACGGCTATCTCCATCTCACCGACCGCGCGTCCTTCATGATCATCTCGGGCGGCGTGAACATTTATCCGCAGGAGTGCGAGGACCTGCTGATCACGCACCCGAAGGTCGCCGACGCCGCGGTGTTCGGCGTGCCGAACCCTGATCTCGGAGAAGAAGTGAAGGCGGTGGTGCAGTTGATGCCGGGCTACGAGCCGTGCTCCGCGCTTGCCGAAGAGCTCATCGCCTACTGCGGTGCCAATCTCGCGCGCCAGAAGGTGCCGCGCTCCGTCGATTTCGAGGCCGAGCTGCCGCGGCTGCCGACCGGCAAGCTCTACAAGCGAATCCTGCGCGACCGCTACTGGGGCAATCGTGCCTCCCGCATCGTCTGATCGCGCTCGCTGCCGCGGATGCTTGACAAAAGCAAGTATTGCGCGCCACCCTCGTCCCTGTGCCGAAGGAGGGCGTACGCATGGGCCAGCAGGCGTCCGAGGATGAAACTGTCACCGCCGTTCGTCGCTTCTCGCGCTTCTACACGCGCCGGATCGGCGTGCTGCAGGAGGCGCTGCTCGGCACCGACCTGAGCCTGCCGGAAGGGCGCATCGTGTTCGAGATCGCGCTCGCGGAGCGGACGACGGCGACGGACCTCGCCAACGACCTCGGGCTCGATCTGGGCTACATGAGCCGCCTCCTCAAGAGCCTGGAACAGCGCGGCCTCGTGGTGCGCACGCAGAGCGAGACCGACGCGCGTCAAAGCATCCTCGCCTTGACGGCGAAAGGGCGCAAAGCCTTCGATCGGATCAACCGTCGCTCCGACGAAGAGGTGCGCCAACTGCTCGCGCCCCTGACCCAGGCCGACCGCAAGGCCCTGGCAACAAGCCTCGGCACCGCGGAGCGTCTTCTTGGCGGAACGAAGAACGCGGAGTGCACCCTCCGCGATCTTCGCCCCGGCGACATCGGCTGGGTCATCCATCGCCACGCCGCGCTCTACGCGCAGGAATACGGCTTCGACGCCACCTTCGAGGTCTTGGTCGCGCGCGTGGCTGCCGACTTCGTGGAGAAGCGCGACCCGGCGTGGGAGCGCGCCTGGATCGCCGAGGTCGACGGCCGCATCGTCGGCTCCGTCTTCCTCGCGCGGAAATCCAAGACCGTGGCGCAGCTGCGCCTGCTCTACGTCGAGCCCGATATGCGCGGCCACGGCATCGGCCGCCGCCTCGTCGAGGCCTGCATGGCCCACGCCCGCGCCCTTGGCTACAGGCGCATGACGCTGTGGACCAACAGCATCCTCACGGCCGCCCGCGCCATCTACCAATCGAACGGCTTTGCCCTGACGAAGAGCGAGCCGTACCACGGTTTCGGCCGCGACCTCGTCGGCGAAACCTGGGAACGCGATCTGTCCTGAGGCGAGACATGCGCAAGCGCTCGGACGCGATCATTCCGCTCTACCAGCGCCATGGCTTCGCCTGGGATGCGGACAGGCGGGCGAGCGGCTGGAACGACCGCGTTTGGCACGACCGCTTCGTCGCGCTCCTCCCTAAAGGCGCGTCGGTCCTCGATCTCGGCTGCGGCGGTGGAGATCCGGTCGCGGCCAACCTCATTGCCAACGGGTTCTCCGTGACCGGCGTCGACGCCTCCGAGCCGCTCATCGATCTGTGCCGAGCCCGCTTCCCTGCGGAGACGTTTATCTGCGCCGACATGCGCACGCTCGCGCTCGACAGGGCGTTCGCCGGCATTCTCGCCTGGGACAGCTTCTTCCACCTCGATCATGACGACCAGCGGCGCATGTTCGATGTCTTCGCGCACCATGCGTCACCCGGCACGCTTCTGATGCTCAACACCGGGCCCGCCCACGGCGAGGCCATCGGCACCTATCGCGGCGACGAGCTTTACCACGCGAGCCTCGATCCGCAGGATTACAGGGATCTCCTCGCCTCCGCCAATTTCGATGTCCTCGATGCGCGGATGCAGGATGCATCCGCCGGCGGGCGCAGTGTCTGGCTCGCTCGCCGGCGTTGACTATTCGTTTGCGCTGGCACCGCTGCTACCGGCTCAGCGCAGCATCAGATCACTCATGATCTTGTCCGACAGGGAGCCTTGGTAGCCTTTGCCGATCGAAACGAACTCGATCAGCACGACAAAGAGAACAACACCAGCGATCAATTTCAGAAAGTCGACCATCGCCACCTCCATTCGCTGTTTCAGCGTTTTCAGGGAGCTGCGATCAGGGACACGCCGGAAGCCGCGGAAAATATCTCCAAGTCTGCGCGGCGCCGCATCCCAACCTACTGCCGCGGACGCCATAGCTGAAGCTTTAATGCTAGGCTGGCGGGAACCCGTTTCGCAGCCGCGAGACCGTTTCTCGTGGCCGAGAAAGGTACTCTTTACCGGCCTTCGATTGCATTCCGCCGCCGTTCCCGGGAAGCGTGTTCGCCGTGCTTCTCACCGATACTGGAGCCCATTGCCGATGCTCGATCTTTCCCGAACCCTGCCAGCCGATGCCGCGTCCGCGACGCTTGTGGGCCGCCTGTGGCGTCCCGAACTCGAAGGCCCCTCGGTCGTCGTCGTGCGCGATGGAAATCTGATCGACATCAGTTCGTCGTTCCCCACCATGCGCGATCTCTGCGAGATGGCCGATCCCGCGGCCGCGGCGGCAAGCGCCAAAGGGGACCGCGTCGCCGTTCTCGCCGACGTACTGGCCAAAACGCCGGAAGCCACGCGCGATTCCCGCAAACCCTGGCTCCTCGCGCCCATCGACCTGCAGGCGATCAAGGCGGCCGGAGTCACGTTCGCCATCTCGCTGCTCGAACGCGTCATCGAGGAGCAGGCGCGGGGCCAGGCCGATCGCGCGCAGGCGGTCCGCGCCGAGGTGGAAGCCGCCCTCGGCGGCGCCATCAGCAACCTGAAGCCGGGCTCGGAGCAGGCCGCGGAACTCAAGAAGCTGCTGCAGGCGAAAGGGCTGTGGTCGCAGTACCTCGAGGTCGGCATCGGTCCGGACGCAGAGATCTTCACCAAGGCCCCGCCGATGGCCGCGGTCGGTACGGGCGCGTCCGTCGGCATCCTCGCCAAGTCGAGCTGGAACAACCCTGAGCCCGAGGTCGTGCTCGTTGTGGCGTCGCACGGCCGCATCGTCGGGGCGACGCTCGGCAACGACGTCAACCTGCGCGACATCGAGGGCCGCTCCGCGCTCCTGCTCGGCAAGGCCAAGGACAACAACGCCTCGACCGCCATCGGCCCCTTTATCCGGCTCTTCGATCGCGGCTTCACGCTCGATCACCTGCGCCGCACGGAGGTGCGCCTGAAGGTCGAGGGCACGGACGGCTTCGTGCTCGACGGCGTCAGCCACATGTCGCAGATCAGCCGCGACCCGGAAGATCTCGCAAGCCAGATGCTGGGCCCGCATCACCAGTATCCCGATGGCGCGGTCCTGTTCCTCGGCACCATGTTCGCGCCGATCAAGGACCGCGACAGCCCAGGCGCGGGGTTCACGCACCATGTGGGCGACGTCGTCACCATCGCCGCTGATGCCCTGGGCGCGCTCGTCAACGTCGTGACGACGAGCGACAGGGCCCCGCCCTGGACCTTCGGCACCGGCGCCCTCATGCGCAATCTCGCCAAGCGCGGCCTCCTCGCCCGCTGACCCCGCTCCTGCCGCCCAACCATCGGGTTCGATCCCATGCTCACACTCTACTTCGCCCCGCACACCTGCGCGCTCGCGAGCCACATCGCCCTGCGCGATGCGGGCGCCGACTTCGACCTGCACCGCATCGATTTCAGCAAGACCGAGCAGCAGTCGCAGGCCTACCTGCGTGTCAATCCGAAGGCCCGTGTGCCGGCGCTGGCGACGCCGCGCGGCATCCTCACCGAGACGCCGGCCATGCTGGCCTTCATCGCGCAGTCGTTCCCCGATGCGGGCCTCGCGCCCATCGACGACCCGTTCGCCTTCGCCGAACTCCAGGCCTTCAACAGCTACCTGTGCGCGACCGTCCACGTCGCCCACGCCCACCGCATGCGTGGCTATCGCTGGGCCGACGAGCAGGCGTCCTTCGACGACATGAAGCGCAAGGTGCCGCAGTCCGTCACCGCCGCTTTCGCGCTCATCGAGAACGGCTATCTGAAAGGCCCGTGGGTGATGGGCGGCAAGTACACCGTCGCCGATCCCTACCTCTTCACGCTCGCGCAGTGGCTCGAAGCCGACGGCGTCGACACGGCGAAGCTGCCGCGCGTGATGGAACACTGCGCGCGCATGTCGGAACGCGCGACCGTGAAAGCCGCCATCGAACGCGAATTGGCCGCGTAGGCGCGGAAGCCCTTGACCCGGCCCCTGCGGCATACCTCATCGAAGGCGCTCAGCCATCAAGGAGCGATTCGTGGACCCGAAGCCCCAATTCCTGAGCCCGGCCGAGGCGGCAAGCAGCCTCGGCATTTCCATCAAGGCCCTGCGCCTCTATGAGGAGCGCGGACTGCTGGCGCCCATGCGCACGGCGGCAGGCTGGCGCGCGTACGGTCCCGACGAGATGCAGAAGGCGCAAAAGGTCGTCGATCTGCGCGCGCTCGGCCTGACTCTCGGCGAGATTGCGCGTGCCCTGCGCGGCGAGACGACC
>RXJK01000105.1:11908-13895 GCA_003963125.1 Hyphomicrobiales bacterium
GCGCATTCTCGAGAAGCACGAGGCAGCCCTCGTCGAGCGCGCGGTGCGCCTGCAGGAGACCATCGCGCACGTCCGCAGGTCGCGCCTTGAGTTGGAGCGCGGCGCGCAGCCGGCTCCGGCTGATCTCCGGCAGGTGGTCCGGCCCGCCACGCCCTATGCCGTCGCGTTCGATCTCCCTTGGCCGTGGGGCGGCGAGCGCTTCGAATTCGCAGCCGTATCGCCCTTGAATGTCATCATCGGGCCGCTCGGCAGCGGCAAGACGCGTCTCGCCATGGAGATCGCCGCGGCGATCCCAAACGGCACATTCATTGCCCTCGACCGGTTGCAGCGTGAGGCGGCGACCATCCGCACGAAGCTCGCCGCCGATCCGGCGCTCTCCGCGCGCGTCGATGCGGCCGTCGCCGCCATCGTCGATGATGGCGGCGTTGTTTCCGATGCGCTCCTCGTTCTGCTCGCCGCACTCGAAGCGGATGCCGACGCGGTGCCGGTGATCGACATGATCGAGCAGGGGCTCGATGCTGCGACCCAGGAAGCCGTCGCGGCCCACGTTCGGCGCCGGAGCCACGATGCGACGCCGCTCTTCTTCCTCACGCGATCTTCGGCGATCCTCGACCTGGAAGCGGCCGGGCCGGAGACCACCATCATCTATTGCCCGGCGAACCACAGCCCGCCAATGCTCGTGCCGCCCCATAAAGGCGCGCCGGGCTACGAGGCCGTGGCCATGTGCCTCGCCTCTCCCGAGGTGCGCCGGCGCACCGAGGGCGTCATCGCGATGCGCCGCCCTGCGTAACCTACCGCTTGCCCGGCGCGGCGACGGCGGCTGACCACGGCGAGACGACGTCGCTGCATCCGTGCGCGCCGTCCTCGTCGACCTTGATCAGGTTCGGGCAGGCGAAGTTGATCGGCACCACGCTATGCTCGACGATGTGCGTGGGGCCTGCCGCTTCCAGCGCCGCGATCACGTCCGGCGGCAGGCGGCAGTCCGCGCTGACCTCGTCCGGACCCGACACATCGATGCGCGGCGCATGCGCGGCGGTCTCGACGTCCATGCCGCTGTCGAGCGTCCACGCCAGCATCTGGTACACGCTTGCGAGAATGCGCCGTCCGCCCGAGGCGCCGCCGGCAAAACGCGGCCAGCCGCCATCCTTCGGCGTCACGATCACGGGGCACATGTTGCATAAGGGCCGCGCGCCGGGCGCGATCTGGTTGGCGCTGCCGGGCCGCGGATCGAACCACATCATGCCGTTGTTCATGAGCACGCCCGTGTCGGGCAGCACCACGCGGCTGCCCATGGACGAGAGCAGCGTCGTCGTGATGGAGACGAGCGTGCCCTCGCCGTCGACGACGGTGAGATGTGTCGTGCACGTGTCGGATGGCTCCGTCGCGGTTGCCGCGCCGAGCCCTTCGAGCCGGTCCGCATAGGCCTTGCGCATCACGCGCCCCAGTGCTGCGAACCACGCCGCCCCGCCGCCGTCGCGGCCGGGCATGTGCGGCGCCATGCCGGCGATGACGGCCTGCAGCGTCGGCGCCGCGGTGAGCCCGCCGGCCGTGAAGATGCGATGCCGCCCGCGCCAGTCGAGCGAGGGTGCGTCCCGCACCACTGCGCGGCATTGCGCGAGATCCTCCGCATCGACGACGCCACCGGCCTTGGCGATGTCGGCGGCGAGCCGCTTCGCGAGATCGCCGCGATAGAAATCGTCGGCGCCCGCCGCCGCGAGACGCTCCAGCGTCTGCGGCAAGTTGCCGAGCGTGAAGAAACCGGGACTGCCCTGGTAGGGCGGAATGGGCGGCAGACCGCCCGGCAGATAGATGCGCGCGCTTTCTTCGTAGAGGCGCAGCACCGCTGCCGAACTCGCAATCTTGACGGTCGTGTACCAGTCCTTCGGCAGCCCGCGCTTGGCGAGCCGGATCGCCGGCTGCAGCAGGTCGGCGAAGGGAAGCTTCGTCCCGAAGCTTTCCTTCAGCTTGGCGTAGCCGGCGACGGACG